>NZ_CP128477.1:0-337857 GCF_030369675.1 Peteryoungia algae | reverse complement strand
CTGGTCGGCTTTCCGGCCGTGCCCGTCACCGGTGGGTTCCTGCTCGGCTGCTTCGCGATGATCGGCTCGACCTTTTCCGCCGCCTTTGGCAGTAATTATGCCAGCCGGCATCTTTCCGGCACCGGCCCCTGGGAAGTGACCATCGGCTCCTTCATCGCCGGTGGCATGCTGACGCTGCCACTTCTCTGGTTCGTGCCCGTGCCGGGCACACCGGTCGCCTTGGATTATCTCTATCTCGTGGCGCTGGCGGCGCTGATGAGCGCCCTCACCTATGTTCTCTACTTCAGCCTGGTCAAAAGCATCGGGGCGACGGCGGCGATCAGCGTCGAGTTTGCCGTCACCGTGGTCGCAGTGCTTGTTGGTGCATTGGTGCTGGACGAGGCCTTGACGACGGTGCAACTCTTCGGGGGCGTCGTGATCATCCTCGGCTGTGCGCTGGTGCTGGGTCTCCTGCGCTTGCCGCGGACTGCGACCTGATCAGGCAGAGCGTCGCCGGATGCGCGCCAGTCCCAGGCGCGGCTGCGGATCGGCCAGCGCAATCGATTGGCCCGTTTCGACAAGCAGGGTCGCGGGCTCGTAGAGCCGTACGCAATTGCGACCATCCGCCTTGGCGCGGTAAAGGGCAGCGTCCGCACTGGCGAGCATTGTGTCGAGTCCCGTTCCCCGTTGCGTCGCTTCACAGACGCCTATGCTCACCGCAATCCGCAAAGCGCCCAAGCCCGGCATCGCCATGTCGGCAATGGCGAGGCGGAGATTTTCGGCGACCGCGACCGCCTGTTGCGCGCTCATGCGTGGCATGAGGCAGGCGAACTCCTCGCCGCCGATCCGGGCAAAAAGCCAGCCCTTCGGCATGCGCTGGTCGATGGCATGCGAGAAGGCGAGGAGGACCTGGTCGCCGGCTGCATGACCATGGGTATCGTTCACCGACTTGAAATGATCGATATCGAAGAGCAGGAGGCTCGCGCCGCCTTCGGCTTCGTGGAGCATTTCGGCGGCCTCGGTCACGAAGGTGCGGCGGTTCGGGAGATTGGTGAGGGGGTCACGCTCGGAGGCCAGCCGATAGCGCCGCTCGTCGCGCTCCTTGGCAATGACCAGCAGCGAGACCAGCGAGAGGATATTCAGCATGGAGTTCGCCAGAGTGACGAGTGCGAACCACTGTGCCGTGCTTCCATCCTCGGCATAGGGCGGAGCAACGAAGACACTAAGCGGCACGGCCGCCAGCCACAGCAGGCCACGCAAGCCGGCTGTGGTTGCCGCAATCGACCGCGAAGGCAGCGGTTCGTGCTTTGCGCGCACCAGGGTTAGCTGCGCCGTCAGGAAACAATAGCCGGCCAGGAGCAGAGACAATGTCGCGGCCCGGGCTTCGATCGAATTCTGCAGCATTGGCGTGAACCAAAGCAGGATCCACGCGAGCCCACCCGCAGAGGCCTTTGCAATCGACAGGCGCCCGCCTTCGAAGACAACCACCGCCTGCCAAAAGAGGCCGACGGCGAGAATGCCGAGGCCGATTCCCAATCCGGACGAAAGGGTGAGTGGCAAAGTGCCGCGATTTGCATGAAGGAGCATGGCGGCACAGCCGGCAAGACCTGCGGCCACGAGGATTGGAAGCACGTGACTGCCGCGATAACGCAACCACATGTAGATCGTAGCCAGGGTGGAAATCATTATGATCACCGCATGGACGACCATGATGGTGGGCAGATGCAGCGTCTGGTCCATGCCGAAGATCATCTCCGAGGGCGGGAAAATTCCCCCTAGAATTGGGGTATTTCCGTTGAGAAAGCCTTAATTCCCCAAAGTCCGTCAGGAGCGAGGCACTCCGGACCTCCATATCGGGGCACACGCCGACTGCCCTTGACCAAAATCGCGACGCGCGCCATAAAGCGCGTCATGAAAACGAGCCTCTGCATCATTTGCGGGACCATTATTCGCTAGCGCTTCGCTGGCCTGGCCGTTTTCGTCTCCTGCATAGACCCAGATGACAAACGACCCGGTCCAGCCGGGTCCATTCATTCTGGGAGTTTCACATGGCTGGCGGCCTCAAGCTTTACAACACGCTCACACGCGAGAAGGTCGATTTCGAGCCGATCGACCCCGACAATGTGCGCCTGTATGTCTGCGGGCCGACCGTCTACGACTTCGCCCATATCGGCAATGCGCGCCCCGTCATCGTCTTCGACGTGCTCTACCGGCTGCTGCGCCACATCCATGGTGCGGACAAGGTCACCTATGTGCGCAACATCACCGACGTCGACGACAAGATCAACGCGCGGGCATTGCGCGATTTCGGCGGCCAGATTGGCGATGGTTCGATGAGCCTCAACGAGGCGATCCGGGCCGTGACCGGCAAGACGGAAAGCCAGTTCCACGAGGATGTGGCGGCGCTCGGCTGCCTGAAGCCGACCGTCGAACCGCGCGCCACCGACAACATTCCCCAGATGATCGTGATCATCCAGCGCCTGCTCGACATGGGCCATGCCTATGTGGCGCAAGGCTCGGAGGGCCACGAAGTGCTGTTTTCGACCGCCTCAATGGCGGATTACGGCATGCTGTCGAAGCGCAAGCTCGAGGACCAGCAGGCGGGCGCGCGTGTCGCGGTCGAGAACCACAAGATGAACCCGGCCGATTTCGTGTTGTGGAAGCAGTCCGCCGACACCGAACCCGGCTGGCCCGCGAGCTTCACCTTCGAAAAGACTGTTTATCCGATCCATGGCCGTCCCGGCTGGCATATCGAATGCTCTGCCATGGCCGACCGCTATCTCTGGGAAGAGATCAAGGACCGGTTGTCTCCCAGGGCGAAGGCCAAGCCGCACCAGTTCGACATCCATGGCGGCGGGCTGGACCTGATCTTCCCGCACCACGAAAACGAGATCGCCCAGTCCTGCTGCGCCTTCGACAACGATCTGATGGCGACGGTGTGGATGCATAACGGCTTCCTGCAGGTCGAGGGCCGCAAGATGTCGAAGTCGGAGGGCAATTTTGTCACGATCAACGAGTTGCTTGCGACGGAGAAGTTTGGCGGGCGCAAGTGGCCGGGCGAGGTTCTCAGGCTTGCGATGCTGATGACGCATTACCGCGAGCCGATCGACTTTTCGGTGAAGCGGCTGGAGGAGGCGGAGCGGCTGCTGGCGAAGTGGCCAGCGGGTGACGCCGGGGACACGGCACCGGATGCATCGGTTCTTGAGGCACTCTCGGACGATCTGAATACGGTTGCTGCCGTTCAGGCGGTTCATGCGCTCGCCCAGGCGGCCAATGCGGACCCGTCGAAGCTATCTCTGTTCGCCGCCTCGGCAGCCCTCCTGGGTGTTGCACCGAAGAAGGCAGAGCTGAGCGACGACTTCTCCGCCGCCGTCCAGGCGCTCGTCGATATGCGTCTTGAAATGCTCAAAGCGAAGAATTTCGCCGAGGCGGACCGCATCCGTGACGAGCTCGCCGCCAAGGGCATCCAGCTCAAGGACGGCAAGGACAAGGAGACCGGCGATCGGGTGACGACATGGGAGGTCAAGCGGTAGCTGCATGACCCAGCCGAACCCCAACACCAAGATGCCGAAATGGCTGCTCTATGGCCTGATCGCCAAGGGTGCCTTGATTGCCGCGGTGATTATCGGCGTTACCGTCTACATGACGATGCAGTGAGGAAGACCGGATGAGCGAGTTTCATAGCGGCGGCTGCCAATGCGGCGCGATCCGGTTCCAGGCATCGAAGCTCGGACGGCCGTCGATCTGTCATTGCCGCATGTGCCAGAAGCAGTTCGGCTCCTTCTTCGGCGCCTTCGTCACCGCCGACCAGGCGCATCTGACCTGGACGCGCGGACAGCCGATGCTTTATCGCTCGTCTGCGAAGGTCAAGCGCGGCTTCTGCGCCAAATGCGGCACGCCGCTCACCTATCAGCATCCGAATGGCGTCGAGCTGGCGATCGGCGCCTTCGACCACCCGGAGCATTTCGAGCCGCAGATCCAGGTGAACCATCACCAGCGCCTGCCGTGGATTGACCAACTGTTCGACAAACCGGCCTTCACCAGCCCTGACATGGAGGCGTTCTTCGCCTCGATCGAGAGCTTCCAGCATCCCGACCATGACACGACGATATGGCCACCGGAGGATGACCAATGACCCGACAGGTGCATTCCGGCGGCTGTCAGTGCGGCGCGATCCGCTACAAGATCGCGGGCGAGCTCGGCTATCCGCATATCTGCCACTGCCGCATGTGCCAGAAGGCGAGCGGCAATGTTTTCATGGCGCTTGCGGGCTCCAGGCAGGAGGATTTCCTGCTGATGCGCGGCGAACCGAGCTGGTTCCAGTCATCGGACCGGTGCGGACGCGGCTTCTGCAAGGACTGCGGTACGCCGCTCTTCTTCCGCACCAAAGGCTCGCCCTATATCAGTGTGACGATCGGCAGCCTCGACAAGCCGAACCTCGCCGAGCCCATCTCGCAGGACGGCGTCGAAAGTCGCGTCTCCTGGTTCGACAAACTCTTTTCCCTTTCCGAAAAACCGACGGACCGTTCGGACCTTCCGGCGGGAAATGCCGGGATCGCCGCCACATCGCGGCAGCATCCCGATCACGATACGGCGGCCTGGCCACCGAAGAAGGACATTTGACATGACGAGCGAATTGCGTGGCTTCTATCCCGACATCGAACCCTTCGAGACCGGCATGCTCGATGTCGGCGACGGCCACAGGGTTTACTGGGAGCGCATCGGTACAAAGGGCGCCAAGCCGGCAGTGTTCCTGCATGGCGGCCCTGGCGGCGCAACCAGCCCTTCGCAGCGCCGCCTCTTCGATCCGGCGCTTTACGATGTGATCCTGTTCGACCAGCGCGGTTGCGGCAAGTCGACCCCGCATGCCTCGATCGAAGCCAACACCACCTGGCATCTCGTCGCGGATATCGAACGCCTGCGCGAGATGATGGGCGTCGAAACATGGCTCGTCTTCGGCGGCTCCTGGGGCTCGACGCTGGCGCTCGCCTATGCGGAAACGCATCCGCAGCGCGTCTCTGAGCTCGTGCTGCGCGGCATCTACACGCTGACCAGGGCTGAGCTCGACTGGTACTACCAGTTCGGCGTCTCCGAGATGTTCCCGGACAAGTGGGAGCGGTTCGTTGCCCCGATCCCGGATAACGAACGCCACGAGATGATGGCCGCCTATCGCCGGCGTCTGACCGGCACCGACCGCGAGGAGCAGTTGCGCTGCGCCGTCGCCTGGAGCACCTGGGAGGGCGAGACCATCACGCTCCTGCCGAACCCTGATTATTCCGGCCACTTCTACGATGCCGATTTTGCGCTGGCCTTTGCACGCATCGAAAACCACTTCTTCGTCCATGCCGGCTGGCTTGAGGAAGGGCAGCTCCTGCGCGATGCCGACAAGCTCCGGGACATTCCCGGCGTGATCATCCATGGCCGCTACGACATGCCCTGCCCGGCCAAGTATGCCTGGGCTTTGCACAAGGCCTGGCCGAAGGCAGATTTCCATCTGATCGAGGGAGCGGGCCACGCGTTTCTCGAGCCTGGGATCCTCGACCAGCTGATCCGGGCGACGGATCGGTTTGCGGGAAAGAACTGAACTGGCATGCCGGAGGGGCACTCGCATGACGCTTGAAAAGATCACCCTGTTCGACACAACGCTGCGTGACGGCCAGCAGACACCGGGCATCGACTTTTCAGTCGAGGACAAGATCGCCATCGCGACGATGCTGGACGAGTTCGGCATCGACTTCATCGAAGGCGGCTATCCCGGCGCGAACCCCACCGACACGGCATTCTTCTCCAGAAAGCGCACGCAGAAGGCCGGCTTCGTCGCCTTCGGCATGACCAAGCGCGCCGGCGTTTCTGCCTCCAACGATCCGGGCCTGAGCCAGCTCATCCAGTCCAAGGCGGATGCCGTCTGTCTGGTGGCGAAGAGCTGGGACTATCATGTGAAGGTGGCGCTCGGCTGCACGAATGAGGAAAACCTCGAAAGCATCCGCGATAGCGTCAAGGCCGTGGTCGCGGCGGGCAAGCTTTCCATGGTTGACTGCGAGCATTTTTTCGACGGTTACAAAGCCAATCCGGACTATGCGATGGCCTGCGCCAAGGAGGCTTACGAGGCGGGAGCCCGCTGGGTGGTGCTCTGCGACACCAATGGTGGCACGCAGCCGCCGGAGATCCGCGAGATCGTGTCTGCGGTGATCGCATCCGGCATTCCCGGTTCCTCGCTCGGCATCCATGCGCATAACGACACCGGCCAGGCGGTCGCAAATTCCCTCGCTGCGGTTGAAGCGGGCGCGCGCCAGATCCAGGGCACGCTCAACGGCATCGGCGAGCGCTGCGGCAATGCCGACCTCGTCACCATCATCCCGACGCTCTGTCTGAAGGAAACCTATGCATCGCGCTTCGAGATGTCGATCGACCGGGAGAAGCTGGTCGGTCTGACCCGTCTGTCGCGCGCCTTCGACGAGCTTCTCAACCGCTCGCCGCATCACCAGAGCCCTTATGTCGGCGCCTCCGCCTTCGCCACCAAGGCCGGTATCCATGCCTCGGCGCTGCTCAAGGATCCGAAGACCTACGAACATGTCGAGCCCGAAAGTGTCGGCAATTTCCGCAAGGTCATGGTCTCCGACCAGGGCGGCAAGGCCAACTTCCTCAACGAACTGAAGCGCCGCGGCATCACGGTTGCCAAGGACGATCCGAAACTCGATACGCTGATCTCTGTCGTCAAGGAACGCGAAGCGCTGGGCTATGCCTATGAAGGCGCGGATGCGAGCTTCGAACTTCTGGCGTTGAAGACGCTCGGCACCGTGCCGGATTTCTTCGCGGTCGAGAGTTTCCGGGTGATGGTCGAGCGCCGCTTCGACAGTCATGGGCTGCTGAAGACGGTGTCGGAAGCGGTCGTCCGGGTGCTGGTCGATGGCGAGACGGTGATGTCGGTTGCCGAGGGCGACGGGCCGGTCAATGCGCTCGATATTGCGCTGCGCAAGGATCTCGGCAAGTATCAGGGTGAAATCCTGGATCTCGAACTGGCGGATTACAAGGTGCGCATCCTCAACGGTGGCACGGAGGCCATCACCCGCGTTCTCATCGAATCCACCGACGCCACCGGCGCCCGCTGGTGGACAGTGGGCGTCTCAGAAAACATCATCGACGCTTCCTTTCAGGCACTGATGGATTCGATCGTCTACAAGCTGATGAAAAACCGCGAACTGGCGGGCCAGATCGCGGCTGAGTAAGAGCTTCGCCGTCAGGCTGCGATCCGCTCGCGGCTCTGACCTCTGTGCTCGTAGCGCTGGGCTGCGAAAAACAGCAACAGGGCTGCGATCGGGAATGCCGCCGCCACCAGTGGCAGGGCTGAAAGTCCCGGGCCATGGTCGATGGCCAGACCGCCGCCCCAGGCGCCGATGGCATTGCCGAGATTGAAGGCCGCGATGTTGAAGCTGGAGGCCAGCGCCTGGCCCGCACCTTGCGCCTTTTCGAGGACCCGCATCTGAAGCGGTGCGACCGTGGCGAAACCTGCGGCGCCGACCAGACCGACCATCGCGACCATCAAGCCCTTTTCCGGCAGGACAAAAGCCATGACCAGGAGGGAGAGGCTCAGAGCGGCGAGCGTCAGCAAGATGGACCGGTCGAGATTGCGGTCGGCCAGTCTGCCGCCGACGAGATTGCCGATGATCAGGCCGACCCCGAAGACCAGAAGGATCGGCGATACGGCAGCGTCTGAAAAGCCCGTCACCTGGGTCAGAACAGGCGCGATATAGGTGAAGACCGTGAAGACGCCGGCATAACCGAGTACCGTGATCGCAAGCCCGGCCAGCACCTGGGGGCGTGCCATCGTGGCAAGATCCGAGCGCCAGTCCTGAGGTTCTGGCTTGCTGTCATCGCGGGGCAGGAAGATCGCAAGTACGGCAAGTGCGGCGACACCCACCACGGCGACGGCCCAGAATGTGGTGCGCCATCCATATTCCTGGCCGAGCCAGGTTCCGAAGGGAACGCCTGCGATATTGGCGACCGTCAGGCCGGTGAACATGATGGCGATCGCGGATGCGCGGCGCTCCGGCGCCACAAGACCCGTCGCGACGACGGAACCGACACCGAAAAAGGTGCCATGCGACAGAGCGGCAAGCAGCCTTGCCGCCATGAGGGTCTCGTAGTTGGGTGCCAGCGCACAGGCGATATTGCCGATGGTGAATATCACCATCAGCGCGATGAGCACGGTCTTGCGTGGCCAACGGCTGGACAGAACGGTCAGGATCGGTGCGCCGAAGACCACGCCCAGTGCATAACCGGAAATGAGCATGCCGGCTGCCGCGATGGAGACACCGAGATCGCCGCTGACATCGATGAGCAAGCCCATGATGACGAATTCTGTGACGCCGATGCCGAAGGCACCGACGGTCAGGGCATAGAGAGCGAGAGGCATTGAGATGCATTCCTATTGACTTGGATGCACCTCAGATAGACAGCCTGCGCTCGATGAAATAGTCTTCGTTGAAGCACAACATTCATGAAATGAATTCACAATGGCAAGGCAGGACATCAACCGTTCCGGCGAAATGGAAGTGTTCGTGCAGGTGGTCGAACAAGGCGGATTTTCAGCCGCCGCGCGGTATCTTCGCATGACACCGTCGGCCGTCAGCAAACTGGTCGCGCGGCTCGAGGCGCGACTCGGCACGCGATTGGTCAACCGCACCACGCGCAAGCTGCTGCTCACACCAGAGGGTCGATCCTTCTACGAGCGGTCTGTTCGGATCCTCGCGGACATGGAGGAGGCCGAGCGAAGTGCGGCCAATCTCGACGATCCCCGTGGCTTGATCCGCATCAATACCAGCGCGGCCTATGGCACCCATGTCCTGGCGCCGCTGTTGGCGGTTTTCCTGGAAACCTATCCGGGCATTTCAGTCGAAGTCGCCCAGACAGATCTCGTCATTGACCTGCTCGCAGAACAGGCCGACATCGCCATCCGCGCAGGCACCATGCGCGATTCCAGCCTGGTGGCCCGAAAGCTCGGCGAAACGCCGCTGCTCATCGTTGCGTCGCCCGCCTATCTGGCACGCCACGGGGTTCCAGAAACCGCATCTGATCTGGAGCGCCACAACCGGCTCGGCTTCGGCTATGTGCGGGCTCGACGGGAATGGTCCGCGCCGGACGGCGAGACAATCGTTCAGGTGCCCGTGGTCGGAAGGGTCAGTGCCAGCGACGGCGAAGCGCTCAGACACTTTGCCATCGGCGGGGCCGGTCTCGTACAGCTCGCCCAGTTCACCGTGGCCGAGGACCTGAAGGCCGGTCGGCTGGTGACGGTACTCGATGATCCACGGACCCGGCTCAGCGAACCCTTCCACGCCGTCTATGTCGGCCAGGGAGGCCACCTACCGGCACGCATTCGCGTGATGCTGGACTTCCTGGCCAAGCACGGGCGTGTTTCCTGAGACGCAGATGCTGGGGAGACTTGCCGCTTCCCCGCCGGAACCGATCGGTTGCACGCCACTGATCGCGCCGGATGAAGGATCCTTCACGCAAATGAATTTGCGCGCGCAACCCGGCAGGCGTATGGCCGTTTCCAAAGCATAACAAAAGTCAGGAAACACCATGGCCGATGCCTCTGCCCCCGCCGAGAACAAGGACAGCCTCAACGGCTTCCTGTTTGCGCTCTCCGCCTATCTGCTCTGGGGTTTCCTGCCGCTCTACATGAAGGCGCTTTCGCATATTTCGCCGGCCGAAGTGATCGCGCATCGCATCCTCTGGTCCGTCCCGGTCGCAGGTCTGCTCCTGATCGTGCTGAAGCGCACGGATGACTTAAAGAAAGCAATCCGCAATCCGCGCATGCTCGGCATGGCCGCCGTGACCGCGACCCTGATCAGCGTCAACTGGGGCATCTATGTCTGGGCGATCGGCACGGGGCACGCGCTCGACACGGCGCTGGGCTATTTCATCAATCCGCTGTTCTCGATCCTGCTTGGCGCGGTGATCCTGAAGGAAAAGCTCAAGCGCACCCAAATCGCGGCCCTGTCACTCGTGGTGCTCGCCGTGGTCATCCTCACCGTGGAAGCTGGGCGCCTGCCGGTGGTGGCACTGGCGCTTACCTTCTCCTGGGGCTTCTACGCCTTCTTCCGCAAGACGCTGCCGATCGGGCCGAACCAGGGCTTCCTGCTCGAAGTTCTGCTGCTTTCGCCGATCGCGCTCGGCTATCTCGTCTATCTCAACCTGCAGGGAGGCGGGCATTTCCTGATGGGCAATGCGAGCGATTCCATCCTGCTCGCATCCGCGGGACTGGTCACGGCCATCCCGCTGATCCTCTATGCCAATGGGGCAAAGCTGCTCAGGCTGTCGACGATCGGCATCATGCAGTATATCGCGCCGTCGATGATCTTCATCACCGCCGTCTTTGTCTTCAATGAACCTTTCAGCGCGGCCAAGGCTGTCGCCTTCCCGCTGATCTGGTCTGCTCTCGTGATCTATACGCTGCCGATGCTCCGGCAGCGTTGACCGCTTCGTCTGCCACCAGATCTCGATGACCGGAACCCGTAGGCTCGAGACTTGGTATCAAAGCCTGGAAATCGTCTCCGGGTCGCCCTCGGGCGCTCCGGTCTCGGCCCAGCGCGCCTCGATCGCCGGTACGATATCCTCGATCCGGTCGATGACCAGCGGGCGAACCAGATGGGCCGTATGGATGAAGCCCGAGGCCGACATGTGGTCGACGAGTTCCAGCATCGGCTTCCAGAAGTCGTTCACATTGGCAAAGACCATCGGCTTGGTGTGACGGCCAAGCTGGCCCCAGGTCATGATCTCGACGATCTCTTCCAGAGTGCCGATACCACCCGGCAGCGTGACGAAAGCATCCGAGCGCTCGAACATGGCGTGCTTGCGCTCGTGCATGTCCTTTGTGATGATCAATTCGTTGAGCTGCCCCAGCGAATGGCGCGTCGCTTCCATGTCGACCAGGAATTCGGGTATGATGCCGGTCACATGCCCCCCGGCAGACAGGACACCGGCTGCGACCGCGCCCATGATGCCCTTGGTGCCACCGCCATAGACAAGCCGAAGGTTGCTCTCGGCCAGCGCGCGGCCAAATGTGCGGCCAGCGTCCATGAAAGACGGGTCGCGTCCGGGCTGTGAGCCGCAATAGACGCAGACGGATCGAATCGGGGTTTTCTGTTCACTCATGATGGGCAAAAAACAGGCTCATCCGCGCAAGGTCAACAAAATTGGCAGAAAACCGCGGGCCAACCGGGTGGAATCGGGTCGCGACGCTTGTCGAAACAAGCAGTTAAGGCTAGCAATTCCAAGGGATATGGCGGCTGTTCCGCCGGGAGACTTGAGACATGAAGAACCGTGCCCTCTGGGTGGTGCTGCTCGTATTGGCCATTGTCAGCCTGCTGATGGTGTTCGTCATCATGCCGCGCATCAACGCGCCGTCCTCCGACGCGCCGACCGTCAACGCTGCTGCCGACGCTGTCACGTCTGCTGCCGAGCAGGCTGCCGCCACGGCCGAAGCTGGCGTGGAAGACGTCGCGAGCGCAGCAAGCCAGAAGATGGATCGGCTGAAGGCCGAGGCGGTGAAGGCGGTCGACGGCGTCTCCGCCCTCTTCGCCGACGGTCGCACGCCTGGCATCGAAGCGTATACGGCAGCACGCACGCTTGCTCAGGGAGCTGTCCAGGCGCTGGCTTCGATCGAGATCCCTCAAGGGCTGGATGTCACCCTCACCGACGGCATCAAGGCGGTTCAGGCCGATGCGGCCCGTGCCCTTGCCCTTCTGCAGCAACTGCCCGCCGATCCGGCCAAGGCCGCCAGCATGGTTGCCTCCATCAAGGAAGCCCTGCTCGGCAATCCAGTCACCCCTGCCCCGGTTGTCGAAGACGCCGACCCGGCTACCCCACGCTTCGACGTCCTGCGCGTCGAGCCGGATGGTTCGACCGTCATTGCCGGCAATGCCACCGCCGGGGCAAAGGTCGAAATCCTCGATGGCGAGCGGGTTATCTCCTCGCAGACGGTCGATGCGACCGGCGATTTCGCAGCCGTGCTCGATGAGCCGCTCGCCCCCGGCGACCATTCGCTGCAGATCCGGGCAACCGGTCCTGACGGCACGGTCGTGACCTCGGAGGAAGTCGCAACGGTCTCTGTGCCGGAAGGCGGCAAGGGCGAATTGCTTGCCATGGTCTCCAAGCCGGGCGCAGCAAGCCGCATGATTACACTTCCGGGTTCCGAGATCGCCGGCACACAATCGGCTGCAGCCCAGACCACGGATCGCGTCGCGCGCCCAACCGCAGCCGCCGGCGGCGTGCCCCTGCCCGAACTTCCGGCTGCCGCGAGCGAACTCGCAGGCTCTGCGCCCGTCATGCCCGGCAGCAGCGAAACGGCGGCCGCTCCGGCAAGCCAGCCGTCGATCGACCCCGCGCCTGCCCTGCCCGGGGCAACCGAGGTTCAGGTCACTGCCGTTGAAATCGAGGGAGACCGCATCTTCGTCGCCGGCAAGGCACCGGCGGGGGCCACTGTTCGCGGCTTTGCCGACAAGGCCCTGATCGGGGACGTGGCGAGCGATGCCAGTGGCAATTTCGTCATCGAAGGTCAGATGAAGCTGGAAGTCGGCAACCATATCATCGAGGTCGAACTGCTCGATGCCACCGGCAAGGTCGTCGTGCGCGCCTCGGTTCCCTTCGAGCGTCCCGCCGGCGATCAGGTTTCCGTCGTCGCGCAGACCGCCAACCCGGCAGCCGCTGCCGCGGCGGGCCCGCAGCAGGTCGAGTTCGAACGCCTCCGCATCTCGCTCACCAAGGCAATGACCATTCTGGAAAACCTCTTCTCGAACGGCCAGAAGCCTGCGCTCGAACAGGCGGCCGCTGCCCGTTCGGCCACCGAAATCGGCCTGCAGTCGATCGCCGGTTTCCGCGCCGAGGCGGGCGCTGCGCCCGAATTCACGGCGGCGGTCGGCGCCCAGGCGGTCAAGGCGCAGGAGGCGCTTGAGCTGCTTCAGGGCCTGCCGAAAGGCAATGTGGACGCCCTTGGCGCCGCCTTGCCAAAACTCGTCGCGCTCATCCGCGACCTTCTGGCGGAACCCGCTCTGTTTGGCACAACGGAATCGGTCAACACTGCCCCGGAAGCCTCACCCCCTGCCACCGCATCTTCTGCCGAGCCGAAGACGATCCAGCAGGCTCCGCTCGCGCAGAGCGACAACAGCGTGATCATCCGTCGGGGCGATACGCTCTGGCAGATTTCGCGTCGCGTCTATGGTCAGGGTGTCCGTTACACCACCATCTATCTTGCCAATGAAAGCACGATCAACAATCCGGATCGCATCGAACCCGGCCAGATCTTCACCGTACCGCGTGAAGCCCTTCCGAATGCCGAGGAGATCCATCGCAAGCGACTGCTCGGCGAGCCGGTGAACTGAGCTTTCACAGTTCTGTTATTGTATTCGCGGAAGCGGAAACCTAAGTGAGTGTCGGCGGCGATCCCCAAAGGGATCGCCGCTTTTTAATCTGCAGGCAATCGAGAGGGTCGGGGATGGCGGAAGCGAAGAAGAAAACGGTATCGGCCGACGACGGCAACCCCATGCAGACCCTCGTCAACCTCTGGCCCTATATGTGGCCGGCCGACCGGCTCGATCTGAAGATGCGGGTGGTCTGGGCCACAGTCTTCCTGATCATTTCGAAATTCGTCCTGATCCTCGTTCCCTACTTCTTCAAATGGGCCACGGATGCGCTTGACGGCCGCCTGGACATGGCCGGGATCCTGCCGACCTTCCTGCTCGGCGCTGTCGCGCTCGTCATCTTCTACAACTTCACCCGCATCGCACAGGTCGGTCTCAACCAACTGCGTGATGCGCTGTTTGCCAGCGTCGGCCAGCACGCCGTGCGCCAGCTTGCCTACAAGACCTTCGTGCACATGCACCAGCTGTCATTGCGCTTCCATCTGGAGCGCAAGACGGGCGGCCTGTCCCGCATCATCGAGCGCGGTACCAAGGGCATCGAGACAATCGTGCGTTTCACGATCCTCAACTCGATCCCGACGCTGATCGAGTTCATCCTGACGGCCGCGATCTTCTGGTGGACCTACGGCTTCTCCTATCTCGGCGTCACCGCGTTTACCGTCTGGGCGTATATCTGGTTCACCATCCGGGCCTCCGACTGGCGCATCGGTATCCGCCGCGCGATGAATGAGAGCGATACGGATGCCAATACCAAGGCGATCGATTCGCTCCTGAACTTCGAAACCGTGAAGTATTTCGGCAATGAGGAGATGGAGGCCAGGCGCTTCGATGCCTCCATGGCAAAATACGAGAAGTCGGCGACCCAGGTCTGGACCTCGCTCGGCTGGCTCAACTTCGGCCAGGGCCTGATCTTCGGCGTGGGTACCGCGATCATCATGGTGATGTCGGCACTCGCCGTGCAGCGGGGCGAACAGACGATCGGCGATTTCGTCTTCGTCAACGCCATGCTGATGCAGCTCTCGATCCCGCTCAACTTCATCGGCTTCGTCTATCGCGAAATTCGCCAGGGCCTGACCGATATCGAGCAGATGTTCGAGCTTCTGGAGGTCGAGGCCGAGGTCGTCGACTGTCCCGGAGCCAAGCCGCTCGCCATTGCGCAGGGAGCCATCGCCTTCAAGGACGTGCACTTCCATTACGACCCTGATCGTCCGATCCTCAAGGGCGTGTCTTTCGAAGTGCCGGCCGGCAAGACTGTTGCCGTGGTTGGGCCTTCCGGTGCGGGAAAGTCCACCATTTCCCGGTTGCTCTACCGCTTCTATGACGTCCAGAAGGGCTCGATCACCATTGACGGGCAGGATGTGCGTGACGTTACGCAGAAGTCGCTTCGCGCAGCCATCGGCATGGTTCCGCAGGATACCGTGCTGTTCAATGACACGATCGCCTACAACATCCGTTACGGCCGCCCTGGCGCGGCAGAGGAAGACATTGTCCAGGCGGCCGAAATCGCGCAAATCTCGCACTTCATCAAGGATTTGCCCGAGGGCTTCGAGACCAAGGTCGGCGAACGGGGACTGAAACTCTCCGGCGGCGAAAAGCAGCGTGTCGCCATTGCGCGCACGGTTCTCAAGGCCCCGCCAATCCTGATCCTCGACGAGGCGACATCAGCGCTCGACACCACGACCGAGCACGAGATCCAGTCGGCGCTCGACATCGTGTCGAAGAACCGCACGACACTGGTCATCGCCCATCGCCTTTCGACGGTTGTGGGAGCCGACGAGATCATCGTCCTGAAGGGGGGCGAAATCGCCGAGCGCGGCAGCCATGCCGAACTGCTGGAACAGAACGGACTCTACGCCTCGATGTGGAATCGCCAGCGGGAAGCAACCCAGGCGGAAGAAATGTTGCGGCAGGTGCGCGAAAGCGACGAACTGGGCGTGGTCGTGCGGCGTCCGCCCGCGACCTGATCAGACCGAGGCGACTTCAATCCGCCTTGCAGAGCCTGTTTCGGCCGTCGCGTTTCGCGCGGTAGAGCGCAAGGTCTGCGCGCCGAAGCGCGTGATCGATGGTTTCTTCACGCGGATCGAAGTCCGCGAGACCGATGCTGATCGTTCCGGCGGCCCCCGCTGCGGTGGAGACCGTGCAATGGCGGGCAATATCGCTTCGCATGCGTTCAAGGATCTCCGCGGCACGCAGGGCGCATTCGCCTGAGAAGAAGGCAAAAAACTCCTCGCCACCCGCCCGGGCGATCAACACGCCCTCCGCCTCCTGGGCGCGCAGCCTGTCGACGATCGAGCAGAGGGTCTGATCCCCCTCACCGTGACCCAATTCGTCATTGATCGACTTGAACTGGTCGACATCAATGACGGCAACGGCAAAGCGACCGCCGCCCCCGGACACCAGCTCCGTCGCCGATGTGGCGACCTGGAAGAACTTGCGCCGGTTATAGGCATTGGTGAGCGGGTCGCGCTCTGCCGCAGCGATCAGCATCGCTTCCAGTTCCTTGCGTTCGGTAATGTCGAGCACCAGGCCTGCAATGCCGCGCACAACGCCATCACCGGAGGCGACGCAGGCCTTGTGCAGCATGATGTGCCGATTGCCGGTCTCGGGAACGCGGATATCCGTTTCGACCCGGATGACTCCACCCCTGCGCATCACTTCGAGATCGGATTGGCGGTGGGTCTCTGCGACGTCCTGCGGCAGGAATTCGGCAAGCGTGTGCCCGATCACCTCGTCGCGACTGGTGCCGATAAATTGGCTAAAGGCCATGTTGCAGCCCAGATAGCGGCCGCCGACGTCCTTGAGGTAGATCGGCGTGGGCAGATGATCGAGGCCGTCCTGCCAGGTGTCCAGCCGTTCCTGAAGCGCTTCTCGCGCTCGCTCTTGAGCCTCAACCAGGCTTAGATGGCGTTTTGCGCGAAGAAGACAGCGCAACACGTGATGGGCACCGTCCTCGAGAAGCAAATCGTCGGCGCCTGCCTCGAAGAGCTCGGCCTGAAATTCCGGCGCTGCGGCTCCTGTGATGGCGACGACATAGACACCATCATGGTAGGTGTTCCGCAGACGCTGCAGGGTGTCCAGGGCATTGCTGTTTGCCGCATCGAGAAAGCAGATCGACAGCGCGGCGAGATCATCCAGCGTCGGCACGGAGACGGGAGCGAGTGCTGCGATCGAGGAAGGTGGCGGCAAATCGCCAGCGGAATACCAGCCAATCGTGACAAGTGAAGCCGTATCCGTATACGATATGGGTGTTCTGGCGAGCTGCAATCTCAGTCCTCTTCCCGATCGGCCTTCAAGGGCACCAGACCTGGCTCACTGTTAAATCTAATCCCTCTTTTTTAGGGTGCAGTTATTTACAAAATCTCGACGGGATAAGAACACGACAATCTTTTTTTGGGCCACGTGCAGATTGTCACATGTTCCTAAGACCCGCTTGATTTGGCTGTCGGCATTGCCCATGTCCGGCTTTCAGAGTAGTCACGGGCGAAACATTTCAAAGACCGAGGACCCCATGGACCTGTTCGAAACCATCCGTAAAACGATCGTTCCCGTGCACAAGGAAGGCTATCCCTTCGTTGCTGCCTTCTTTGTCGCTTCGCTCGTGCTCGGCTGGATCTGGGATCCGCTGTTCTGGGTCGGCCTCGTGCTCACGCTGTGGTGCGCCTACTTCTTCCGTGATCCCGAGCGCGTCACGCCGCAGGACGACGATCTTGTCATCAGCCCGGCCGACGGCCGTGTGTCCTCGGTGCAGATGTCGATCCCGCCGGAGGAGCTCAATCTCGGCCATGAGCCGATGCTGCGCATCACGGTCTTCATGAACGTCTTCAACTGCCATGTGAACCGCGCGCCTGTTCGCGGCCGCGTGACGACGATTGCCTATAAGGAAGGTCAGTTCCTCAACGCCGAACTCGACAAGGCGAGCGTCGACAATGAGCGCAACGGCCTCGTCATCGACAGCAAGAACGGCCAGATCGGCGTCGTGCAGATCGCCGGTCTCGTGGCTCGCCGGATCATTTGCTGGACCAATCCGAACGAACCGCTGGATGCAGGCGAGCGTTTTGGTCTCATCCGTTTCGGCTCGCGTCTCGACGTCTTCCTGCCGGCCGGCTTCGAGCCGCGCGTCTCGCTCGGCCAGACCGCGATTGCCGGCGAGACTGTCATTGCCGAATTCGGTTCGACCAAGGGGCCGACCATCAGCCGCCGCAGCTAAGGAAGAATGTCGATGGAAGCCCCGAACTCGACGACCGAAACACGACCCGCAGCTGCAACCGATGCCGGTGCGCGCGGGCCGCGGCTTCGCGAAATCCCGCTTCGGCTCATCATTCCGAACCTGATCACCGTGCTCGCCATCTGCGCGGGATTGACCGGCGTGCGCCTCGCCTTCGAGAACCGCTACGAGCTGGCGGTAGCAATGGTTCTGGCCGCTGCCTTCCTCGACGGCATCGACGGGCGGGTTGCGCGCATGATGAAGGCGACCTCGAAGTTTGGCGCACAGATGGATTCGCTCGCCGACATCATCAATTTCGGCGTCGCCCCTGCCCTTGTGCTCTATGTCTTCGTGCTCGACCAGGCCCGTTCCCTCGGCTGGATCGCGGCTCTTATCTACGCTATCGCCGCCGGCCTTCGTCTGGCGCGCTTCAATGTCATGGACGAGCGCGAGACCAAGGCGGCCTGGCAATCGGAATTCTTCGTCGGGGTGCCGGCACCGGCCGGGGCGGCACTCGTTCTGCTTCCGGTCTATCTCGGGTTCCTCGGCGTGGCTCCCGTCGGCGCTTTCGCCTATGCCAGCACCGCCTATACGATCGTGATCGCCTATCTCCTCGTCAGCCGCCTGCCGGTCTGGTCGGGAAAGTCGGAGACGAGCCATATCCGTCGGGATTTCGTGCTGCCGATGATCCTCTGCGTCGTGCTTTATGTCGCACTTCTGATGAGCTTCACCTGGGAAGTTCTGGTCGTGAGCGTGCTTCTCTATCTCTGCTCACTGCCTTTCGGGGCTCGGAACTGGCATCGCCGTTACGGCACGCTGACGATCGATGAAGAATCGGCTGAAAACGGACTTTCGGAGATCGACCGGGGAGTCTGAGACGCGTTTCTCCCTGAGTTTGAAGAGTTTCCAGCCCCGCCAGACCGAAAAGGTCGTGCGGGGCTCTCCATTTCTACTCTTTTTCTTCAAAATTGATTTGTTTCGCAGCTCCGGTCACGCTTTTGTCATGTTCTCCGCAGAGAGAGCCGCGAACAAAAGAATACCGGTCAGGAAACACTCCAAGGAACATGACGATGACGACGCAGACCGAAGCCGCGCAACAGAAGCCGGCACCCGAGAACCTCGCCTTGAATTACCGCCCGCTCGGCCTCAAGGCCGTTCTGGCAGCAGCCCTGATGCTGAAGCGCAAGCCGACACCGAAGCTCGCCTGAGGGCCTTGCCCTCTCTCTTTGTTCTCATAGAATTCCGGACGCAAAACCGGTTCTGAGTTTTGCTGGAATTTCGCTAGAACAGGCTCATCTGCCCGTCGCCGGACCTGTCCGAGGCGGGCCTTTGCTTTTTGGGGGCAGGCTCTACCGGAACCTGAAGCTCCGGTCCGGCATTGGCGACCTTGTTGACGAGATCCGAAACCGGGATCGCCTCGAAGTAATCCTCATCGGCCGGACGCATCAGATCGACGACATCACGGGGCTCGCCATGTCGGCAGTCGAGCCAGCGCGTGAAATCCTGCGGCGCGATCACGACTGGCATGCGGTCGTGAATTTGCGATATGGACCGATTCGCACCAACGGTCAGGATGCAGCCGGTATCGAGTTCGGATCCGTCCTTCGACATATAGGTCTCCATCAGCCCGCCAAAGCAGACGATGCCACCGGTCTTGGGGCGGATCCAATAGGCCTGCGGCTTGTCGCCACTCTCCTTGGAGGGGCGATGCCATTCGTAGAAGCCCGAGGCTGGCACCAGGATGCGACGATGACGCATGGCGGCCCGGAAGGAAGCCTTCTCAATCGCCGTTTCAGAGCGGGCATTGATCAGAAGCGTGAACTCCTTGGGGTCCTTGACCCAGGACGGGATCAGGCCCCAGCGCACCAGAAGCGCCATGCGATCCGGCCGGTTTGACCCCGGATCGGCCGGTGGCGACGCGACGGCAACGAGGATCGGTTGCGTCGGCGCAATGTTGTAGCGCGGCGGAAAGCCGTCGAGCTCGATCACACCGAGGATCTCGCGCACTTCTTCAGGGCTCGCTGTCAGGGCAAAACGTCCGCACATGTGGATTAGATGGCAGTCGCATCGACCTGGGTCAAGGCGCGACGCCGTGCTTGCAGGGGGGCCCAAAGCCCGCGATAATCACACTGCACTGCTTCGCGCGGCGCAGTTTCGCTTTCGACCGGAGTTCTTGTTTGATGAGCATGCCCCGCCTCGCCTCTTCCGCCATCGTCGAACGGGCCGGGCGCTTTCTCCTCGTGCGGCGCGGCAATCCGCCTGCCGCCGACCTCTATGCCTTTCCCGGAGGTCGGGCCGAACCCGGCGAGACACCGGCTGAGACCGCCCTGCGCGAACTCTTCGAGGAAACGGGGCTTATCGGTCGCAACCCACGCTTGTTCGAGATCGTGGAGCTCCAGCCCGAGACCGGGGTCTCCGGCAGCCATTTCATGCTCTCTGTTTTCCAAGTGGATGCGGACGACCAACAACAAGCGCAGGCCCAGAGCGATGCGCTGGAGGCCGAGTGGTTTCTGCCGCAGGAGATCCTCGATCTTCCCATTCCGGAGAGCGTACGCGACTGCATCGTCCGGCTGGCGCCGAGCCTTCGCGCAGGGAGCACGGCGTGACCCAGACGAGATCCAACCTTCGGGCCGCAGCCCTTCTCCTGCTCGTCATGTTCGCCGGGCAATCGATCGCCCAGGAAGGCAGCGTGATCATCGTTCCGCCGCCGGCCGAAGCGGCGAAGTCGACTCCTTATGACGACCGCCTGGCACGGCTTTCGGAAATCATCGGTGCGGTGCATTACCTGCGCAATCTCTGCAAGGCCGACGGCGAACCGGAATGGCGACAGTCGCTGCAATCCCTGCTCGATGCCGAGACGAAGGCGGAGCCGACACGGCGCGCGCGGCTGACGGCGGCCTATAATCGCGGTTATCGATCCTTCGCCTCCGTCTACACCTCTTGCACGGCGGCGGCTGTTCGTGCAGAGCAGAATTACCGTAACGAAGGGGCAACACTTGCCACAGAAATTACCGCACGCTTCGGAAATTAACGAATAATTCACCTCTTTTGGTCTGCCCCCGTGTCGTTTTGGCAAAAGGCTGATAGGGTCGTTAAGGACTGAGTAAGTGCTTCGAGGAATGCCCATGGAACCGCGCCGCAACGAAATCGACGACATGATCGTGCACGAAAAGATGCAGGCTGCGCTGGAATACCAGAACGAAGCCTGGGCGGACGGCATGGCTGACGGAATCGAGCCGGAAATCATTGCGGACGCAGCCTTTGCGCTCGCCATGCGCGAAACGATCCGCATCCATGGCGAACACGGCGCGGAAGCCATTCTCGATGCTCTCAAGGCCCGGCTGCTCGCCGGTGAGTTCTCGCCAGAACGCCAGCTTCAATAATCAGCAATCGAGGGACAGAATGATGATCTCGTCGCGGGTCAGGCTCTTTCGCTTGACGGGCGCGTTGACGCTCATGCTCGCCTCCACCGCGCTGGCGCTGCCAGCCGTTGCGCTCTCCGATATCAGGGACATCACTCCGCCATCCGGCGACACGCCATCGGACACAGTTGCCCCCCTGCCCGGTCACGAGCAGGATGTAATCGAGGATAGTCTTCCCGTCATCCCGGATCCGGATCCGCTGATCAAGCGTTCGGATCCAGAAGAGGTCGAAAGCGTCGAGCCGGAGACACCGCCGGTCGAGGTCATCTACGACATCGAGAAGGCGCCGGAGCCCGTGCGACGGATGCGCGAACTGATCATCGAGGCGGCGAAGACCGGTGACATTTCGAAGCTGAAGCCGTTGATGAATCCGGGACCGGACCAGACGAGCGTCCCGCTGCAAGATCCCGATCAGGATCCGGTCGATGCTCTCAAGGCGGTTTCGGGCGACAGCGAGGGTATGGAAATCCTCGCGATCCTGCTCGATATCCTCACGACCGGCTTCGTGCATCTCGACCCGGGCTCTGCGGAAGAGACCTATGTCTGGCCCTATTTCGCCGGCAAGTCGCTTGGTCTGCTCACGCCGCGGGAAAAGGTCGAGCTGCTCCGCATCGTCACAGCAGGCGACGTTGCCGAGATGCAGGAATATGGCAATTACAACTTCTTTCGCGTCGGGATCACTCCAGACGGTCGATGGAAGTTCATCACCGTCGGCGACTGAGCGACGGCGCAAACTGTGGGCTGTGATGAGCACTGCTTGTCGTCTAGACTTGCAGCGCCTAACTCAGTCCGCAGAGCAACAGCCCGGTGACCCTCATGCCTTCAGCCTTCCTGCCCGATCGTGCCTTCGTGAAAATTGCCGGTCCGGATGCGGAGCATTTTCTGCAAAACCTCATCACCACCGATCTTGGCGCACTGGCGGTTGACGAGCTGCGGCCGGGCGCTTTGCTGACGCCGCAGGGCAAGATCTTCTTCGACTTCCTGATTTCACGCGACGGGGACAGCTTCCTGATCGACATCCGGCGCGACCAGACGGACGCCTTTGTCAGGCGGATGACGATGTACAAGCTGCGCGCGCCGGTGACGATCGAAACGCAGGTGGAAACAGGTGCGACCGTCAGCTGGGGCGGCGCGGGCGGCACGGGCGGCGGTTTGGCCGATCAGCGATTCGCGCTTGCCGGAACCGAAGTGCGCCGTCAGCTGGGGCATGTCGACGACGCCGGTGACCGGGAGGGATATGACGCGCTGCGCGTTCTCCACGGCGTGCCCGAATCGGGCTTCGACTACGCGCTGCAGGATGCATTCCCGCATGACATCCTGTTCGACAAGTCGGGCGGCGTCTCGTTCCGCAAGGGTTGCTATGTCGGTCAGGAGGTTGTCTCGCGCATGCAGCATCGCGCGACCGCACGTCGCCGCGTGGTCATTGTCTCGGCCGAGACGGCCCTGCCTGCAAGCGGGACGGACATCACGATCGGCGGCAAGCAGATCGGCGCGCTCGGCACCGTCGCGGGCTCACGCGGGCTGGCGATCGTGCGGATCGACAAGGCCGGCGAAGCCATCAACGCGGGTGAAGCGATCCTTGCCGGAGAGGTGCCCGTCACCCTTGCCCTTCCCGGCTGGAGCGGGCTCAGCTTCCCGTCTGCCTCGGAGGAGGCGTGACATGGGTGCTCCGGCTCCCCTGTCCGCCCGCGCCTGGCAGCGCATGCTTTCCGGCCGTCGGCTCGACCTGCTCGATCCCTCGCCGCTCGACGTGGAGATCACCGACATCGCGCACGGCCTTGCCCGTGTGGCGCGCTGGAACGGCCAGACCTCCGGCGACCACGCCTTCTCGGTCGCCCAGCACAGCCTGATCGTCGAGGACATATTTCGCCGCTGCAACCCGAAGGCCACATCGGACGACCTGATGGTCGCGCTTCTGCATGATGCCCCGGAATATGTGATCGGGGACATGATTTCACCGTTCAAGGCCGTGGTGGGCGGAGGCTACAAGGTGGTGGAGAAGCGGCTGGAAGCGGCCGTGCATCTGCGCTTCGGCCTGCCGGCACATCCGAAGGCGGCCCTCAAGGATCTGATCAAGAAGGCCGACATGATCGCCGCCTATTTCGAGGCGACGGTGCTTGCCGGATTTGCGGAGGTGGAAGCCCGCAAGTTCTTCGGGCAGCCCAAGGGCTTCACCCGCGACACGATCCTGATCGAGCCGCTACCCGCCTATCAGGCACAGGCAAAATTCCTGGAGCGCTTCGAGGAAATCGAGGCTGCCAGACAATCCTCGACCTGGGCACGCGCATGAGCCTGATCGTTGTTTCGCCGCTCGCCCGCATTGCGGAAATGGCCGTCCGTCACAAGGCGCGCGAGATGATCAGCCTGCTCGCCGCCAATCAGGATTTCCACCGGCCGGCGGTCATCCAGGCGGAGCGGCACCTGAAACTCACGATGAACGATATCAGTTTTGCCGGCACGGGCGATCTGATCGCGCCACAGGAAGTGCATGTGGCCGAGATCATCGCATTCGCCAGAGACTGGGACCAGGCCTTGCCGCTCGTCGTGCATTGCTGGATGGGCGTTTCACGCTCGCCGGCAGCCGCGATGATCGCCAGCCTTGCCGTCGCACCCGACGACGACGACGATGCATTGGCACGGCGGCTGCGTGCGGCCTCGCCCTTTGCCACGCCGAATATGCGGCTTGTCGAGATCGGCGACGAAATGCTTCAGCGCGGTGGACGGCTCGCAAAAGCCGTCAAGGCGCTCGGACGCGGCGCCGATGCCGATGGCAACACGCCGTTTGCGCTGCCGCTGTCCCTAGGCGAGCCGAGCATGCCATGACGACACCGGCGGAGATCGAAATCGGCCTCAATGCGGCGATCGTCGCGATCAATTCCCGCACGCCGCGCCTTCTCGTCGTCGGCGAGGATGGCGATGCGCTCGACGCCCTGCCCTTCGGCCCCTTCGATCCGAACAGGCACCGGACGATGGAAATGTCGCTCCGCCACACGGTCGAGGCCCAGACGGCGCTGGAACTCGGCTACATCGAGCAGCTCTACACTTTCGGCGATCGTGGCCGCCACAAAATGCCCGGCGATCAGGGGCCGCATGTCGTCTCGGTCGGCTATCTCGCTCTGACCCGGCTGGACAGCGACCGCGATGCGCGGCTGGAGCTCTCCGGCGCGCGGTGGCGGGACTGGTACGGTTATCTGCCCTGGGAAGACTGGCGACAGGGGCGCCCGGCGCTGCTCGACGGGGCCATGCTCCCGGCGCTCAGGGCCTGGGCCGAAGAGGCACCCGCCGCCGTTTCGCGCCGCTCGCGTCTGAAACTGGCCTTCGGTCTCGACGATTTCCCCTTCGACGAGGAGCGCGTGCTTGAGCGCTACGAACTTCTCTATGAAGCCGGTCTGGTGGAGGAAGCTGTGCTGGACGGGCGCGCGCAAATCCGGCGAACCTCAACGCTTCTCGGGCGACCGATGCGGCACGACCATCGGCGTATTGCGGCCACTGCGCTTGCGCGGCTTCGCAGCAAGATCAAGTATCGCCCCGTGATCTTCGAGCTGATGCCGCCGGAGTTCACGCTGACCGATCTGCAAGGGACGGTCGAGGCGATCGCCGGACGGCATGTGCACAAGCAGAATTTTCGACGGCTCGTTGAAGGTGCCGAGCTCGTCGAGCCGACCGGCTCGACCTTGTCAGCGACGGGCGGGCGTCCGGCGGCCCTTTTCCGGTTTCGCCGCAAGGTTCTCGAAGAACGCCCGGCACCCGGCCTCAAGGTTGGCGGGCGAAGCAGTGGTTGACCTCGTGCCGTCCTGCCCCATCTAGCCCTTGGGACGGCCAACAGACATGGAGCATGACGGCATGGAATTCGAGACGAATGACGCAATCCTCGCGACACAGGCAGCATTGGCCCAAGCGAGTCAGCTCGCCGTCCAGTATTCCTTCTCCATTGTCGGGGCGTTCTTTCTTCTTCTCGTCGGCTGGTGGCTGGCAGCTCTGCTCAGCCGTTGGACCCATGCGGGCCTGAGCAAGATCCGCGGCTTCGACGAAACGCTTGCGCGCTTCTTTGCCACCGTCGTGCGCTACGGCGCGCTCATTCTCGTCTTCGTCACCGTGCTCGGCCAGTTCGGCGTGCAGACTGCCTCGATCATCGCGGCCCTTGGTGCTGCGGGCCTCGCGATCGGCCTCGCACTGCAGGGAACCCTGCAGAACATCGCTGCCGGCATCATGCTGCTCGTTCTTCGCCCGTTCCGGGTCGGGGAGTATATCGATACGGGCTCCATTTCGGGCATTATCGTCGAGATCGGCCTCTTCGCTACCGAGCTCAAGACACCAGACGGCCTCTACCGGCTGGCGCCGAACTCGACGCTCTGGAATGTGCCGATCACCAATTTCAGCCGGCTGCCGACACGCCGTTTCGAACTGAAGGTCGGAATCGGCTATGAGGACGATATCGACCTGGCCGAAAAGATCATGCGCGATCATGCCGAGGCCGATTCGCGTGTCCTCGAGACTCCGGCAATCTCCACCCATGTCGATCAGCTGGGGGACAGCGCGGTTGTGATCACTCTGTGGTACTGGACTGCGGCCCCGGATTACTGGCCGACGTCACGCGAGATGATCAAGAATGTAAAGAAGTCCTTCGACGAGAACGGGATTTCCATCCCGTTCCCGCAGGTGACTTATCACGGCACGCCGCAAGTGGTCGCCCTGCCCGAACGCTTCGTCGACGCCCGGGCGAAGGAAACCTGAACCAGGTCTGCCGCCACAGCCTTGGCTCAGGATCTTGTCGAGGATCAAGACGACAGGCTCAGCGCTTCGGCTGCGCCTGTTCGGTCTTTTCCAGATGCCTGTCTATGATGCGCTGCATCTCAGCGAGAACTTCAAGGACGCAGACCGTTTCGTCTGGCGTCATCGTAGAGCCGGTTTCCGCGTTTGGTGTCGCATAGGGCCGGTCAAGCATGCTCGACGGTATCCCAGGCTGACGGGAAAGATCCACCTCGCATTCGGCAAGGTCGACCACAGCATGGGCCCCCATTTTGGAAGCATTCACGATCGAAGTCATTTCATCGTTAGCGCTATCAGGCGACAAAGTCATCGTCGGCATGCAAACCCCCACGCTTTACCTATCAATGCCCAGATTCCGCATCCGATTTACCCGTCCGAAACCTTGGTTACCGGGGTATGAGATTCGATTTTCATGGTCAAAAACCAGGAATCACGGGTGAAAAGTAGCGAAGCTTCCGCTCATAGAAGACCAAGCTATTGACTTAACTCGGTTTTCCGGAACGTTGCAGGAGTATGGATTTGCTGCGATGCAAAACTCGGTGCAAATTTTGGCCGACTTATGCAATCACTATGTCGAGACCGATGTCCAGGGTCGGGGCCGCCATGGTTATCTTCGACGTCGAGATGTAGTCCACGCCGGTTTCGGCGATCGCCCGGATGGTCTCGATGTTGACGTTGCCCGAGGCTTCCAGCACCACGCGACGGACATCCGAAGGATAGGTTTCGACGGCCAGACCATGATGTTCCCGGTTGATTGCAACCGCGCTGCGCAGCAGGTCAGGGCCCATATTGTCGAGCAGGATCACATCTGGGCGTGCCGTCAGCGCCTCACGCATCTGGTCGAGGCCATCGACCTCCACTTCGATCTTCACGAGATGGCCCGCATAAGCGCGGGCCGCCTCTATCGCGGAGGCCACACCGCCGGATACCGCGATGTGGTTGTCCTTGATGAGGATCGCGTCGTCCAGACCGAACCGGTGGTTGGAGCCACCGCCCAGACGCACCGCATATTTCTCGACCGCCCGCAGCCCCGGCAGGGTCTTGCGGGTGCAGGTGACGCGCGCAGTCGCATGGGCGATCTCGGCGGCGAAACGCGCCGTGTAGCTGGCAACACCCGAGAGATGCATCAGAAAGTTCAGGGCAACGCGTTCTGCCGACAGCAGCGAACGGGCATTGCCAGAGACACGGGCGATCGCTTCGCCTGGAGCAACCGTGTCACCATCGGCAACCAGCGCCTCGAATCGGACGGATGGATCGATCAGGCGGAAGGCGGCCTCAGCGAGTGGTAGTCCCGCCACGGTACCGTGTTCACGGCTGTTCAGTTCGGCGGTCGCCGTCTTTTCCGGACCGATCGTGGCATAGGTAGTGATGTCGCCGGCGCGGCCAAGATCCTCCAGCAAGGCGTTGCGGACGAGATCCTCGATCATCAGCGGCGACAATTGCGGGCGAAGGCTTCTGGTCATCAGCGTATTCTCCTCAGCCGGCCAGTTCGGCGGCGATGCGGGTTGCATCCTTGAGCGTCAGATAGGTACGGTGGCGCAGCGCCTCTTGCGGCTGCGGATGATCGGCGCGCATATGGGCACCGCGACTTTCTGTGCGAAGATAGGCGCCGACAGCGATCAGCTTGGCGGTCGCCGTGATGTTGGAGAAGCGCACACGCGGGCGCTTGCGCTCGAGCCCGACCAGTTCCTGGATCAGAAGCTTGAGGCTAGCCTCGTCGCGGATCACGCCGGCATGCGCGCTCATCAGGCCGCGCAGCGCCGACAGTTCGGGACTATCCTCCACGGTGACGAGATCGTCGTTTTCGCCGGCCGTCCGCCCCCATTCGTAAAGGGCGGATTCCGGCATCATGCCCTTGATCGAATCCGCGATCCGCCCGGCAAAGACCACGGCTTCGAGAAGCGAGTTGGAGGCGAGCCGGTTGGCACCGTGCACGCCGCTGGAGGTGACTTCGCCTGCGGCCCAGAGCCCGTCGAGCGAGGTCCGGCCATCGGCATCCACGAGCACGCCGCCCATATGGTAGTGCACGGCCGGCACGACCGGGATGGCTTGCGTCACGGGATCAATGCCCGCCGCGATGCAGGAGGCATGAACGGTCGGAAAACGCTTGGCGAAATCCTTGCCGATCGCCTTGGTGCAATCAAGGAAGGCACCGCGACCGGCCGCCACTTCGGCAAAGACACCCCGCGCGACGATGTCACGGGGTGCGAGATCGGCATCGGCATGCAGGTCGGTCATGAAACGATGGCCGGCGCGGTTGACGAGAACAGCCCCGTCGCCGCGAAGCGCTTCGGTCGCAAGCGGGGCCGGATCCTGACCGATGTCGATGGCCGTCGGGTGAAACTGGACGAATTCCGGATCGGCGATCACGGCGCCCGCCTTGGCGGCCATGCCGACACCGGTGCCGCGGGCCTCGGCCGGATTGGTGGTCACCTGGTAAAGATGGCCGACGCCGCCGGAGCAGAGCACAACGGCGCGGGCGGGAAAGGCCACGCGTCTCTTCGACTGGCCGGCATCAGGCCGGGCGACGACGCCGGACACGAAGCGGCCTTCTGCGATCAGTTCCTCGACGACATAACCTTCCATCACCCGGATCGAGGGCGTGCGGCGCACGGCTGATATCAGCGCCTCCATGATGGCTCCGCCCGCGCGGTCACCTGCGACACGGACGATGCGCCGCTCGGAATGAGCGGCTTCGCGCGACAAAAGCAGATGGCCTTCGAGATCGCGGTCGAACGGCACCCCATAGGCGAGCAGATCATGCACGCGATCAGGCCCTTCGGAAATCATCAGCCGTGCCATCTTTTCCTCGACCAGTCCGGCACCGGCAACGACCGTGTCCGCCAGATGCTTGTCGAAGCTGTCGCCGGGGCTCATGGCAGCGGCAATGCCGCCTTGCGCCCAGGCCGACGACGCCCCCTGCCCGATCGGGGCAGCGGCGAGGATCGTGACGGGGCGTGGTGCCAGTTTCAGCGCGCAGAAGAGGCCGGCCAACCCGCCGCCGACGACCACGATGTCGTCGATGCCCTGCCAGGATTGCGGCCGCATGGATTCGATGTTGGTCGCCATTCAGCCCTCCCCGGCCGGCTGGTGTTCAATTCTTCAGATTGATCATCCGCTCGACGGCAAGCCTCGCCCGACCGGCGATTGCCGGATCGACCGTGACTTCCTCCGTCATGAACAGCAGGCTGTCGAGGATCTTCGGCAGGGTGATGCGCTTCATATGCGGACAGAGGTTGCAGGGTTTGACGAAATCGACCTCCGGCAGTTCGACCTGGATATTGGAGGCCATGGAGCATTCGGTGACGAGCAGCACCCGGGCCGGCCGGTTCGTCTTCACATAGTCGATCATGCCCTTGGTCGAGCCGGCAAAGTCGGAAACCGCCAGCACGCTCGGATGGCATTCCGGGTGAGCGACGATCTCGATGCGCGGGTCGGCCTTCTTGTATTCGAGGAGCTCATCGGCGGTGAAGCGCTCGTGCACTTCGCAATGGCCCTTCCAGGTGAGGATCTTCTTGTGTGTCTGGTTGGCGACGTTCATCGCGAGATATTCATCGGGAATGCAGAGCACGGTATCGCTGTCGAAGCTGTTGACGACGTCGACGGCATTGGCCGAGGTGCAGCACATATCCGTCTCCGCCTTCACGTCGGCAGACGTGTTCACATAGGTGACGACGGGAACGCCGGGATAGCGCTCGCGCAGCAGCCGCACATCTGCGCCGGTAATCGATTCCGACAGCGAGCATCCCGCGCGCCCATCGGGGATCAGGACCGTCTTCTGCGGATTGAGCAGTTTCGAGGTCTCGGCCATGAAATGCACGCCGCACTGGACGATGATCTCGGCATCGACGCTGACGGCATCGCGGGCCAGTTGCAGCGAATCGCCCTTGATGTCGGCGACACAGTGGAAGATCTCCGGCGTCTGGTAATTGTGCGCGAGGATGACCGCGCCGCGTTCCTTTTTCAGGCGGTTGATCGCATGGATGTAAGGCGCAAAGACCGGCCATTCGATCGCAGGGATGAAATCGCGGACACGCTCATAGAGGTGCTCGGTCTCCTTCGCCACGGCCGGTGTATAGGTCAGATCCGGGCGTTCCCAGACGCCGAAACGCTCGGCTGCCGAACGGGATACGGGACGGGTTTGTGGCATCTGCTGCGATCCCATGGCCATTTCCTCCCTCGGTTATGCTCACTTCGAGCATAACAAATTCCAAAGAAAACCGGTGATCACCGGTATTGCGGATGTAGAAATTTTCGGGCGGGATTGCAAGTGAGGTTCTGGCACACCGTGCCGAGTGTGCGCCTCCGCTCCGGCCACGCCGTGACGCAGAACGCTTTCCCTTGCCAAGAAAAACGCTAGTTTGTCCGCTCCTTCCGCAAAGTGCTGCGAGGCTCAATGTTCGAACTGCTGCCGCTGATCCTGATTGGCGTTCTCTTCATCCTCCTCAGAGGCTCGACCAAACGGATCGATAGGCTCGAGAAGGAACTCGGCGACATCAGGGAGAAGCTTTTTCGGCTGGGCGGATCGGCTGGCGAACTCGCGAGCCCCGCTGTCGAAAATGCGCAGACCGATCCCGACCAGGTGGTCCTGCCGCTCGATACGGAAGCGGCAATTGTTCGCGATGAGCCAGTCGCCGATGGAGCACCCCGACAAAGCGAGCCGGCCTCCATACCGAACACCGCCGCAGATCTGCTTCCCGCTGCGGCGCGTCAGGAAACCCACGCCAAAGCACCGGCAGAAAGTATCGAGAACCTGCTCGGCGCGCGCTGGGCGGTCTGGGCCGGCGGTCTCGCGCTGGCGTTCGGCGGTGTTTTTCTCGTGCGCTATTCCATCGAGAGCGGCTTGCTTGGCCCGGGCGTTCGCCTGACGCTCGCTGCCCTCTTCGGCCTTGCCCTGATCGCGCTCGGTGACCTCATCCGCCGCAATGCGCTGCCAAAGGCGGAGGTCCTCTACGCCAACGCCATGGTGCCAGGCATTCTGACGGCAGCGGGCGCAGTCTCGCTGTTCGGCTCGATCTATGCGGCCCACGGTATCTACGATTTCATTGGCCCGACGCTCGCGTTCCTGCTTCTGGCGCTCACCGCCTTTGGCGTGCTCGGCCTCTCACTGCTGCATGGGCAAGCGCTGGCGGGCCTGGGGCTAGCGGGTTCGATGGTCACCCCGCTCCTGATTTCGACGACAGCGCCCAGCCTCTGGACGCTGTTCTTATTTCTGACCGTCGCCCAGGTGGCGACGACGCTCGCGTCACGCATGAAAGGCTGGCTGATCGTGCCGTCGATTGCGCAGGCCTTGCTGGGCATCTGGGGCCTCATCGCGCTCATCGAACTGGACGACACCACCCCGATCACCCTCTCCCTGCTCGCGATGATTGCCGCCTGGGTGCTCATCTGGCCCGGCGCGACGGCGGATGATCCGGCAGGCCCGGAGGAAAGGCTGTCGCTCGAAGCAATCGGGGGCCGGATGGCCACCGGTTCGCTCGGCCTCGACATCACCCTGTCGCTCGCCGTTCTCCTGCCGGCACTCGTCATGCTTGAGCGCGGGCTGACGGTCTCGCTGCCGCTCTTCGGCTTTGCGGCGCTGATCGCGGCGTTGTCTGCCGCCGGCAGTGCACGGTTCGGCGCCTTCTGGCCCACAGTCATCGCGACCGTCGGCGCTCTTCTCGGTGCTGTCATGACGTCCGGCCTGATCACTCAGGCACAGATCCTGCTGCTCGGTTTCGGCACGGACGACACTGTCGCGGTGAACCTCGGTGGTCCGGTGATGTACATCTTCCTCGGTCTCGCCGCCGTCTTCGTGCTTCTCGGACTTGCGCAGATGCGCCGCCGCCATGCCGCCGACCCGTTGTTCTCGACGGTCTGGGCTGCGATCACGGCTTCCCTGCCGGTGCTGCTCGCGTCGATCACCTTCGTGTTTTACGGCGTCTATGCCCGGGACTGGACGCATGGCCTCTTTGCCATCGGCCTCGGCGCCGTGCTGCTCGGCGCCTGCGAGTTTCTATACCGTCAGGGCGCGCTGCCCGGCTTCCGCCGTGGCATCGACCTGCTTCTCTTCGGCAGTTTCGCAGCCTTCGCGCTTGCCCTGCATGCGCTGACCGACGGGATCGTCACCACGATCCTGCTCGCGCTGCTCGGCTTCGCCTATCTGATGGCGACGCGCCGGCGCCCATGGAGCGGGCTTGCCTGGGTCATGGTCATCTCACTCGGCGGAGTTCTGGTCCGCGTCGCCTGGGATCCGACGCTGGTCGGGCCGGATGCCCTGTCGCGCACCCCGATCCTCAACCCGCTGCTGCCCGGTTACGGGATCCCGGCCCTGCTTGCGCTGCTCTCGGCCTACGAAATCCGGAACTGGCCCGCTCAACGCGCCCGCCATGCGCTGCAGGGGCTCGCCAGCCTTCTCGGCCTTCTCGCCATCGCCATCCTCGTTCGCCATGCCATGAATGGCGGCGTGCTGGATTCCAGCGTTCCGACGCTTGGTGAGCAGTCGATCTACACGCTGCTGGTCGTCGGCCTTTCAGGCATCCTTATGACGCTCGATCTCAAATCGCCTAGCCCCGTCTTCCGTTTCGGCTCCATGCTGGCGGGCGGGATCGCCGTCCTGCAGACGGTGAGCCTGCATCTCGGTGCGCTCAATCCCTATTTCACCGGCGAGAGCACCGGCAACTGGCCGCTGATCAATCTGCTGCTGATCGGCTATCTTCTGCCCGGCCTCGCCTACGCAGGCCTTGCCTTCTATGCGCGAGACAAGCGGCCACTGCCCTATGTCATCCTGCAGGCCTTGTCCGGTGCGGTGCTCGGCTTTGCCTGGGTGACGCTTTCGGTGCGGCGCTTCTGGCAGGGCGAGTTCATTGCCTACTGGAAGGGCTTCGAGCAGGCTGAGACCTATAGCTATTCGGTCGCGTGGCTTGCGATCGGTGTCGGGCTGCTCGCGCTCGGCTCGCGCTTCGATGCAAGAAGCCTGCGCATCGCGTCTGCGGTCATCGTGATGCTAACCGTGGCCAAGGTCTTCCTGATCGACATGGCGAATCTCGAAGGCGTACTGCGCGCGCTCTCCTTCATCGGCCTCGGCTTTGTCCTGATCGGCATCGGGCTCTTCTACCAGAAGATCCTGAGAGGCAAGTCGGCAGAGAGGCCCACGACGGACGACAAGGAGGCGCCGACGGTGATCTAATCAAGGGCGGTTGAACAGTGGGCGCTCGCAAGGCTAGATGCGACCATTCCAAACGGGGACTGACACTTGACCGCCCTTCTCACCGCCGCTGATTTTGCCCCCCACGAGGCGCTCGCCGCCGATCTGCTTTCCCATGCGACAGAAGGCGACGACGGTTCGCATGACCTCGCCCATATCCACCGCGTCTTCAAGAATGCGCTGAAGATCCAGGTGGGTGAAGGCGGCGATGCCGAGGTCCTTGCGGCTGCCGTCCTGCTGCATGATTGCGTCGCAGTCGAGAAGAGCTCGCCGCTCCGGTCGCAGGCTTCACAGCTTGCGGCAGAGAAAGCGAGCGGCATCCTTGCCGGGCTCGGCTGGTCTGAGGCGAAGATCGCGGCGGTTGCCCATGCCATCCTGACCCACAGCTTTTCCGCCAACATCCCGCCGGAAACGCTGGAAGCGAGGATGCTGCAGGATGCCGACCGGCTGGACGCGATCGGCATGGTCGGTGTGGCGCGCTGCTTCTACATCGCCGGCCGCATGGGCTCGGGGCTCTACCATCCCGCCGATCCCGGCGCCGAGCATCGACCGCTCGACGACCGATCCTATGCCATCGACCATTTTCCGGCCAAGCTGCTCAAGCTTTCCGACGGCTTCCAGACCGAAACGGGCGCAAAGCTCGCGAAGGAGCGGCATGAGCGGCTCACTCTTTTCCTCTCCATGTTCCGCGACGAAATCTGAAGGGCACGGCACCATGCAGATCACCAATCTCTTCATCTATCCGTTCAAGAGCGCCCGCGGCATTGCCCTGCCACAGGCGCGCATCGATGCCATGGGGCTTGCCGGCGACCGCCGCATGATGCTGGTCGATCCCTCGGGCCAGTTCATCACCCAGCGTGAACTGCCTGAGCTTGCGCGCCTCACCGCCCTGCCGGCAGCGGCCTATCTGACGCTTCGCCTTGAAGACGGGCGCGAGATGATGGTCGCGCCGCCGCAGCCGGACAACCGCATGGATGTGGCGATCTGGCGCTCGATCGTCAGTGCCGCCGTCGCGCATGACAGCATCAACGACAAGCTCTCGGACTGGTTTGCACGGCCCGTCAAACTCGTCTTTCTCGATGGCCAAAGCCGCCGTCAGGCGAGCGCGGAATGGGCCGGCGAGAATTCGCCCATGGGCTTTGCCGACGGCTACCAGATCCTCGTTACGACATCAGCTTCGCTCCGGGCACTGAACGAGGACATGGCACGACATGGCGAAGGCGACGTCGGAATGGACCGGTTCCGGCCCAATATTGTCGTCGACTGCGACGAGGCCTGGGCGGAGGATGCCTGGACGGGTCTCGAGATCGGCGGCATCCGCTTCGATTTCGTCAAACCCTGCCCGCGCTGCATCATGACAACGCAGGACCAGCAGACGGGATCGCGCGCGGGCGCCAACCCGATGCCGGCCATGGGGCGCTTGAGAATGTCAGCCGACCGGCGCGTGCCGGGGCCGCTCTTTGGCTGGAATGCCGTGCCGCAGGGCGAGGGTCTGGTGCGGGTCGGGGATGCGGTGACGGTGCTCGGGAGCCGGGAGGCGTGGGCGATCAAGCAGCGGTGAGATTGTCGGATTGGATCCCGGCCGCCCGGTCCTTCCCCTGACATTCATCAAATCGCTTGATGGCCAGTTCATCAAATGGCGTTTCTGCTCATGGATCGACTGCGCTATTGTGTGGTCGATAGAGGAGAAACCCCCATGACGACCACCAGCCGTCCGGCCTTGCCCTGGCTCATCATTCTCGCGGGATCGCTGATCGCCGTGATGACGTTCGGGCCGCGGTCGGCCATGGGCTTCTTCCAGTTGCCGATGCTGGCCGATCGTGGCTGGGACCGCTCGACATTCGGTCTCGCCATGGCCTTCCAGAACCTCTTTTGGGGTGTGAGCCAGCCGTTCTTCGGGGCGCTTGCCGACAAATACGGCACCGGTCGCGTGCTTGTCATGTCGGGCGTTCTCTATGCGGCCGGCCTCGTGATGATGGCCTTTGCGAGTGCGCCGATCTGGTTGCATATCGGCGGTGGCGTGCTGATCGGCACGGCGATCGGCGCCGGATCGTTCAGCGTCATTCTTTCCGCCTTCGCGCGCAATGTGACGCCGGAGCAACGCTCGATGGCGTTCGGTATCGGCACGGCTGCGGGTTCCGCCGGCATGTTCCTCTTTGCGCCGCTCAGCCAAGGCTTCATCTCGGCCTTCGGCTGGTCGGACAGTCTCGTCATTATTGCCGTGATGATGCTTGTTGTGCCGCTCCTGGCCTTTCCGCTGCGCGGCAATGCGCAGTCAGGCAGCCAGTCAGGCAACCAGTACAAGCAGACGGTGGCGGAAGCGCTGAAGGAGGCCTTCGCGCATAAGAGCTATCTCCTGCTCACCACCGGCTTCTTCGTCTGCGGCTTCCAGGTCGCCTTCATCACCGCGCATTTCCCGGCCTATCTCGGCGACATCGGCATAGAGGCAAGCTATGCCGTCATCGCCATGGCCCTGATCGGCTTCTTCAACATTATCGGATCCCTGGCCGCCGGCTGGATCGGCCAGCGTTACTCGAAGCCCTATTTCCTCGCCTATATCTATATCGGCCGTTCGATCACGGTGACGCTCTTCCTGCTTATGCCGCAAACACCGTTTTCGGTTGTCATCTTCGCCGCCGTCATGGGCCTTCTCTGGCTGTCCACCGTGCCGCCGACCAATGGACTCGTCGCCATCATGTTCGGCACGCGTCATCTCGGGCTGCTCGGCGGTCTCGTTTTCCTGTCCCACCAGATCGGCTCGTTTCTGGGCGTCTGGATGGGCGGCTATCTCTATGACCAGTTCGGAACCTATGACCAGGTCTGGTGGCTGGGTGTGGCGCTCGGGATCTTCGCGGCTATAGTGCATTGGCCTATCACCGAGAAAGCCGTCGAACGCCCGGTCGTCGCCGCAGCGTAATTACGCCCAAAGTGAGATCAAATTCCGGCATTTCCTTTGTGCCGGATCAAAATTCCCATGAATTCAATCAACAGGCACTGTCACAGAAAATTATTTTATTTTCTGATCAATGCCCGTTGACGGATTCGGACCCAGCACCTACCTTGTGCAAGCTGGTTCGGACACTGACGACGAACCATGAACGGCCTCGATTCTGGAGGCCGTAGCCAAAAGAAGGAGGTCAGCGAAATGCAGGTTGTATTTCTTGATGCCATCCGATCCTGGCAGACGACCCCGTGCCTCGTGATGGTGAAACGCCATTACGCCTGCTCCTGTCGAATGTGACGCAGCCCCAAGCCTGATACCCACAAACGACTCATGAAACAGCGCCGTGCCAATATGCACGCGCGGGGATACTCGTTATGAAGAAGCAAGTTATCGAATATGCCGGAGTTCCGGTTGGCATCACCATACCCGACGGTGATCGGATCAAGTTCATCGCCGTCAAATATCCGGTCATCGAGCTGGATGGCGGCGTCTATCGCAGCGTCAGCGAATTGCAGATGGCCATCCACCAGCACATGGCGAATTCCGCGCCCGTGGATCAGGCCGTGTTCTTCGGCGCCGCCAACGAGCCAGGCGCCTCCAGCGACCGCAAGGTCTTCAACGCGGCCTGACAGAAACCCTCGCGTGCCGCGCCGGGCTCCAGCCCCCGCGGCACATAGACGTGCCGATCCAGGAAATAGGCTGTAAGCCTGAAGGCTTCGGCCAGGGTCTCCGGATCGGCCGCACGGTTCGTGCCTGGCGTCAGGAAATCCGGCAGGGCAAGCATCTTGTCGGCCCAGGGCGCGCCTGCCTCCCGGCTCACTGCCCGGCCCGATTTCGGCGAGACATAGGCCAGATCGTTGCGCGAACCGGTCGCTGCACATTCCTCCAGATCCAGTCCGAAGCCGAGATCGTTCAGCAGTGCCAATTCGAAGCGAACGAAAAGCTCGCCGGCCGTCGCCGGCTCCTCCAGATGGTCGAGAATCACATCCAGTGCCTCGAAGAGATGCGGATGCGGATCCCGTTCAGGCAGCAGACGCAGCAACGAGCCAAGCGCCTGCACACCGTAGACGGCGGTGGCACTTTCCATCAGCCGTCCGGCGCGCAGCATCAGCGGTTCGATCCGGTATTCACCGAGATGTTCGTCGAGTCGCGCGCGCCAGGTGACTTCGAGACGATTCCCGGGCTGCAAGACGGGCTGCATGGTCCGTGACCGGCCGGAGCGCACCATGCCGAGATGGCGTCCACGGGTGCGAGTCATCATCTCGGCGATGACGCTTGTTTCGCCATGCCGACGCACCCCGAGCAGGATCGCCTCGTCTGTCCATTGCATGGTCGGGTTTTATCGCAGAGCACCAGAGAGCGCGAGGATTTTCGGCGGCGTGATCAGATTTCGCCGAGATAACGCTGCACCCAGCCGCGCCACTGCGCAATCGCCTCGGCCTTGCCGGGATAGCGTTTTTCTTCATGTAGTTGCACGAGCGACTTCATCGCCTGAAAGAGGACCACCGCCATGGCCTGCGCCTGATCCTCGGCAAGATCCGGGCGCCAGATGCTGAGGATTTCCGCAATCCGCCGCCGCAGGTTCTCCCGCAGGATTCCCGGACGAACGCCCGGCTGTTCCCAGCGGGCATCAAGCAGGCTCAGTGCCAGACTGCGCTCTGTCGCATGGGTGACGAGGACATCGAGCAAACGGTCACCAAGCTGCGTCCCGTCCAGTTCGCGGGCTTCCGCCCTGATCCGGTCGAGCGCCGCCTCGACATGCTCGGCGTAGCGGGCGATCAACGCGTCGGCGAGCACGTCCTTGTTGGGAAAGAACTGGTAGAGTGAGCCAATCGGCGCACCCGCGCGGGCGGCGATCTCGGTCATGGTCGCTGCCTTGTAGCCCTGCTCGGCGAAGACGGCGGCACCGGCATCGAGAAGCTTCGCCACCCGTGCGATGCCACGCTTGCGTTTCGGCTCCTTGGCTGTCGGCGGCGGGGCGGTCTGAAGCCTGGCCGAACTTGACTTTTGCGAGGTCATGCTCATAAAACTCGTTTGTGAGGTGCGCCTCATTTATTTGATGAAATCACGCTTTCGTCCAGAACTTTCCGGCAAAAGGTTCTCAGACGAAGGACGGAGACGCTCATGGCTTCGGACAAGGATCCCGTGACGCTTTCGCCGGTCGACCCGGATGGCGTTGCAAATCAGGGCACGACGGCTGCAATCGCGGCCAGCCCGCCGCCGCAACCCGGATTGCTGACGCCACTTCCCCTCCTTGTCCGCTGGGCTGCACTTCTTGCGCTCTCCCTTGCCATCTCCGGCGGACTGTATCTGGCGCATATCCCGGGCGCGCTGCTGCTCGGCCCGATGGTCGCGGCAATTCTGGTCGCCACCAACGGCGCCCGGCTCTCCGTGCATCGTTTCCCCTATATCTTCGCCCATTCGCTGATCGGCTGCATCGTCGCCAGATCCATTGACCTCGGCACGCTCTCGACCGTCGCCGAGGACTGGCCGATCTTCCTCTCGGTCGTGCTTTCCATCATCGCGGCGAGCAGCCTGCTCGGCTATTTCATGGCAAGGGCCGAGATCCTGCCTGGCACGACCGCGATCTGGGGCACGTCCGCGGGCGCCGCCTCCGCCATGGTCCTGATGGCCGAGGCGCATGGCGGCGATCCGAGGCTGGTGGCCTTCATGCAGTATCTGCGCGTCGCCTTTGTCGCGACGGGCGCCTCGCTGATGGCGGCGTTCGTGTTCAATGTCGAAGGTGGAGCTGCGCAAACAGTCGTCTGGTTTCCGGAAACGGACTGGCTCGATCTCGGCCTGACCCTTGCTGCGGCCCTCGCCGCCGCTTTGGTCGGAGCCTGGCTTCGCATACCGGCCGGAACCATGCTCTTGCCGCTCGTCGCCACAACCGCGCTGCATGTGATGGGTTACATCACGCTGCAATTGCCCGAATGGCTGCTTGCGCTCGGTTACGGGGTCATCGGCTGGCGGATCGGACTGTCCTTCACCCGGCGCATCCTCAGGCATGCGGCAAGCGCCCTGCCCCAGATCGTCGGTTCCATCCTGGTCTTGATGGCATTCAGCGGCGGCCTCGCCTTCCTGCTCTGGTCGTTGCATGACATCGACCCGCTGACCGCCTATCTCGCGACCAGCCCCGGCGGGCTCGATTCCATCGCAATCATTGCAGCAACGACGCCGGTGGACATGTCCTTCATCATGGCGCTGCAGACCATGCGGCTCATCCTGATCATCCTGATCGGACCGACAATCTCGGATTTCGTCGCAAGGCGGGTGGCGAAGGGCTGAGCGCCCTTCGCGCAGTTGAACTTAGTCGCGCGGGAATTCGAGACCCATTTCGCGGAAGCGCTCGGGATCGTTGCCCCAGTTCTCGCGCACCTTGACGAAGAGGAAGAGGTGCACCGGCTGTTCGAGGATCTCGGACATTTCCTTGCGGGAGGCCGTGGAGATTGCCTTGATCGCATCGCCGTTCTTGCCGAGCACGATCTTCTTCTGGCTGTCGCGCTCGACATAGATGACCTGCTCGATCCGCACCGAGCCATCCTTGCGCTCTTCCCAGCTCTCGGTCTCGACATGCGAGGAATAGGGAAGCTCCTGGTGGAGGCGCAGGAAGAGTTTCTCGCGGGTGATCTCGGCGGCGAGCTGGCGCATCGGCAGATCCGAGATCTGATCCTCCGGATAATACCATGGGCCTTCCGGGAAAGTCTCGGCGAGATAATCCATGATATCTTCGCAGCCAGAGCCTGTCGTGGCTGAAATCATGAAGGTGCGATCGAACTTGACGAACTCGTTCGCCGTCTCCGCAAGCTTGAACAGGTCCTCGTGGCGCACCCGGTCGATCTTGTTGAGAACGAGAATCTTCGGCTGCGGCACATCCTTCAGCGCTTCCAGGATCGCTTCGGCATCGCCACGCAGCCCCCGTTCGCTGTCGATCAGGAGCAGGATGATGTCCGCATCCTTGGCCCCGCCCCAGGCCGACGTCACCATGGCGCGGTCGAGCTTGCGGCGTGGCTTGAAGATGCCGGGCGTGTCCATGAAAACGATCTGGGCGTTCTTGTGGATCGCGATCCCGCGCATCACGGCGCGGGTCGTCTGTACCTTGTGGCTGACGATCGACACCTTGGCACCGACGAAGCGGTTGACCAGCGTCGACTTGCCGGCATTGGTCGGGCCAATCAGGGCAACGAAGCCGGATCGGGTCGGGGTGTTGACGATGGCTTCGCCGCCGTCCTCTGTCTCAGTGTCGGTCATGGTGTCCAATCAATTGGCGTCTGTGGGCTTGGCCCATACGCCTTCGCGTTCGAGAATCTTGGTCGCGGCCACCTGTTCGGCGGCACGCTTGGAACGGTCAATGCCAGTTTCCGGCTTCAGGCCGGGGATCTCGACGATCACCGTGAAGCGGGGATCATGATCCGGTCCGGAGCGATCGGCAACCTTGTAAATGGGCGGCTTGCCGAACTTGGCATGCGTCCACTCCTGCAATTCGGTCTTGGCGTCGCGGCGGGCGCCATCGGCATGGGCCGCGCGATCCTTCCAGTATTTCAGGATGAAGCCGCGTGCGGCCTCCAATCCGGCTTCCAGGTAAATCGCCGCGATCAGGCTTTCGACCACGTCCGCGCGTACATTCAGCATGTTCTTTGCGGTGATCTTCTTCACGTCAGAGCCGGTGCGGATGTAGCGGTGCAGCTCCATCTCGTCGGCAACGGAGGCGCAGGCCTCGGCGCTGACCAGCTGATTGAAGCGGACCGAGAGCTCACCCTCGGTCGCATCGCGGAAGGTGGTGAAGAGCATTTCGGCGACACAGAGGCCGAGCACCCGGTCCCCCAGGAATTCCAGCCGTTCGTAGTCGCCCTTCTTCCCCCGCGAGACCTGGGCGCTGGCATGGGTCAGCGCCCGGATCAGGCGTTCCCGGTCGGCGAATGTGTGGCCGATCGCAGCTTCCAGCTGCGCCCAGTCCTGTTCGCCGTCCGTCTTCCTGTTCTTCATTCGACCACCTTGAACAGACGATCCCAACGCATGTTGGCGGGCCATTTCCAGACTTCGCGGAACGAGGTGTCGTTGCCGAGTGAGAAGAAGATCAGCGACGCCTTGCCGATCAGGTTCTCGGCCGGCACGAAGCCGACGTCGAAGCGGCTGTCGAGCGAATTGTCACGGTTGTCGCCCATCATGAAATAATGGCCGTCCGGCACGATGAATTCGCGCGTGTCATCGCCGCGCGTATCCTGGGCCTGGTCGAGCGTGTCATAGCTGACGCCATTGTCCAGCGTCTCACGGAAGACCGGCACATCGGTGCCGGGATCCATGCGGTAGTCGGAGGTAAAGACGCCGTCCTGGATCTTCGGCACTGGCTTGCCGTTGACCTGCAGCACGCCGCCGATCACCTGGATGCGGTCGCCGGGCAGACCCACGACGCGCTTGATGTAGTCGATGCTGGGATTCGGCGGGAAGCGGAAGACAGCGATGTCGCCGCGCTCCGGTTCACTGGCGAAAATGCGGCCTTCGAAGAGGTTCGGCGAGAAGGGCAGCGAATATTTCGAATAGCCGTAGGAGAACTTGTTGACGAAGATGTAATCGCCGACCAGCAGCGTCGGCATCATCGAGCCTGATGGGATCGTGAAGGGCTGAAAGAACACGGTCCGGATCACCATGGCCAGGAGCAGGGCCTGGATGATGACCTTGACGTTTTCCCAAAGGGCACTTTGCTTCTTTTCTTCGCTCACGCGGGTCGGTTCCTTCTTGCGAAAATCCTGCTCTCTCTAGTCGGTTCGGGCGAGCGCGGCAACCGCGTAGCCCCCTCGACCAGCGCGACCAGTTAACTCACCGGTTTTCCGGCAGGGCCTCGACGATGACGAATGCCTGGGCATAGGGAAATTCGTCGGTGATGGTGAGATGGATCTGGGCGACATGCCCTGGAGGCAGAAGGCGTTCCAGGCATTTCGCGGCCCCACCGGTCAATTCGAGGCCGGGCTTGCCGTTGGCCAGGTTGACGACACCCATTTCTTTCCAGAACACGCCCTCGGCGATGCCTGTGCCCAGTGCCTTGGCCATGGCTTCCTTGGCGGCAAAGCGCTTGGCATAGGAGGCGGCGCAGTCCTTGCGGCCGTTCGCGCGCGCCTGCTCTTCATCGGTGAAGCAGCGTGCTGTGAATTTCTCGCCGAACCTGTCGATCGATTTCTCAATCCGTCTGATGTCAACGAGGTCGCTGCCAATGCCGATGATCATGTCAGACGCTCGATTCCTGAAGTGCTTTAGCAAGCCGCGCACGCGCCTTTGCGGCGAGACGTTCCCGACGCCGCGCCTGGAACTTCGCCACGGTGAAGTAGATCACGCAATAGATGACCACACCACTGACGGCGGCCAGCGGGATCGCGCCGATCAACATGGGTTTCAAGATCGGCTGCCACATGGTTTCGATCGCACCGATGGAAAACTTGCGTTCCAGATCGATGCTATCACCGAGTGGCGCGCCCTTGCCGATCATCCGATGCCCGATCTCCCAGGTCGCCGCCCAAATCAGCGGAAACGTCAGCGGATTGCCGAAGGCCGTGCCGATGGCAGCGGCCACCATGTTGCCGGCGATCAGATAGGCGAAGGCAAAGGCGAGCAGGAAGTGCAGCCCGATGAAGGGCGTCCATGAAGCGACAACGCCGGCAACCACACCGGCCGCGATGGCATGCGGCGTCGCCGACAGACGCAGGATGCGCTTGGTCAGATAGTGATACGAGCGGATGAAGCCACGCCGCGGCCAGAGGAGCTCACGCAACTTCGTCAGGTAGGAAACCGGGTGGCGTCGTCGAAACAGCATGCGGGATATGTAGTTGATCCGGGATGGTTTCGGCAAGGAAAACAGGTTCTGAAAGTCGCCAAAAAAGCAAAGACGCCGGCGTTCAACCGGCGTCACAGCATTGACCAGATCTGGTCGGTCGGCGCATCAGCCGCGGCGGAACATGCCACGGTCGATTTCGCGCTGGCGATATTCCAGATCGACGAGATCGCGGGCGCCGTTCAGGTAGTTCATTTCGCGCTCGGCAGTGGTCGGAACGCGAAGGGCGCGGGCGAATTTGCGGATCGGAGTAAACATCGTTTTGTCCTCAGTTCTTTATCTTCATCTGTTGAAAGGAAGATAATGGTGCGTCGCACAATCCACCAGAGACAAGAACTGAAGTCAGCCATGCGCCAAGCGCATGGCAAGGGGGTCGAGGTTTACGATTTGGGCAGGAATGTGATGAAACGACAGGCAGAACGCCTGACTTTCGAGCGGCGGGCGAACCACGCCCGCCCGAGTCACAAGCCGAAGTTCGCTTCTTCCGCTCAGTCGTAGACGCGCTTGACCGTCGAGATGCAGTCGAGTTCCTTCAGCTCACTCAGGAGTTGGCTCAGCTGGCGCAGGTCCCAGACCTCCAGGTCGATCCCCATCTCGGTGAAGTCGGTGGCGATGCGGATCATGCTCAGAACGCGGATGTTGATGTCGAGACGGGCAATGCACTGGGCAACGGTCGCCAGCGTACCCGGCTCGTTCAGCGCGTTGATGAGGATGCGGGCGACGAAGCGGGATTTGTTCGCCTCGTCGAGATCCCAGCGCACGTCGATCCAGCGTTCCGGCTCGTTTTCGAAGCGCTGCAGGGCAGAGGCCTGGATCGGATAGATGGTGATGCCCTTGCCATCCTGCATGATTCCGACGATCCGGTCGCCCGGAACGGCACCTGCGGGGGCAAAATGCACCTCCGCATTGCCCGAAAGTCCGCGAATCGGCAGGGGGTCCGGACCATCGCCGGCAGTCGGCACATCGCCCTTCGGATGGGCGGGACCCGGGATCTTGAAGACCATGCCATTGGCGCTGTTCATGGCGAACCATCCGTCGTCCGAGGACGGCTTCACCGTGACACGCTCGTCCTGATAGTCGGGGAAGACGGCCCTGAGAACGTCGAGGGAGGAGGTCTCGCCTCGGCCGACCGAGGCGATCGCGTCTTCCACGTCGCGTTGCCCCAGGCGATGCAGCGCCGGACGCAGCGTATCCTTGGAGAAGATCTTGCCGGCGCGCTCGAAGGTTCGCTCGAGGATGCGCTGGCCAAGGCCTGCATATTGCTTGCGGATCGCCATGCGGGTGGCGCGGCGGATGGCAGCGCGGGCCTTGCCGGTGACGACGATTTCTTCCCAGGCGGCAGGCGGCACCTGCACGCCGGAGCGGATGATCTCCACCTCGTCGCCATTCGACAGGCGGGTGACGAGCGGCATGATCGAGCCGTTGATCTTGGCGCCGACACAGGTGTCACCGACATTGGTATGGACCGCATAGGCGAAGTCGATCGGCGTTGCCCCACGCGGGAGCGCGATCAGCTTGCCCTTGGGCGTGAAGCAGAAGACCTGGTCCTGGAAGAGTTCGAGCTTGGTATGCTCCAGGAATTCTTCCGGATTGTCGCCTTCGGCCAGCGCCTCGATCGTGTGGCGCAGCCAGGAATAGGCATTGCTTTCCCGCTGCAGCGGCTCGTTGGCCTCGCCGTTTTCGCCGTCCTTGTAGAGCGTATGGGCAGCGATGCCGAATTCGGCGATCTCGTGCATGCGCCGCGTGCGGATCTGCAGCTCGATGCGCTGGCGCGACGGGCCGACGATCGTGGTGTGGATCGAGCGGTAGTCGTTCTGCTTCGGCGTCGAGATATAATCCTTGAAACGGCCGGGCACGACGCGCCAGCGCGAATGCACGATGCCGAGCGCGCGGTAGCAGCCGGGAATGTCATCGACGAGAATGCGGAAGCCATAGACGTCGGAAAGCTGCTCGAAGGAGAGCGATTTCGACTGCATCTTGCGGAACACCGAATAAGGCTTCTTCTGCCGTCCCTTGACCGAGGGGTTCAGCAGGCCGTTCGCCACGAGCAGATCGCGCAGTTCGTCCTCGATCTTGGTGATCAGGCCTTCGTTGCGGGTCGAAAGCTCGGCCAGCCGCTGGGTGACGGTCTCATAGGCTTCCGGGTTCATGTAGCGGAAGGACAGGTCCTCCAGCTCGTCGCGCATGTCCTGCATGCCCATGCGGCCTGCGAGCGGCGCATAGATTTCCATCGTCTCTTCGGAAATGCGGGCGCGCTTGTCGTCGCGCATGTGTTCGAGCGTGCGCATGTTGTGCAGGCGGTCGGCGAGCTTGACCAGCAGCACGCGCACATCGTCGGAAATGGCAAGCAGGAGCTTGCGCAGGTTTTCCGCCTGCTTCGCCTTCTTGGTGACGAGGTCGAGTTTCTTGATCTTGGTGAGACCTTCGACCAGGCGGCCGATATCTTCACCGAAGAGTTCGTCGATCTCGCCGCGGGTGGCGGATGTATCCTCGATCGTGTCGTGCAGGAGGGCAACGGCGATCGTCGATTCGTCGAGATGCATGTCGGTGAGGATGGCGGCAACTTCGAGCGGGTGGGAGATATAGGGGTCCCCGCTGGCGCGTGTCTGCTTGCCGTGCTTCTGCATGGCGTAGACATAGGCCTTGTTGAGCAGAGCTTCGTTGGCGTCGGGCTTGTATTCCTGCACCCGCTCCACGAGCTCGTATTGCCGCATCATTCCACTCGTCTCCACAAACGAAAAAGCGCGCCAGTCGACGAGACTGGCGCACAAGATCCTACAGTCAGAAACAGACTAGATTCCGACAGGTTGACGATTAGTAATCGTCGCTCTTTTCCGGCGGAACCAGGCCTTCGATACCGGCCAGAAGATCCTCTTCCGACATCTGGTCGAAAGTGACCGTTTCCGGCAGATCGTCTTCTTCGTCGCCCTTGCCGGCGGTGCCGGTCGAAGCCAGCATCGAGCTCGGCTCCTGCTCGGGCTCGTCGACTTCGACGTGCTTCTGCAGCGAATGGATCAGATCTTCCTTCAGGTCGTCGGGCGAGAGCGTCTCGTCGGCGATTTCGCGCAACGCTACAACCGGGTTCTTGTCCTTGTCGCGATCGATGGTGATCGGCGCGCCCTGGGAGATCTGGCGGGCACGGTGGCTCGCGAGCAGAACGAGTTCGAAGCGGTTCTCGACTTTGTCGATGCAATCTTCAACGGTGACACGGGCCATTGCCTGTCCTTTGCGATCTTGAATGCGTGGGATTGACGGGTGCGATACAGGCAATGGACGGCAAATTCAAGTTTTTCGTGCCGACACGCCTCCAAGCCCAAAAATAGGGGCCGAAAAAGAGGCTTTCTACACCACGTTTCAACCACAGGCTGCTTGGATTGCACCAAACGATGCCCTAGATAGATTTTTATATGATCATTTCATAATGTAAAGTCATGGTCATATCTTGAGAGGCAAGGTATTGTTTTGATTGCCGATTGCCGAAGTTGATTATATTTGACGTAAGGATATCGAAATGTTCGACCCGCGCGAGAAAATTGCCCTCTTCATCGATGGCGCAAATCTTTATGCCGCGTCCAAAAGCCTCGGCTTCGACATCGATTACCGCAAGCTTCTGAAAGCCTTCCAGAAGCGCGGCTATCTGCTGCGCGCCTATTATTACACCGCCCTCATCGAGGACCAGGAATATTCCTCGATCCGCCCGCTGATCGACTGGCTGGACTACAACGGCTACAAGGTCGTGACCAAGCCGGCGAAGGAATTCACCGATTCCATGGGCCGCCGCAAGGTCAAGGGCAATATGGATATCGAGCTTGCCATCGACGCGATGGAGCAGGCCGAAACGGTCGATCATCTGGTGCTGTTCTCCGGCGACGGCGATTTCACCACGCTGGTTGAAGCGCTGCAGCGCAAGGGCCGCAAGGTCTCCGTCGTCTCGACCATGGCAACCCAGCCGCCGATGATCGCCGACGACCTGCGCCGCCAGTCGGACCATTTCATCGACCTGGTGACGCTGAAAGCCGAAATCGGCCGCGATCCGTCCGAACGCGGCACGCCGCGCACGCCGGAACCGGCAACGGCGAGCGAAGACGAGCACTGAAGGTCTTTGGATTCTTTCCCGGGGTCTCCGGCTGCGCCGCACGACTAAGCCCCCTCTCTGTCACTGCGTGACATCTTCCTCACCAAGGGGAGTGCGGTGCGTGGGGCTTGCCGCTTTGTTCAGCGATCCAAAAGACGGGCGAGAGACCGGCTGGTCAGCCACGCTCCCCCTTCTGGGGGAGAGGCCCGGCAGGGCAAAGAGGGGCGGTATTTGCCGACACCCCTGCCCTTAAAACTCTCGGGAAACAGTTCAGATCGCCTCGCAGACGATGGGGCCGAGGGTGCCGTTCAGATGCGCGCGCGCCATCAGACTCAGCCCGTCTTCAGAATGCGCTGCTTCTGGCGATTCCAGTCGCGTTCCTTCTCGGTCTCGCGCTTGTCGTGCAGCTTCTTGCCCTTGGCGAGCGCCAGCTCCAGCTTCGCCCTGCCCTTCTCGTTGAAATAGATCTTGAGCGGCACCAGCGTCATGCCCTCGCGATTGATCGAGACGCGCAGTCGGTTGATCTCACGCTTGGACAAAAGCAGCTTGCGGCGGCGGCGCGGCTCGTGGTTGAAACGGTTCGCCTGCAGATATTCCGGCAGATGCGAATTGATCAACCAGATCTCCTCGCCCTCGTCAGAGGCATAGGATTCGGCGATATTGGCCTTGCCCTCGCGCAGCGACTTGACCTCCGTGCCGGTCAGAACCAGACCGGCCTCGTAGGTGTCGATGATCTCATAGTTGAAGCGCGCCTTGCGGTTTTCCGCGACGATCTTGTTGACGGTGCGCTGCGAGCCTTTGGGGGCCATGGTCTAATCTTCCGTTTCGCCCGGGATTTTGTCGTCTGTCGCCTGCGCCCGGGCGGGGCGTGGCTGTTATCATCCGTATGTAATGGAGGATGGGGGGGAAATAAAGGTGGGGGAGCACCAGCGCGCGGGACAGCGCGTGCGACGGGCATCGACATCTCGCATCGGATAGATCTGCGCGCCGCATCCGATCGGCATCGCAGCTTTGCAAGAAGTTGAAAAACCGCTTTTGGGGGGACTTCACAAAGGCCATCATTTACATCGACTTTCCGGAAGGACAGTGCAAGAAGAAGCGGCATCCAACCCACATTGATCTGAGGACAGAACATGAATTTCAATCGCGCTCGTCTCGGCCTGTTTGCAATTGCTTTTGCAGTTGCCGGTAACGGGATGGTGTCTACTGCCGCCCAAGCCAACGAATTCTCGTTTACGGCGAGCAACTCGACCAGCACGGCGATTACCGAAATATTGGTGTCGGAGAACAAAAGTGACTGGGGCTATTTCGACATCGGAAGCGGCATCAAGCCGGGATCGACTGTCGATCTCGTCTGGGATCAGAGCACAAATGGCGAAAGCTGCGCGCAGTGGGTCAAGGCAACATTTGCCGACGGCAGCGAGTCGGAGCCGGCCAAGTTCGACTTCTGCGAAAATGGACTCGAGCTCGACTTCTGATCCGTTTTTCTTCGAATGATCTTTATGCGGCAGGTTGCTTTTGGTGACCTGCCGTTTTGTTTTTTTGGGGGGGGGGCGACGGTGCGCGGTGGGCCTCTGGAGGACATGGTCTTGTCTTCCGTCTCACCTGGCATTTTGTCGTGGGGCACCTGTGCCTGGGTGGCGTGGCTGTTGTCACGGATATGGAATGGAGGATGGGGGAATAAAGGTGGGGGTGGGTGCGCGACGGTTGGTCTGGTGACCCTAGCTCCAATCCAACCACAGATGCCCTCGATAGAGAACTTGGTCAGGCCAACCCGAAAGCCGTTTGAGTGCTTCCGCACAGCCCAACCAAAAAGGCCGGCGTCTCCGCCGGCCTTTTGTCATTCCCTCAGTTCAGCAGTCCCGCATGCTTCAGCGCCGCGTCGATCGCGGCTTCCGTCGAGGCTTCCAGCGTCGCCAGCAGCGGCAGGCGGACAGTGCGGTTCATGCCGCGGGTGCGGCTCAGGGCATATTTCGCGCCGCAAAGGCCGGGCTCGAGGAAGATCGCCTTGTGCAACGGCATCAGGCGATCCTGAAGGCCAAGCGCCTTGGCGTAATCGCCAGCCAGGGTCGCGGCCTGGAATTCGGCCAGGAGGCGCGGGGCGACATTGGCGGTGACGGAAATGCAGCCGGTGCCACCATGGGCGTTGAAGCCGAGCGCCGTTGCATCCTCGCCCGAGAGCTGGACGAAATCTGCGCCGCAGGTGATGCGCTGTTCCGAGACGCGCTCGATCTTGCCGGTCGCATCCTTGACGCCGACGATGTTCTTGTGCGCCTTGGCGAGCGCGCCCATCGTCTCGGGCGACATGTCGATCACCGAGCGGCCGGGAATGTTGTAGATGATGATCGGCAGCGAGACGGCTTCGGCGACCGCCTTGTAATGGGCGATCAGGCCTTTCTGGGTCGGCTTGTTGTAATAGGGCGTGACGACGAGCAGCGCATCGGCGCCGACGGCTTCGGCATGCTGGGCAAGCTCGATGGCCTCAAGCGTGTTGTTGGAGCCGGCGCCGGCAATGACGGGCACGCGCTTGTTCGCCACTTCGACGCAAAGCTCGACCACGCGCTTGTGTTCGTCATGGGACAGCGTCGGCGATTCGCCCGTGGTGCCGACGGGCACGAGGCCGGAGGAGCCTTCGGAAATCTGCCATTCGACATGGGCGGCGAAGGCTTGCTCGTCGACAGCACCGGCATCTGTGAACGGCGTGACGAGTGCGGGAATGGATCCCTGATACATGCAATGAACTCCTCGGGGGCCGAGATCCACGCTTCGGCCGCATTCTGAACCTAAATCGGGGGCACATTACTTCGCACCTTCGGGTGCGACAAGCGCATGCAAGGGAGATTTGTGACGGTTTTCCGAGGCTTCGTTCGAGAGAATGTGAACGACCACGTCAAGGCTTTGTTAACCACGTTCTCCGCCTACTGGCGGCGTTGTGTTATGGTTGCGGTGTGTGGATGAAGACGACCTTTCTCAAAGCTACCGTTTTCGGCCTCGGCCTTGCCGTGCTGCCGCTGCCTGTGCTGGGCCAGGAACCGGCCTCCGTTCCGGTGCCTGCAGTCAAGCCGCTGGGCTTTGCGCCTGCTAGGGCCACGCCCCCTTCGTTCGAGACGACAGGCGCCATTCCGCGCGGTGAGCGGCTGGCGGCCGTCAATCCGCAGCTCAAGGCAGGGTTGGACGCGCTGTCAAACCGCGACGGCGCCGAGGCGATCGCCATCCGCAACCGCATGCCCGACAGCCTCGACCGGCAGATGCTGACCTGGTCGATATCAATGTCGGGGCTCGGCGACGTGCCGGCGACCGAGATTGCGGGCGCCCAGCGGCAGCTTCAGGGCTGGCCGGGGCTCAAATCCTTCCGGGCGAATTCGGAAAAGGCGCTCTTCCGCGAAAACCCGGCGCCCGCCGCCGTGCTCGCCGCCTTCGGCGACACCGCACCAGAGACGACCGAAGGCACGATGCTTTTGGCGCGCGCCCATCTCGCCAGCGGCGACAAGGCCAGGGCCACCCGCCTCATCCGCGACCTCTGGCGCGGCGATGCGCTGGATGTAGAGACCGAAGACCGGGTGATATCGGAATTTTCCGGCCTGCTGACGACGGCCGACCATCGCGCGCGCATGGACTATCTGCTCTACCGCGAGCGGGCGAGCCAGGCGAAACGCTTTGCCACGCTCGGTGAGGCACAATCGCTGTACAAGGCCTGGGCAGGTCTGATCTCGCGCGCGAAGAATGTCGATGCGCTGATTGCAGCCGTCGACAAGTCCTGGGCAAAGGACCCTGCCCTGCTCTTCATCCGCCTTGAGACCCTCCGGCGTGCCCAGGATTTCGAAGAGGCGGCCAAACTGATCGAGCAGATGCCGCGCGATCCGAAAGTGCTGATCAATGGCGGCGCCTGGTGGGACGAGCAGCGGATCGTTGCGCGCGGGCTCGCCGATCTCGGGAAGTATCGCGAGGCGTACAAGATCGTTTCGCGTCATGTGGCGACCGAAGCGACGGATATTGCCGACGCCGAATTCCATGCCGGCTGGTATGCGCTCCGCGCCCTCAACGATCCCAAAACCGCAAGCGAACACTTTGCCCGCATCCTCGAGGTCTCGAACCGGCCGCTTTCGGCAAGCCGGGCCTGGTACTGGCTGGGCCGCGCCGCGGAAGCATTGAAGGACGGCAAGGCAGGGGAGCATTTGGCCCGCGCGGCCCAGCATTCGAGCACCTTCTACGGTCAACTCGCAGCGGCGCGCATCGACAGGCCCGGCATTCAGATCCCCTATCCGCAGCCCAGCGACGAAGACCGTCAGCGTTTCCAAGGCCGCGAGGCGATCCAGGCGATCGCGCGTTACGAGGCGGCCGGCCATGGCTGGCGGGCGCAGAGCCTCTACCGGGCGCTCGCCGATCAGCTGGACAGTCCCGGCGAACTCGCACTCCTCAGCGCGCGGGCGGAAAAATCGGAGGGCGGGCATCAATTGTCGCTGCAGATCGGCAAGACGGCCTATGCGCGGGGCATCGATGTTCCAGCGCTTGCCTTCCCCGTCGGCGTCATCCCGGCCAGCGCCAATATTGCAGGCTCCGGCAAGGCGCTCGCCTATGCCATCGCCCGTCAGGAGAGCGCGTTCAATCCGGCGGCCGTCTCACCGGCCAATGCGCGCGGGCTGTTGCAGCTCCTGCCTTCCACCGCCAAGGGGGTCGCGGCACGGCACGGCATCGCCTATCAACCGGACAAGCTGACGCGGGATCCCGGCTTCAACGCCACGCTTGGCGCCCATTATCTCGGCGAACAGATCGACGCTTTCGGCGGCTCCTATATCCTGACCTTCATCGCCTATAATGCCGGTCCGCGCAAAGTGCCTGAGTGGATCGAACGTTATGGCGATCCGCGCGGCAAGTCGATCGACGAGGTGGTCGACTGGATCGAGCGAATCCCCTTTCCCGAAACGCGCAATTACGTCATGCGGGTGATGGAAAATTATCAGGTCTACAAGAGCCGGCTCGGCCAGAAGACCGACATCGTGCACGACCTGCGCTTCGGGCGGTAGGTCGCCCACCCTCCCCTGATTGATGGATGACCCCGGGCGCAGCCTCGGCTAGGCTCGCATGGGTATCACGACGCGAGGGAGTGCCGCATGGCCGACAGCATCGACCGTTTCATCACCGTGCCAGATGGCTTGACGCTGCATGTGCGCATTCATGGCGACGACAATCCGGGGATCCCGGTCGTCTGCCTGCCGGGGCTCACCCGCAACCTTCTGGATTTCGAGGATCTCGCCCGCATCCTTGCGGCGCCGCCCTATAGCCGGCGGGTGATCGCGATCTCCTCGCGCGGGCGCGGGCTCTCCGATCGCGACCCACAGCCCGAGCGCTACACGATCCCGGTGGAAGCCGGAGATGTCATCAGCGTGCTGGACCAGCTGGAGATCGAAAGCGCTGCCTTCATCGGAACCTCGCGCGGCGGGCTCATCCTGCATGTTCTGGCCATGACGCATCTGGAGCGCATCGAACGTCTGGTTTTGAACGATATCGGCCCCGTGCTGGACGTGGACGGGCTGCGGCAGATTCAGGGCTATCTCGGGAGCCGCCGGACGCCGGCGAATTTCGCGGAGGCGGCGGAAATCCTGCGGGCCACGCATGGGGCGGAGTTCCCGGCGCTCGGCGGCGAAGACTGGGCCCACATGGCGCAGGCGCTTTACCGGGAAGTGGATGGCCAGGTGGTGGCGGATTTCGATCCCGATATTGCCGAACAGTTCCGGACCGCTGACCTCAGCCAGGGCCTGCCGGATCTTTGGCCGCAGTTCGCGGCGTTGACAGAGAAACCGATGATGGTGGTACGGGGCGAACACTCGCGCCTGCTGTCGCCCGATACCGTGGAGGAGATGGTGCGGCGGCATCCGGGACTGGTGGCGATCGAGGCCGGAGGTCAAGGGCACGCGCCGCTGCTGCATCTCTCAGGGCTGGCGGAGGAGATTGGCGGCTTTCTGCAGCGCTAGACAGCCCGCGCGGGGCGTGTTCTGGCGCAAGGCGTCGGCCAAACGCTCTTCCCCGCCATTTCGACGTTCAAAACGGAAAAGCCCGGCACAAGGCCGGGCTTCCCTTATCCGATCTGGAGATCGAATTAGAAGGAGCGAGTCAGGCGAACGAAGCCATCCCAGTTGTCGCCGCTGTTTTCCAGATCCCGATAACGAACATCAGCCGAAGCGGTCAGGCCGGCAGCCAGCTTGTACTCGACAAGCAGGTCTGCACCCCAAGCATCATTGCCAGCAGCGTTGAAGCCGTAGTCGCCCCAGTAAACTACCTGAGGAGTGATCGAGAGCTTGTCAGTTGCCTTGAAGGTGTAGGCTGCGCCAACCGTCCATTCAGACGTGAAGTCGTAGCCGGTCGACTGGCCAGAAGCCCAAGCAGCAGCGAGCGCGAAAGTGCCCGGACCAACGTCAGCAGCGATAACACCAGCGATGGCGCCCTCTTCCGAGCCGAAGTCGTAAACGCCGTTGACGGTGACGGTTGCCATGCCGAGGGAAGCGGAAACAACGCCTTCCAGGCCAACTTCGTTGCCGCCGCCGAGGAAGCCTGGGGTGCCAGCAACAGCGCCGGAGTCAGACAGGTCGTCGATGCCGAGACCAACCGTGAAGGCGTCAGCCGAGTAGGTGTAGGAAGCCATATTGAACTTCGTATTACCGAAGAACGAGTCGGACTCGCCAGCCAGACCCCAATCGTCAGCAAAGGTGACCGCACGACCAACCTTGAAGCCACCAACGGTGATGTATGCCTGATCAAGTGTCACACCAACGCCCGACGTGGTAGCACCCTGGCTGTCGGCCTGAATACGGATGTAGGAACCGATGGTGCCCAGCTCCGAGTCATTCTTGGCTTCGAACGACAGACGTGCACGAACAGCGCTGTCCCAATCGTCATTGGTCGTCGTGGTCCCGAAGAGACCGCTGTTCTCGTTCGCCGAAAGGGTCACGCGAACTTCGCCGCCGATCTTCAGGCAGGTTTCGGTGCCGGGGATGTAGAAGTAGCCGGTGCCGAAGGCGTCGCAAACGCGAACGTATTCCATGGGCTCGGGCTCGGCGGCGACGATTGCGTCAGCGGCCTGAGCGCCGGAAACTACAGCGAGAGCTGCAGCGGAGCCGAGAAGAAGGCTCTTGATGTTCATTATTGACCTCCAGTCAATTATAGAGGTCACGGCGTCCCTACGGCCGGAAAATCACGCATTTACAGTCACTTAGGCCAAATTACGATTTTGCTGGTGATGTCAGCCCCTGCGGGATCGCACTCAATGTCACTGTATTCCGGCCCCACCGTCGCCGCGCCAGGCACGAAGACGAGCTGCCAAAACCAGGCGTGCGAAAGCCCCGTGTGAAGCTCAATCGATCATGTCAGGGAATATCGTGATGGCGGAGAGGAAGGGATTCGAACCCTCGATACGCTTTTGACGTATACTCCCTTAGCAGGGGAGCGCCTTCGACCACTCGGCCACCTCTCCGGTGCCGCCTGATTATTTGCTTGAATCAGTGAATGCAAGGCCTTTTCTCGGCTCTGCACATTTTAGCGCCCGGCATATTCCAGAGGACGAAGCATGCATCTGCAATCGACGAAATGCGAATCGCGATTCCGTCGGGACATGATTCTGTCACTTGCCAGGCCTTCTCAGGTCGAAATTCACTGCTACGCCTCGAAACCGTCTGATCGAACAATGCATTCGGAGGGTGAGAGCAGATGGTTCGGACTGCAACTTTTTGCGGAATCCTGTGCCAAAATGGGAGGCAAGTGGCTTTTGAGGCCGTGTCGCTCCGGGTCGCATCCCCTCAATAAGCGCCGGTTTTGCTTGGCTTTTCTTAACGAAACCTAAATGAAGTGAGGGCTGGCATCACGACTTTGTGGCCTTTCAGCAACAGGCCGGGTGGAAGGGTGACCGCTTTTTCGCCTTTCCGCTCATTGGTGATTGCATGACCGGTGCGGTTTTGTATTTTCAACCTCGGAAGCGAGGCGGTGGATCGTCCGTCTTCTGAAACCGACGGGGATGGGGCAGGGAATGCTGTCCTTCAGCCAAATAACCCAGACCCATACGAAACTTGACTGGAGGTCAATAATGAACATCAAGAGCCTTCTTCTCGGCTCCGCTGCAGCTCTCGCTGTAGTTTCCGGCGCTCAGGCCGCTGACGCAATCGTCGCCGCCGAGCCCGAGCCCATGGAATACGTTCGCGTTTGCGACGCCTTCGGCACCGGCTACTTCTACATCCCCGGCACCGAAACCTGCCTGAAGATCGGCGGCGAAGTTCGCGTGACCCTTTCGGCGAACGAGAACAGCGGTCTCTTCGGGACCACGACGACCAATGACGATTGGGACAGCGCTGTTCGTGCACGTCTGTCGTTCGAAGCCAAGAATGACTCGGAGCTGGGCACCATCGGTTCCTATATCCGTATTCAGGCCGACAGCCAGGGTGCAGACCTTGACGGTCAGACCGTTGAGCTGGATCAGGCTTACATCACCGTTGGTGGCTTCAAGGTCGGCCGCGCTCTGACCTGGGCTGACGACTGGGGTCTGGCCGGCGAGTCTGACTCGTTCTTCGGCAATGCCAAGTTCAACACTGCCACCTACACCTACTCGGCTGATGCCTTCACGGTTGGTCTCGGCGTTGACGACCTGTCCGACGAATATGCCGGCAACGAAGTTGGTCTCGAAGCTGTTGCTTCGGCTACCCTCGGCATGGCAACCGTCACCGTCAACGGCGTGTACGACTTCGGCGACAAGGAAGGCGGCATCGCTGGCGTTCTCTCTGCTGATCTCGGTCCGGGTACGCTCGGCATCGCTGCTGGCTGGGCTTCTGGCCAGTCGACCGGCTACGACTTCGCGTCTGAATGGACTGTCGGCGCTGCCTACACCTTCAAGGCAACCGAGAAGTTCTCCATCACTCCGCAGGTTGTTTACTGGGGTGACTACGACTTCACTGGCGCCGACGCTTGGGGCGCTGACCTCTTCGTCGAATACAAGCTGGCTGCTGGCCTGACTGCATCGGCTGACGTTCGCTACCGCGACCTCGAAGATGCTGACAGCAACTGGGATGGCTTCGTTCGCCTGACCCGTTCGTTCTAATCCACATCGGATTGACGAAAAAGTGTTGGGTCCGGCTTTCACGAGCCGGACCCTCTTTGGCTTTGCGGATCCGCCGCTGCCTTGCCCTTGGTTTCAATGATTTAAGCCGCCGGTAGCCCTGCCGGAATCCTGCAGAAAGAGGTCCAATCGACACCATTTGACAGGCTCGAAGCGAGCCGCTCCGGACAGTTTGTGCTGTTTTGCACTATACTTGTTATCAGATATAACGATAAGTACGCCCGTGGGGACGGGCGGTGAGCTCGTTCGCGTGCTCGCCAAAAGGGAAATTTGGGGGATACATGCAGGTGGAAATGCCGGCCGTGAAGGGTTTTGACGTCTTTGTAGGCGTGCCCGATTATTCGGTTCATTATCAATACAATCAGGGCACAGTCCTGCACGAGGTGCGCGAGACAAATCTGCGCGAACTGTTCGGCAAATATGGCGACCTGTTGTGGATGAATGGCAGCCACAAATATAACGTAACAAATTTTATCGGAGAGCTTCACGATCTCCTTGATTTTCCGAGTTTTTCGGCCTTTTCGGACGAGATGCTCGACCAGTTGATTGGCAAATTGCGCAAACGCGGTAACAGCAATGCCACCATCAATCGAAAGATGGCGGCCTTAAGCAAACTGCTGCGAAAGGCGTATAAGATGGGAGACGTTCACAGTCTGCCGGAATTCAAACGACAAAAGGAAAAGGCAGGTCGAATCCGTTTTCTCGACCGGGATGAAGAGAATGCATTGTTCTCCGAGATCCGTGCGCATTCCGAACTTTATTATCGTTTCTGCCTTTTTCTCGTCGATTCCGGCGCGCGCCTGAGCGAGGGGCTCAACCTCCGCTGGGGCGACATTCACAAGAACCGCGTGACCTTCTGGGTGACGAAATCCGGCCGCTCACGGTCCGTACCCCTCACTCAGAGGGCGGCTGAGGCCATTGCGTCTTCGGATCGGCGCCATGCCGGCCCCTTTGCCGAGATCGACCAACAGCGTTTTCGCGTTGCCTGGCACAATGCCAAGGATGCCATCGGTTTTGCCGATGACAAGGACGTGGTGCCGCATGTGCTGCGTCATACCTGCGCATCGCGACTGGTCCAGGGCGGGATCGACATTCGCCGCGTCCAGATGTGGCTCGGTCATCAGACACTGACCATGACCATGCGCTATGCGCATCTGGCATCGCACGACCTCGACATGTGCGTTCCGGTGCTCGAGAGAATGGGCTCCAACTGAACCACTGCCTTCATGGATACCAATGACAAAGGCCGGCATTTTGCCGGCCTTTGTCATTTTGATTGCCGTCAGCAATTCGCCGCGAGTTGCTTCGTTTCAGCCCCTCAGGCGATCAGAGCCTTGAGGTCGAGCGTGGGATCCGCGATCGCAGCACTGTCGACCGACCGCCCCATGTCCAGGAGCTTCTTGCCCGTGACATAGGCTTTGGCGTCGTTGATCGCGTCGACGGCGATGAAGTCGGCGCCACGGAAGTACCAGATCGACAGACTGCCCTCGCGCGCACCGGAACGGACCACCGTCTGGTCGTAACCCAGATTGAAGCCCGCGATCTGCAGCTTCACCTCATACTGGTCCGACCAGAACCAGGGTTTCGGACGATAGGGCTCGGTGCCACCGGCGAGCACGGCTGCAATCGCCTCCGCCTGATCGACGGCGTTCTGGACGGATTCGAGCCGCACCTGCTGCCCCTTCCAGTCCTGAACGGCGCAGTCACCCATGGCAAAGATTGCCGGATCACTGGTATGCCCGAAGGCATCCACCACGATGCCATTCTGCACCTCGAGCCCGGCATCTGCCGCCAGGCGATCATTCGGGGCCACGCCGATCCCGACGATGACCATATCGACGTCGATCACGCGACCATCCGAAAGCTCCGCCGCCTTCACCCGCCCCTCATCGCCGATCAGCCGCGTCAGGCCTGTTTTTTCGGAGACGGAGACACCCTCGGACTCGTGGATCGCGCGGATCGCGTCGGCCGTTTCACGGGCTGCGACGCGGGCGAGAATGCGGTCGGCCATCTCGATCAGCGTCACATCCAGTCCGAGTTTGCGCGCGACGGCAGCGGCTTCAAGGCCGATATAGCCGCCTCCGACGATCAACAGTCGGTGGCCAGGCTTCATCTCCTCGGCCAGACGGTCGGCATCCGCCTTGTCGCGCACGGTGTAGACACCACCAAGGTCTCCACCGATGGCTGGCGGCAGGCGGCGCGGAGTGGCGCCAGTGGCGAGGACCAGCGTCTGGTAAGGGATATCGCTGCCGTCGAAGAGCTTGACGCTGCGCTCTTCGCGATCGATCGCTTCGACCGGTGTGGACAGCCGGATCTCGACATTGTTGTCGGCATACCAGGCTTCGGGCCGAAACAGCAGGCGGTCGAAGCTCATCTCACCGAGCAGATATTTCTTCGACAGCGGCGGGCGTTGATAGGGCAGGACCGGCTCATTTCCGATCATGGTGATCGGGCGAGCATCTTTCAGCATCCGCAGCTTTGCAGCCAGTGCAAAAGCCGCCTGCCCTGCCCCCACTATGACCAATCGTCCCGCCACGTACTGTACTCCCAAATGTCTGTCTCATAGGAATCGCCGACGATTGACCGACGGCGATGTCGTGCAGCAAGGCCTAGCCCTGTGGCAATTTTCGGTCAAGTTTGTCCGCCCTGTGCCAGCGGCACTGAAGCGCGCTCACCGATCCCTGAAGGAACTGCCTTTCGGAGGCATGGTCCGCCATCGCTGTTCGAAATGGGACAGGTCTTGCGGGACGAAGGTGCTGTCAGAACAGGGAAATCCCGATGACGCTCGCATTCGAGCCATCACATCCATCATCTGGTAACGACCATGCGCTAGGCTGTTCCTGTAACGAGACGCGGTAGGAGGGTGACATGCCCTTGCAAAGGATAGCTGACGCAAAATCTGACATTCCTCGGGATCAGATCTTCGAGAAATTCAGGATTGAACGGCCCGGCAAGATCGTTTTTGTCGGCCATCACCTGAGCATGTCAAAGTCTCAGCGTTGCCTGATCCGCACCATCTCACTGCATGGCGCAGAGCTCGACGTTTCTCCCCATGTCATCGTGCCGTCGAACTTCTTCCTCGAAATCCTCGGCATCCACGACGATATCGGGTGCACGTTGATCCGCCGCGAAGCCGAGAAGCTGACGGTCGGTTTCAACATGCTGCTCGATCCGGAGTTCCTTCACCACGTCGTTCGCCTGGCCTTCGAAACCGGCCACTGACCCGCGACACCTTGTTCACTCAGCCAAGGGGCAAGGCATGCCGGGCCGGCGCGCACGGTCTTTGGCGCGTCCCTTTGCTTGCCTCGGGCGCATTGGCACCGAATATTCGACATCGGTAAAACTTGATCGAACTTGTTGATGCTAATGCAAATCTTCATCTCCAGAGTGCAGGGCAGACAAGTTGGGAGAGCCGGTCATGGCGATGGAAAATGCGACGCATCTGGCTGGAGTCCGATCGGAAATGTACGAGCGCAAATGGGAGCGCTTCTATGTTCGCCGGCCGGCCAAGGTCATGTCGGTCCGCTCAGGCCTCACCGGCATCACGATCCGCAGCTGCGAAGTGGTCGACATATCCCAAGGCGGCGCTGCCATCGAGCTGACGACCGCCATCGGTCTTTCCTCTCATTATTATCTGCAGATCGTCGGCCTTGCCGACCGCATCGGCTGTGCGGAGGCCTATCGCAATGGCAACCGCGTCGGGGTCAAATTTATCGCACCGATTTCCGAGCATATGCTGCACCGGATCGTCCGCGCCGACTTCATGCTCGGCGAAGCCGTCAACACACCCGTGAAGCCCTTCCAGAACGGCAATGGAGCAAGGCTCGGCCGCTGAACACCCGGCTGTCGGAAGGCGCCCGATCCTGGACGATCCGGCCTTGCGTCCGAAGCTGGGCTACTTATTGTGAGCGGATCGAACTCGATCCGCCGGAACCCGCTTCGCAATGACCGCCTTTTCCCGCTTCACACCTCTTGCTGCCTCTCTTCCCGCCAGCGTTCCCTTTGTCGGTCCCGAAGCCATTGAAAGGCAGCGCGGTCTTGCCGTGCGGGCCCGCATCGGCGCGAACGAAAGCGGCTTCGGCCCGGCCCCTTCGGTGCTGGCCGCGATCGCCGACAAGGCAGGCGAAATCTGGAAATACAACGACCCGGAGAACCATGCGCTCAAGGCGGCGCTGGCGGCTCATCTCGGCCTGAAGCCGGAGAATTTCGCCATCGGTGAAGGCATTGACGACCTGCTCGGTCTCATCGTGCGCCTCGTCATCGAACCCGGCATGCCGGTCGCCACCTCGCTCGGCGCCTATCCGACCTTCAACTTCCACGTCAATGGTTTCGGCGGCCGTCTCGTGACCGCCCCTTACCGCGACGATCGCGAGGATCTCGACGCCCTTCTGGATCTTGTCAGGCGGGAAGATGCTCCCCTCGTCTATTTCGCCAATCCGGATAATCCCATGGGGAGCTGGTGGGATGCAGGCAGCATCGTCGCCTTTGCCCGCGCCCTGCCCTCGACCACACTCCTCATTCTCGACGAGGCCTATAGCGAGACGGCGCCGGCGGGGTCCATCCCGGCGACGGATGCGCTGATCGACCTGCCGAATGTCATTCGCATGCGCACCTTCTCCAAGGCCTATGGCCTGGCGGGCGCCCGCGTCGGCTACGGGGTCGGCACGCCGGGCACTGTCGGCGCCTTCGACAAGATTCGCAATCATTTCGGCATGCCCAGGCTATCGACGGAGGCAGCGCTCGCGGCCTTGGCAGACCAGGCCTATCTCTCTGAGGTTGTCGGGCGGATCAAGGCGGCGCGCGACCGCATCGCGACGGTCGCGACTGCCAATGGACTGACGCCCCTGCCCTCGGCGACCAATTTCGTTGCGATCGATACCGGTCGCGACGGCGTCTTCGCCCGGGCCATCGTCGACGGGCTGATGGAGCACGGGGTTTTCATCCGCATGCCGGGCGTGGCGCCGCTCAACCGCTGCATCCGGGTCTCAGCAGGGCTGCCTGAAGATATCGATCTGTTCGAAGAGGCACTGCCAAAGGTTCTCGCGCACCTGCGCTGACGTCCATGCAATGAAAAAGACCGCGCCGGCCTTGTTTCTGCCGGTCGCGGTCTTGCAAAGTGTTGGCCCTGGCCCCGTCCAAAGGTCCCCGCCACGTTCCCCACTGGGTTGTTTTTCTAATCCTCCCGCCGCTGTCGCGGCCGGAATCGGTCAGTGCATGGTCATCCATTCGCGGGCGGCACGAAGCGCCTCGGCGAGTTGGATCTTGCTCATGGTTTCTGCGAGGTCGGCGCGCAGCTCGGCAGCGCGGTCACAGCCCTTGATCGCGGCGATGTTCAGCCACTTATGCGCCGACACGAGGTCAACAGGGCAACCGCGACCGGTCGCATACATCAGGCCCATGTCGCGGAAGACGTCGGCCCGGGTTTCGCCACCCATCGTGGCATATTCGGAATTGTGCATTTCAAAGCGTGCCATTGGTTTTGTCCCTGTTTGCCTAGTTTCTCAAATGTCCCTGTTTTCCCTTGCGGGCCCTTCCGAAACAGCGCCGGATCTTTGTCCGGTCATTCTTGCTTCGGTCGGGTTCGGCGGGGTTTTTCCCTGCTCGTTTGATGGGTCCACTATGCCGGACGGTCTTTGAAACTCGCTTAAAATGCATCCTTAATTTGCTGAAAACAAAGTACAAAAGCTTCGTAAACTTCGGATTCCGTTAAGTATCACATGGCCTGCTATCCAAGGCATTCACGGCAAAATTTACGAAAGTTTCATGCTGTGAAATCAACCAATTCTTCACCCTGTTATCCGAAGGCATTTTGGAAAACTGCCGAATTTGCAGTGTCCGGCCGCTATCCACGCCTGCTTTTTCGGGCCGGATTGCTTTTACCTTTACGTGTGCGTAAGATAAATCTTAACCGCTGGACCGGCTGCAGAGAGGACTGGAGCCGACCTCGGGAAAGGACCATCATCTCGGGAGGAGAGATCAGACCATGCGTTCCATCATCATTGCGGCAGCATTCGCGCTTTCGGCCTTTTCGGCCCAGGCCGCCGAACCCATCGAAGGCAACTGGAAGACCGCGTCGGGTGCCACAGCCCAGATCGCGCCCTGCGGCGGCTCCTTCTGCGTGACGCTCAAGAGCGGGCAGCACAGTGGCAAGCAGATCGGCAAGATGGCCGGCAGCGGCGACAGCTACAAGGGCGAGATCACCGATCCGGAAACTGACAAGACCTATTCGGGTGCCGGCTCCGTCTCCGGCAATTCGCTGAAGATGAAGGGCTGTGTCATGGCCGTGCTCTGCAAGACACAGACCTGGACACGCCTCTGAGGCGATCGACGTTTAGAAGCACATAGAGGGCGCCGGCTGCAACCGGCGCCCTTTTTTATGCGTTCATCGACACTTCAGATCGGCTGCCCGACGTCGATGCGGTTGCCGTCGGGGACCTCGAAGACAAAGACGCGAAGTCCATACTCCCTGCCCTTGAAGCGCTTGACCATATGAGCCCTCGTTGCTGCGCGAGGTCATGAAGCCGGTCGCTATCTCGACCATCATATGGGCGACGTCGAATCAGCCGCCCTGGGGTTCGAAGACATTTCGACATCCGAGCAGGCCGACATGGAAATCTACGTTTAGCACCAAGCGCGTGGCCTTTCCGGAGGAAGAACGGGACGGGACGGTGCCCGTCGGCTCCCGGTTTGACCAGAAGCCGCGGCAAGGCAAAAGGTCATTGGCGGAGAACGGTGAATATCGGTTAACCCTTCTGAATGCCAGATGAACCGTCGTCTCAGACGAGGTTCAGAGCCGCTGCGCTAGAAGCTTTTCATCGGATTGGAAAGGATCACGCACATGGCAAAGCTGGCACGTCGTCTCACGATCATCTCGCTGACCATGGCGATTTTCGCCGTCATGTTCGCCCAGCTTGTCGTCAACAACCAGCCGGGCGTTCGTCACCTGTCCTCGGGCATGGTTGCAAGCTGCACGCCGACAGGCCTCAACAGCTGCCGGCCGACCTTCTGATCAAAGCGTCGCGCAGCAAGCGTCTTGTTTCGTCTTGCAAGAATTCTTGACGCATCCGCTATGACGTCGTTTGCTTGTCAGATTTCGTCTCCTATAATGCGCCATGAAAACACGAATCTTGTCCCCCGCACCCCAGAACTCCATCAGCCCAGAGCCGTTCACAGCTCAGGTTTTCACGGACGCGACTGCGGCCGTCGATGCACTGACTGCGCTTTACGAGCGCAATACGACATTCCTGATCGACGCCTTTTCGGCGCTCGCCAAAGGCGGTCCCATCGAAGGCCGCTACCGCGCCTTCTATCCGCAGGTGAGCATCGAGACGACGAGCTTCGGCCATGTCGACAGCCGTCGCTCCTACGGCCACGTGACGTCGCCCGGAATCTACACCACCACGATCACTCGACCGCAGCTGTTCCGTCATTATCTCAAAGAACAGCTCGCGCTCCTGATGCGCAATCATCAGGTGCCGATCACGGTATCGGAATCGGCAACGCCGATCCCCCTGCATTTCGCCTTCGCGGAGGGCGCCCATGTCGAAGCCTCTGCCGGCGGGCTCGTCGACATGCAGCTGCGCGACATTTTCGACACGCCCGATCTCACGGTCACCGATGACGAGATTGCCAATGGCGAATACGAGCCCCTGCCCGGCCAGCCGCATCCGCTGGCGCCCTTCACGGCGCAGCGCATCGACTACTCGCTGGCAAGGCTTTCGCATTATACGGCGACGAGCGCGAACCACTTCCAGAACTTCGTTCTGTTCACGAATTACCAGTTCTATGTCGACGAATTCTGCGCCTATGCGCGCAAACTGATGGCTGACGGCGGCAGCGGATACACCGCCTTCATCGAGCCCGGCAATGTTGTAACACCCGCGGGCCATACAGAGCCGACGGAAGGTGTCGCGCTCGGGCGCCTGCCGCAGATGCCGGCCTATCACCTGAAGAAAAAGGGGCATGGTGGCATCACCGTCGTCAATATCGGCGTCGGGCCCTCCAACGCCAAGACGATCACCGACCATATCGCGGTTCTCAGACCGCACGCCTGGCTCATGCTCGGCCATTGCGCCGGGCTTCGCAACAGCCAGCGTCTCGGCGACTATGTGCTGGCACATGCCTATATGCGCGAGGATCACGTGCTCGACGATGACCTGCCCGTCTGGGTGCCGATCCCGGCCCTGTCGGAAGTGCAGCTGGCACTCGAAGACGCGGTCGAGGAGATCACCGGCTACGAGGGCTTCGAACTCAAGCGCATCATGCGCACCGGCACGGTCGCGACGATCGACAACCGCAACTGGGAACTGCGCGACCAGCGCGGACCGGTCAAGCGCCTGTCGCAGGCGCGCGCCATTGCGCTCGACATGGAATCGGCAACGATCGCCGCCAACGGCTTCCGCTTCCGCGTGCCCTATGGGACGCTGCTCTGCGTTTCCGACAAGCCGCTGCATGGGGAGCTGAAACTTCCGGGCATGGCGACGGCCTTCTACAAGACGCAGGTCAGCCAGCATCTGCAGATCGGCATCCGGGCGCTGGAAAAGCTCGGCGCCATGCCGACCGAGGCGCTGCATTCGCGCAAGCTTCGAAGCTTCTTCGAGACGGCGTTTCAGTAATCGAAGTCACGCGGGCGGCCCATGGGCCGCCCGTTTTCGTTCAGTCCTGCCAAGCCGTCACTTTCGAACCGCCGAACAAGGCCTCCGACGGCATCTTGAAGATGAAGTAGGGATTGAGCAGCGGTAGCGCACTCACCTCGTCGAGCCGGCGCAGTTGATCATCGTCCAAGATGATGTCGAGCGAGGCGATGTTCTGCGTCAACTGCTCAACGCGACTGGCACCGACGAGCACGGAGGAGACGCCCTTGCGCCCGGTGCCCCAGGCGAGCGCCACCTCTGCCGGAGACCGGCCCAGTTCACCGGCCACTTCTTTCACGACATCGACGATAGCGAAGTTGCGCTCGGTAAACAGCATGCCGCCATAGGGATTGTCGCCATTCAGGCGGCCGTCACTTTCGCTCTCAGAGCTCTTCGCACCCCTGTCGGGCAGCTCTGTCGGTCGGTTCGCGCGCTCCAGCATGCCACGATCATATTTGCCGGTGAGCAGACCAAAGGCCAGTGGGCTCCACGGGACAAGCCCCATTCCGAACTCTCCTGCAGCCGGCAAGACCTCCAGCTCGACGCCGCGCTCGATCAGCGAATGGCCAAATTGCAGACCGATCGGGGTCGGCAGGCCATGGGCGGCGGCGAGCGTCGCCACCTTCGCCACATACCAGGCGGGCGTGTTCGAGAAGCCGTAATGGAGGATCTTGCCAGAGCGTACGGCCTGGACGAGCGTTTCGAGCACGTCCTCCGCCGGCGTGACCTTGTCCCAGACATGCATCCAATACATGTCGATGTAATCGGTCTTCAGCCGCGTCAACGAGCCCTCGATGCCAAGGCGGATATTCTTGGCGCCGTTGCCTGCCCAGAGCGGTGTGCCCTGGCCGCGGGCAAAGCCGGATTTGGTCGCAATCACCAGACGGTCGCGCGATCCGCTATCGGCGACGAACCGGCCCAGCATTTCCTCGCTCTGGCCGCCTGAATAGATGTCGGCCGTATCGAGAAAATTGCCGCCGGAACCGACATAGGCGTCGAACAGGGCCCGCGCGACATTCTCGCCAGCGCCCCAGCGCTCGGCGCCGAAGGTCATGGTTCCCAGCGCCAGAGGGCTGACGATCAGGCCCGAACGGCCCAGCGTGCGATAATCGGTCAGGTTCATGTGTCCGCTCCTTCTTTGCGTCGACACTGGAGATAGAGCGTCAGGAGCATCTGGATTAGTGCTTGCACCCTGCATGCCTTTATGAGCAACTTGCATGAATGGAACGCAATGAGCTCAATGATCTGCTCGCCTTTGCCAGCGTCGCCCGCGAGCGCAGCTTCACGCGGGCCGCGGCCAAGCTCGGCATTTCACCGTCGGCGCTCAGCCACGCCATGCGCAATCTTGAGGCACGACTCGACGTGCGGCTATTGGCCCGCACGACCCGCAGCGTCGCTCCGACCGAGGCGGGTGAGCGCCTGCTCGACACGGTATCGCCGGCACTTACCAGCATCGAGGAAGGCCTGGCCTCGCTCGCTCATTGGCGCAGTCGCGTCTCGGGCACGGTGCGGTTGACGGCATCGACCTATGCCGCGCAAACCGTGCTGCTCCAGAAGCTTCCAGCCTTCCTGCTCGCCCATCCCGAGGTCAAGGTCGAAGTCAATGTCGAGGATCGCCTGAGCGATATCGTCTCGGAAGGTTTCGATGCCGGGATCCGCTTTCACATGTCGGTCGACAAGGACATGATCGCCATCCCTGTCGGACCGACGCTCCGAGCCGTCATCATCGGCACGCCCGCCTATTTCGAGCAGTACCCGCTTCCGAAGAAACCGGCCGACCTGAAAAATCATGTCTGTGTCGGCTTTCGCTTGAGATCCGGCGCCATCATGCCCTGGGATCTCGAAGAGGACGGCCGCGAGTTCAACATCCGCCCGAATTGCCAGTTCATCGCCAATGACGGCGCTCTGATGGCGGCGGCCGTTCGTTCTGGCGCCGCACTCGGCTACATGATGGAGGAGGAAGTCGCGGACGAGATCGCGGACGGTAGGCTGATACAGGTGCTGGACGCGTGGTGCGTGCCCTTCCCCGGGCTACACCTCTACCATCCCAGCCGCCGCCAATCGCCGCCGGCGCTGCGGGCGCTGATCACGGCGCTGCGGACCTGAGACAGAGAAAGCTCAGACCTCCTCGACCATCACCTCACAGCGCACCGGGAAATTCACGGAATTGGCGATGAAGCACTTTTCGTGAGCATCGCCGTGCAGTTCAAGGGCCAGTTGCGGAAAGGTCCCGCGCTTGATGGTGACGCGGGGCTTGAGCAGGACGTCGACGAAGCGGCCGGTCCCGTCCGCATCCATCTCCATCACCCCTTCGGCATGGTCTTCATAGGCCACCACGATGACACCCGAGACGGCGCAGAAATGCAGGTACCAGAGCTTGTGACAAGCCGAGAGTGAGGCGAGGAAGAGATCCTCCGGGTTCCATCGGGCGGGATCACCCCGGAAGGCGGGATCTGCGGATGCCAGGATGTCCGGCTTTCCGCCAGCCGATATCAGGTGATCGCGGCCATAGTCGCGATATCCGGATGTGCCCGTCCCGGTATTGCCCTGCCAGGTGATCGTGACCCCGTATTCGTGCCGCTTTTCGCTCATCGCCTGCTCCCCTCGAATCTTGATGCCATACTAGGCCTTCGCCGCTTGCGGAGCCAAGGCCCAAGTCTGGCCTTCGGAAAATGTCGCCGCCCTCTTGCAACGAGTATTCCAAGATATATCTTAGATGCAATTGCAATTGAGAGAGAACCATCATGAAACAGTGTCATTCCGGCCGCGGCGAGCGCGGCAATCCCTATCTCGCCTTTCGCGAAGCCATGCATGCCATGCGCCATGGCGGACCGTTTGGTGGCCCGATGGGCGGTGGCCCGCGTGGCCGTGGCGGCGAACGGCGGCGGATGTTCGAAGGCGGCGAGCTTCGGCTCGTGCTGTTGAAGCTGATCGAAGACCAGCCACGCCACGGTTACGACCTGATCCGCGAGATCGAGAGCCTCTCCGGCGGCGCCTATGCGCCCTCGCCGGGTGTCGTCTATCCGACGATGACGCTGCTTCTCGACATGGACCTTGCGGAGGAAGTCGAAAGCGATGGACCGCGCAAGCTGATGACCATTACAGAAGCCGGCCGTCAGCACCTTACGGACCGCGCCGATGAGCTGGCCGTCGCCATGGGGCGACTGACCGCACTTGCCAAGGTAAGTGAACGCACGGACACGGCTCCCGTCCGCCGCGCGATGGGCAATCTGAAACAGGCGCTGCACGACTGTCTGTCTCGCGAAGGCACGACCCGCGAGACCCAACTGGACGTCGCCCGCATTCTCGATGAGGCGGTCGGCAAGATTGAAAGGCTCTGATCATGGTGAAGACTATTGCAGTGGTTCCGACCGATAGCGGCTGGAAATATCTACAGCAGCTCTGCAAGCACTGGGCGCACAAGCTGGAGGTCGAACTGGGCGAACAGAAGGGCGTGGTCTCGTTTCCCGAGGCGACGGCCGTGATGACCTCGGATGACCAGGCACTCACTGTCGAGATCGAGGCAAACTCGCCCGAGGTGCTGGAGAGGATGAAGGGCGTGGTTTCGAGCCATCTCGACCGCTTCGCCTTCCGCGAGGCGCCGCTGCCCTTCGAGTGGCGCACCGTCTGATACGCATCGTGTCATCGGCGACAAAACCGGCCTTGCCAAAGCGGCGCAAGGCCGGTCTAAACTTGTCCGACAACAGGAGGAAACCGCCATGACAACACTTACAATTCCTGATCTCGCCGGCAAGGCCGTGCTCATCACCGGTGCGTCGAGTGGTATCGGTGAGGCGCTGGCTCGGGCCTTCGCCGCTCAGGGCGCGCTGGTCGGGTTGCACTACAACTCCAATGCGGAAGCCGCTCATGCGATCGCCCGCGACATTGACGCGGCCGGCGGCAGCGTCGTGCTGGTCAAGGCCGATGCTGCATCTTCCGAAGCCATGGCCGAGGCGGTCGCTCATGTCGCCAAGGCCTTCGGCCGGCTCGACGGGGTGATCAACAATGCAGGCAGCATGATCGGCCGCGTGCTCTACGAGGACATGACGGACGCCCAATACGACAAGGTGATGGATGTGAACGCCCGCTCCGTGCTATCCACCACGCAAGCAGCGATTGTGCATCTGAAGAAACAGGGCGGCTTCGTCATCAACACGACATCAATCTCGGCCCGCACCGGTGGCACGGCGGGTTCCGGTGTCTATGGCTCCTCGAAGGCATTTGTCGGCGCCATCACCAAGGGCATGGCGCTGGAAATCGGGAAATACGATATCCGCGTCAATGCGGTGGCACCCGGTGTCATCGTGACGCCCTTCCAGGACAAGTTTGCGCTGCCCGGCCAGCTCGACCAGGTCGCTGGCAGTGTACCCCTGAAGCGCACCGGCACGCCTGATGACTGCGTTGGCGCCTATCTCTTTCTCGCCTCGCCAATGCTGTCGGGCTACATCACCGGCCAGACGATCGACGTCAATGGCGGTCAGCTCATGCCTTGAACCCGATGACCACCCGGATGACGGAGGCGGTTCGCCAGACCCGTCACCCGGGCTGTCATGCGCGAAAGCATCGACAAGGGCAAAGGGTTTCGCGGGTCTCCTGAGGGTTTGACGCGCTGCGGATCAACGGCCGGCCTTGCAGGTCTCCGGCTTTGGGTCAGGGCTTCGAACAGGGCGGCTTCGACGACATGCATGGCATCCTCCAGTCAGCGTGTGCCCCTGGTCGGCCGGTCGCCTGTCCAATCGACAGAGCTGCCGGATTTTTTTCGTGCGCTCCATTGTCGATTTCGCGATGATGAAATCGACAAGGCTGGTATCCGCCACCATCCGGCGGAAAACCGGGAGGATTTCTGCATGAAATATCTGTGTCAGGTCTGGCTCGACGAGCAGGTTATGGCGGCCTTGAGCCCCCTGGAACACCGCGAGCTCGATCGACAATCGCTGGCCTATGACCGCGAGCTCGCCGAACGCGGTCATCTTCTGCTCGCCTCCCCTCTGGCCTCACCCGATACGGCGCTCACCCTGAGGGTCCGCCAGGGCCAGCTCACGACGACCGACGGGCCTTTCACGGAAAGCCGCGAACATCTCGGCGGTTTCCTGCTGATCGAGGCGCGCGACTTTGCCGAAGCCACCCAGCTCGCAAGCCAGGTCCCGATCGCCCGCTATGGCAGTATCGAAGTCCGGGCCTTGTGCCATATTCCCGAACATGACGAACCCGCCATGGTCGAGGAGGCTTCCTGATGCGTTTCGTCTGCTTCATCCATACCAATCCGCAGGAGATCGCGGCAATTTCCGAGGCCGACCACCGTCGGATCGTCGCCGAGCATTTCACCTTCGACGAGAGCATTATCGCATCTGGCCACCACATCGTGTCGGAAGCGCTGGAGGAACCCGAACGCGCGATGACAATCCGGCGCTCGGCCAAGGGCATCACGGTGCATGACGGTCCCTTTGCCGAAAGCCGGGAGCATATCGGAGGCTTCTACCTGCTCGAAGCCCGGGATCTCGATGAAGCGATCCGGATCGCGTCGGCCATTCCATCACTGCAACACAGCGTGGTGGAGGTCCGGCCGGTGCGGACGCTCGTGCTGGACGGAGCCTGAGGGAAGCCCGTGCAGGATCCGGCGCAGCAGATCGAGACCGTCTACCGGCAGTCGGCGCCACGCATCCGTGCCGCGCTGATCCGGCTGCTCGGCAGTTTCGACCTCGCCGAAGAAGCCCTGCACGACGCCTTCCTGGAAGCATCCCGGGAATGGCCGACCAAGGGCATGCCGCGCAACCCGGTGTCATGGCTGGTCTCGGCCGGTCGATTCCGGACCATCGACCGGCTGCGCAAGCGCGCTTTGCTCGACCGTCACCAGCAAGACATCGCCTATCTCTCCGATCTCGCGCAACAGGCGGAGGATGAGCCCGTGACGATCGATGACGACATGTTGCGGCTGATCTTCACCTGCTGCCACCCGGCCCTACCGGAAGAGGCACGCATCGCGCTCGCCCTGCGGGAGGTCTGCGGCCTGACGACGGAAGAGATCGCCCGAGCCTTTCTGGGCCTGCCGGCCACGATCGCCCAGCGCATCGTGCGGGCCAAGGCTCGCATTCGCGACCAGCGCATCCCCTACACGGTGCCGGAGGGGCAGGCGCTCGAAGGCCGCCTGGAAACGGTTCTCGCGGTCATCTACCTGCTGTTCAACGAGGGACACATGCGGGCGGGCGCCGCCGAGCGGCTGTGTGAGGACGCCATCCATCTCGGTCGGCTCGTCGCCTCGATGTTGCCGGATGCAGAGGCCCTCGGGCTTCTCGCGCTGATGCTGATCCAGCAGTCGCGACGGCATGCCAGGCTCGACGCGCGCGGAGACCTTGTCCTGCTTGCAGACCAAGACCGCGACCTCTGGGACCGCAGCCTGATCGCGGAAGGCGAGGCGCTCCTATGCCGCATCCACGCGGCCGGAGAGATTGGCGCTTACGGTCTGCAGGCATCGATTGCGCTGTGTCACGCACTGTCCCCCAGCATGGCAGACACCGATTGGCGGCGCATCGTCAGCCTCTATGACCTGCTGCTCGAGGCATCTCCCTCACCCGTGGTCCGGCTCAATCGGGCGGTGGCACTGGCCGAAGTCGAAGGACCTTCCGCCGGCCTCCTGCAGGTCGAAACCCTGCTCGCCGACCCCTTGATGCAGCGCTATTCTTTGGCCCACAGCGTTGCTGCCGACCTGCTGCGACGCCTGGGCCGCGTGGAAGAGGCGCGACAGCGCTACAAGGCCGCCCAGGAGCTGACGGCCCAGGCGCATGAGGTCGCCTTCATCGAAGCGCGCTTGCGTGCGCTGAATGCATCCGGCTGATCAGCCCTCGCCGCGATTGTCCTTCAGCCAGTCGAGCCCTGATCGCAGCGTATCGACCGCCTGGTCGATCTCGGAACGCGAGATGATCAGCGGCGGCGAAAAGAGCATGCGGTCGCCCGTGGCGCGCAGCACGACGCCGGCATTGACGCACTGGTTGCGCACGCCCGTCCCCGTGTCATCAGGCTTCTTGAAGCGGCGGCGGGTCGCCTTGTCGGCAGCAATCTGGACGGCGCCCATAAGGCCGACGCTGACGGCTTCGCCGACCAGTTCGTGGTCGGTGAGCGAGGCGAGTGCCTGCGCGAGATAGGGGCCGGTATCGTCGCGCACACGCTCGACCAGGCCTTCCTCCTCGATGATGCGGATGTTTTCAAGGGCTGCTGCCGCCGCCACCGGGTGACCGGAATAGGTGTAGCCGTGATAGAAGTCGCCGAGCTCGTTGACCATGACTTCGGCCACCCGGTCGGAGACCAGCACGCCGCCGATCGGCAGATAGCCTGATGACAGACCCTTGGCGATCGGGGCGAGGTCCGGCTCGAAATCGAAATACTGGTGGCCGAACCACGAACCCAGACGACCGAAGCCCGAGATGACTTCGTCGGCGACGAGCAGGATCTGGTACTTGGCGCAGATCCGCTTGATTTCCGGCCAGTAGGTCGAGGGCGGGACGATGACGCCGCCGGCCCCCTGGATCGGTTCAGCGACGAAGGCTGCGACATTCTCTTCGCCGAGTTCGAGGATCTTCTCCTCCAGCTCGCGGGCGACCTTCAGACCGAAGTCCTCCGGAGAAAGATCCCCGCCTTCGGCATACCAATAGGGCTGGTTGATGTGGTGAATGCCTTCGATCGGCAGGTTGCCCTGCTCATGCATCCAGGTCATGCCGCCGAGAGAGGCGCCTGCCACCGTCGAGCCGTGATAGGCATTCTTGCGGGCGATCACCTGCGTCTTGGTCTCGTGGCCGAGCGCCTTCCAGTAGACGCGCGCCATGCGGAACCAGGTGTCGGAGGCTTCCGATCCGGAATTGGAGAAGAAGACGCGGTTCAGCTTCGGCCCGGTCTTTTCGGCGATCTTCTGGGCAAGCAGCGTGGTCGGCGGCGTCGTGGTGCCAAAGAAGGTGTTGTAGTAGGGCAGCTCCAGCATCTGGGCGTGAACCACGTCTGCGATCGACTTGCGACCATAACCGACATTGACGCACCACAGGCCGGCAAAGGCATCAAGATACTGCTTGCCGGTCGAATCCCATATATGCACGCCTTCCGCCCGGGTGATGATCTTGGTGCCTGATGCGTTCAGCTTCTTCATGTCCGAGAAGGGATGAAGGTGATGGGCAGCGTCGATGGCACCGAGATTGGAGACGGCGGTAAGCGGCTTGTTCATGGGTCGGATCCTTGACCGGGGCGGAAGCTGTTGCTTTCGCGGCCAAACTTGGTCCGCGTGCCTGCCTTGCCCCGCATTGAAAGGCGGAACATTATCGGCTACGAACATGACCGTCCAAAACGCGTTTGGCAAGGCACCGATTGCCGCGTTCCTCCGGCCAAATCCGCCCCTTAGCCAACGAGAGTTTTCCCATGACAGCACCGACCGAGGCCGCCGATCAGACCGCAGCCGACCCTTCCGCGCGCATCGAGGTGCTGCTCGTCGGCATGAACGGCGACTTGCGCGGCAAGATGATCCCGCTGAAGGCCGAGGACAAGGTCTGGAAGAACACGGTGCGCCTGCCGGCCTCGACCCAGTCGCTCGACATCTGGGGCGACGACAATGACGACATCACCAAGATCTCGCTGACGCTCGGCGACCCCGATGGCATTTGCACCCCGGACAGGAACTCGCTGACCACGCTGCCCTGGGGGCCAGCCGGCTCCAAGCAGGTGCTTGCCACCATGCACACGCTCTCCGGCGAGCCGCATTTCGTCTGCCCGCGTGCGATCCTCGCCAATGTGATGAAGCGCTTCGAGGAGAAGGGCCTGACACCGGTGGTTGCGACCGAACTCGAATTCTACGTCATGGAGCCGGACTTTCGCGAGACCGGCGTGCCGATGCCGCCCAAGGCGCTGGTCATGAATGGCGAGGTCGAGGGCTACCAGCTCTATGACATGCGCGCGACCGCTGCCATGGAAGACTTCCTCGACACCGTGCGCGGATACTGCGACGAGATGGGTCTGCCGGCGGACGCGACGACAGCGGAATTCGGCCCCGGGCAATTCGAGGTCAATCTCCTGCACAAGCCGGATGCGATGGCGGCGGCCGACGATTGCATCTATCTGAAGCGCGTCGTCGACTTTGCCGCGCGCCGGCACGGCTTCAAGGCCACCTGCATGGCCAAGCCCTATGGCGATCATGCAGGCTCCGGGATGCATGTGCATGCCTCGATCATCGACGGTCAGGGCCGCAATATCCTCGACGCCAAGGGTGGCGATCCGGTGAAGCTGAAGTCGATCACCGCCGGCATGCTGAAGAGCATGCAGGATGCGCAGCTGATCTTCGCACCCTTTGCCAATTCCTATCGCCGCTTCCAACCGGGCTCCTTTGCCCCCGACAAGATCGACTGGGGTTTTGGCAATCGCGGCACGGCGATCCGCATTCCGGACAAGGATGGCCCGGCCGCCCGTATCGAACATCGTGTCGCCGGTGCGGACGCCAATCCGCATCTGCTGCTTGCCGCCATCCTCGGCGGCATCCTGCTGGGCCTTGAAGAGGATCTCGATCCCGGCCAGGTCACGACGCCGGATAGCGCGCCTGAAAACCCCGACATGCTCACTTACGATTTCCTCACCGCCGTCGAGCGCTTCCGTTCGTCGGCGTTTATCAGTGACGTCTTCGGGGCAGAATATCAGCGCATCTATGGCGACACCAAGCGCAAGGAGGCGATGGCCTATCTGCGCACCGTGTCGAGTTTCGATTACCAGACCTATCTGCCGCGGATCTGATTTTCGATCCAATCTCACAAAGACGATCGATATTCTGACACGGGCGGCTCTCAAGCCGCCCGTGTCGTATTCTGCACGAAAAATGACGCGATAATTTTATGTCGCCGTCAAACCTGCAAGCGAAATCTTCGGTCCAAGTCACAGGCGGCCGACCGCAGATCCTCCCCAAAATTGGGGTGGCGAGAAAAATGCGGCTTGCTACCCCGGCGGGAATATCCTTCTGTCCATTTCCGTTAACGTGAACTGGGAGTTCAAATAATGTCCATACAGACGCGCCGGCTGCTCGGCACCTCTCTCCTTCTGACCTCGCTGATGTTTGGCGCAAGCCAGGCGCTGGCCGAAGTCGTACTTCACCGTGGCAATTCGGGCGAGCCGCAGACGCTTGACCAGGCCAATACATCGATCGATATCGAAGCCTTCATTCTGAAGGATCTCTATGAAGGTCTGACCATCTACGACGCCAAGGGCGAGATCGTTCCGGGCGCGGCGGAAAGCTGGACCATCTCCGATGACGGCACGGTCTACACCTTCAAGATCCGCGAAAACGCCAACTGGTCCGACGGTTCGCCGGTGACCGCCGAGGATTTCGTTTTCTCGATCCAGCGTGTCCAGAACCCGGAAACCGCAGCCAAATACGCCAACATCCTCTACCCGATCAAGAATGCCGAAAAGGCCAACACGGGTGAAGCGAAGCTGGAAGAGATCGGCGCGAAGGCCGTCGATGCCAAGACGCTGGAAATCACGCTTGAGCGCGCAACTCCGTTCTTCCTCGAATTGCTCGCCCACCAGACTGCCCTTCCCGTTTCCAAGGCCAGCCTCGAAAAGAACGGCAAGGACTTCGTCAAGCCGGGCGTGATGGTGTCGAACGGCGCCTACAAGCTGGAAAGCCATGTGCCGAACGACAACCTCGTCGTGCTCAAGAACGAACACCACTGGGATGCCGCCAACACTCAGATCGACAAGGTCGTGTTCTACCCGATCGACGATCAGGCCGCCTCGGTGCGCCGTTTCGAAGCCAAGGAAATGGACCTCGTCTACAACTTCTCGGCCGACCAGATCGACCGCCTGAAGGAAAGCTACGGCGAGCAGGTTCACGTTTCGCCATCCGCCTCGACCTACTACTACGTCTTCGACACCCGCCAGGAGCCCTATAGCGACGTGCGCGTGCGCCAGGCGCTTTCCATGGCCGTCGATCGCGACTTCCTCGCCGAGGAAATCTACTCCGGTGCGCAGCTGCCGACCTATTCGCTCGTTCCGGATGGTCTGGGCGGCTACGAGGCGGCGAAGGCCGATTTCGCCGAAATGTCGCAGCTCGACCGTGAAGACAAGGCGATCGAACTGATGAAGGAAGCCGGCTATGGTGACGGCGGCAAGCCGCTTGCCATCGAGATCCGCTACAACACCAACCCGAACCACGAGCGTGTCGCGACGGCTGTCGCCGACATGTGGAAGAACACGTTCGGAGCCAGCGTCACGATGACCAATCTCGACGTCGCCTCGCACTATGCCTATCTGCAGGAAGGCGGCGCCTTCAATGTCGCCCGCGCCGGTTGGGTCTCGGACTACGCAGACGCGGAAAACTTCCTCGCCCTCAACGTCTCGACCAACACCTCGTTCAACTACGGCAAGTACAACAATCCGGAATTCGACGCGCTGATGGCCAAGTCCTACGCCGAAGGGGATGCCGAAGCCCGCAAGAAGATCATGCATGATGCCGAAGTCATCCTGATGCGTGACCAGCCCATCGCCCCGCTGATGAGCACGGCCAATCTGTGGCTGGTCTCCGACCGCGTCAGCGGCTGGCAGGACAATGCCGCCAACGAGCATCTCAGCCGCTTCCTTCGCGTCGCTGAATAATCTCGTCACGTGACCGGACGACGCACGGCTCCTTGGCCGCGCGTCGTCCTCTCAGGAGCAGGACATGACATCCTTCGTACTCCGGCGGCTGATGAGTGCCGTCCCGACGATCTTCATCGTCGTCACCATTTCATTCTTTCTGATGCGCTTTGCGCCCGGCGGTCCCTTCAATCTGGAACGGCCCCTGCCGCCCCAGACGATGGCCAACATCATGGCCACCTACAAGCTCGACCAGCCGCTGATCAGCCAGTATCTGAGCTATATCGGCAATGCCGTCACCGGCGACCTCGGGCCGAGCTTCATCTACAAGGACAACACCGTTTCGGAGCTGATGGGCAAGGCCCTGCCCTATTCGATCCAGCTCGGCGGCATCGCCATTCTGGTCGCGCTGATCGGCGGCGTCCTGCTCGGCACGGTCGCAGCGCTCCGGCAAAACAGCACGATCGACTTCGCGGTCATGTCCTTCGCAACGATCGGCGTGACCATTCCCAATTTCGTCGTCGGTCCGGTGCTCACGCTTGTCTTTGCGGTGATCCTCAACTGGCTGCCGGCCGGCAGCTGGGGCGATGGCTCGCTGCGCTATCTCATCCTGCCGGTCACGGCGCTGGCGCTGCCGCAGCTCGCCGTCTTTGCCCGCCTCACCCGCGGCGCGATGATCGAGGCCCTGCACACCGATCATATCCGCACGGCACGCGCCTATGGCCTGCCCTCGCGTGTCGTGGTCGTCACCCATGCCATGCGCGGCGCAATGCTGCCGATCGTCTCATATCTCGCGCCCTGCGCTGCGGCTCTGCTCACCGGCTCGGCCGTTGTCGAGACCATCTTCACCATCCCCGGTGTCGGCCGCTACTTCGTGCTCGGCGCGCTCAACCGCGACTATCCCCTCGTCATGGGCACCGTCATCCTCGTTGCCGTGTTCGTGATCGTCTTCAACCTGTTGGTCGACATCGCCTATGGCCTGCTCGATCCGAGGGTTCGCAATGACTGATACCGCTCTTTCTCCTCAAGTCGAAATCACCGGGCGCAGCCTGGCTCAGCTCGCCCTGATGCGCTTCCGCCGCAACAAGGCCGCCATCACCGGCTGCGTGCTTCTGGTCTTCATCACGCTGTTCTCCTTTGCCGGCCCGCTCTTTGTGCCGCACAGCTACGACCAGGTCTTTTCGTCCTATGTCAGCGTGCCGCCAAGCCTCTCGCCGCGGCCCGACCCCGAGACCCTGCAGGAAGTTGCCGAAAGTGTTGCCCAGCGGGCAAGAGTGACCCTCGACCGCTTTTCGGTCGAGGATGGTCTCTTCACCGCCGTGATCAGCGCGGATGCGGAAATCGATCCTCGCACCATCCGCTACTTCGACCGCAACAACGAATTCAAGAATTCGGAAGTCGTCGAGCAATCGGCGGACGGTCGCACCATCACCGTCTCCGGCAATGTGGATCAGGCCTATTTCCCCTTCGGAACGGATTCGAACGGCCGCGACCTTCTGGTCCGCGTCATGCTCGGCGGGCAAATCTCGCTTGCCGTCGGCCTGGCCGCCAGCCTCGTCTCGCTCGGGATCGGCGTCATCTATGGCGCGACCTCGGGTTATCTCGGGGGGCGCGTCGACAACATCATGATGCGTATCGTCGAGATCCTCTACTCACTGCCCTTCGTCTTTCTGGTCGTCGTGCTCGTGGTCTTCTTCGGGCGATCGGTGATCCTGATCTTTCTGGTGATCGGGGCGGTGGAATGGCTGGAAATGGCCCGTATCGTGCGCGGCCAGACCCTGTCCCTCAAGCGCCGTGAATTCGTTGGTGCTGCAGAAGCCCTGGGCCTGACCGACTGGCAGATCATCCGCCGCCACATCATCCCGAACACGATCGGCCCGGTCATCGTCTTCGTCACCGTCATCGTGCCGAAGGTCATCCTGCTCGAAAGCTTCCTGTCCTTCCTCGGCCTTGGTGTTCAGGCGCCGCTCGCCAGCTGGGGCACGCTGATCTCGGAAGGGGCTGCCAGCATGCAGAACGCACCCTGGCTTCTGATCTTCCCGGCGATCTTCTTCGTGACGACACTGTTTTCGCTGAATTTCGTGGGCGACGGCCTGCGGGATGCACTGGATCCGAAGGACCGATGAGCATGGACAACAAGACACACAATGAAACCGTGCTCGACGTTTCCAGCCTCAAGGTGACGTTCGCGACACCCGACGGGACAGTCGAGGCGGTCAAGGGCATCAGCTTTTCGGTGAAGAAGGGCGAAACTCTCGCTATCGTTGGCGAAAGCGGCTCCGGCAAGAGCCAGACGATGATGGGCATCATGGGCCTGCTCGCCAAGAACGGCGATGTCAGTGGCACGGCTGTCTATGGTGGCAAGAACCTTGTCGGCCTCCCGCTGCGCGAGCTCAATCAGGTGCGTGGCGCGAAGATTACCATGATCTTCCAGGAGCCGATGACTTCGCTCGACCCGCTTTACCGGATCGGCAAGCAGATATCAGAACCGCTGATCCATCATCGGGGCATGAGCAAGACGGAAGCGCGTGCCCGCGTCCTGGAGCTCCTGAAACTGGTCGGCATCCCCGATCCCGAGCGCCGCATAGACAGCTATCCGCACGAAATGTCAGGCGGCCAGCGGCAGCGTGTCATGATCGCCATGGCCTTGGCCAACGAGCCGGACGTGCTGATCGCGGACGAACCGACGACCGCACTCGACGTCACCATCCAGGCGCAGATCCTCGATCTACTCGCCGACCTGCAGAAGCGTTTCGGCATGGCGATCGTCCTGATCACCCACGATCTCGGCGTGGTCAGGCATGTCGCCGATCGGGTCGCCGTCATGCGCAAGGGCGAGATCGTCGAGACCGGGAGCCGCGACGCGATCTTCGGCAATGCCCAGCATGAATACACGAAAATGCTGCTCGCCGCCGAACCGACAGGTACCAAGCCTGCCCCGGCAGACGATGCCCCGGTGGTTCTGGAAGGGCGCAACGTGACTGTCGACTTCGACATCGGCAGCGGTGGGTTCCTGCGCCCCAACCGCACCTTCCGGGCGGTCGATCAGGTCAGCGTCCGGCTCCGTCAGGGGCAGACGATTGGCATTGTCGGCGAATCCGGTTCAGGCAAGTCGACACTCGGACGGGCTCTGCTCAAGCTGCTTGCAGCCGATGGCGCCTTCCGCTTCGAGACGGCTGACATCACCAGCCTCGACCGGGCCGGCATGCGCCCCTTCCGCAAACAGCTGCAATTGGTGTTCCAGGACCCCTACGGCTCGCTCTCGCCGCGCCAGACGGTCGGCGAAATCATCACCGAAGGCCTCTATGTGCATGAGCCCCAGCTCAGCCGGGCCGAGCGGGACGCCCGCGCCATCGCGGCCCTCAAGGAAGTCGGCCTCGATCCGGCGGCGCGCAATCGCTATCCGCACGAGTTTTCGGGTGGCCAGCGGCAGCGCATCGCGATTGCCCGCTCGATGATCCTGAAGCCGAAGGTGGTGATCCTCGACGAGCCGACCTCCGCACTCGATCGTTCGGTCCAGCGCCAGGTGATCGAGCTACTGCGCGACCTCCAGGACAAGCATGGCCTGTCCTATGTCTTCATCAGCCACGACCTTTCGGTCATCAAGGCGATGTCGGACCATGTGATCGTCATGAAGAATGGCAAGATTGTCGAACAGGGCGCGACCGATGAGATCTTTGAACGCCCGCGGGAAGACTACACGCGCGACTTGATCGCGGCGGCCTTCAGCCATTGAGAGCATGGGCGCCCGGGCTGTTCCGGGCGCCCTTCCCTCAGGCCTCCGGCTGAGGTTTGAGGACTTTCAGTGCTGCGGCATGGATCTTGATCTCCACGTCGGCGGGCATGCGAAGCAGTTCGCCGTCCAGCACGCAGGCCGCTCCCTTGCGGTGCTTCGGGAAATGCAGAAGGATTTTCTGCGCCGTGGATGCCGTCACGGCGTCATTCTCCTTGAACTTGCCTCTGATGATGTCAAAGGCGAGCTTGCCCACGCCGGTCGGCTCAAGCGGATCGGCGACATAGACGCCAAGCTTGCCCGTATCCACCCGGTCCGCGAAGAACAGCGAATTGTTGCCCAGGGGGTTGTTGGAGACCGAGATCGCCGAGACCGGGCGCTCCTCGCAATTGCCGTCCCCATCGATGTCGAAGACGACGTCGAAGCGAGGCGGATCGAGCATGACGCCGAAGGCAGCACTTGTGCTCGCCCGCATCTTGCCGAGACGGGAGGCGAAATCCATCTGGTTGCGCATGCGCACCATCCGGGCATGCAGGCCGGCGGAAAACTGGTGGACGAAGGGGCGGCCATTGGCGGTCGAGATGTCGACATCGGCGATCTGGGCACTGGCGAGCACGTCGAGCACCTTCCAGATGTCGAGCGGCAGCGTCAGCGACCGGGCAAAGAGGTTCATCGTGCCTGCCGGGATGACGCCGAGCGGCAGTTTCGCCTTCCAGGCGACGGCCGCCGCGGTCGAAATGGTTCCGTCTCCTCCCCCGGCGAGCATGGCCTCGATCCCTGGCGTTTCGGCGGCTCGATCCAGCGCCTCGACGATTTCGTCGCCGGCCACCACCGTGCAGTCGAGCTCATGCCCCCTTGCGGCAAAGGCATGGATGGCCTTCTCGCAATAGGTCTTCATGTCGGTGGTCTTGAATGTACCACCGTCGCGATTGAGTACTGCCTTGATCTTCATCTCGCCCTTTCGCGGCCTGAACAGGCCAGAGCGCTAAACGCCCCGGCCTGTGAAAAGTTTCTCTGGAGCACAGATCAATAGCGTTTCAGCCATTTTCAAGGTTTGCGCCAAAAGCCTTTGCCGCAGCGCAGATCGATATGATACGCAACGATTCCCATTTCAGCCGGCTTTCGGGCCTTTCTTCCATAGCCGCTTCTTCGAGAAGCATTTGCGCCACGTGTTCCGCGCCGGCGCGCAGGGTATTTGCATGACCGATTGTTCGCCGCTTGGACAGCTTCTCGAAACGGACAGGCGTGAGCCACATGCGCCGACCGCCGCGACCGTGCTTCTCATCGAACTGGCGCTCGCCGCCGGTGGATTCGGGATCGGCACCGGCGAATTTGTCATCATGGGCCTGCTGCCGGAGGTCGCTCAGACCTATGGCGTGACTGTCCCCCAGGCCGGCCATGTGATCAGCGCCTATGCGCTGGGCGTTGTCATCGGCGCACCGATCATCGCGGCGCTGGCCGCCAAGCTACCGCGCAAGACGCTGCTTCTGATGCTGATGGGTCTCTTCGCCATCGGCAATTTCGCCAGCGCCCTTGCTACCGAATTCTCGGCCTTTACGCTGCTTCGCTTCGTCACGGGCCTGCCCCACGGCGCCTATTTTGGCGTGGCAGCCCTGGTGGCTGCATCCATGGCCCCACCGCATCGTCGGGTGCGGGCCGTCGGGCGCGTGATGCTGGGTCTCACCATTGCCACCCTGATCGGCACGCCGATCGCTACGTTTTTCGGCCAGATAATGAGTTGGCGGGCCGCATTCCTGATGGTGGCTGCAATCGGCGCGATCACCGTGGCGCTGATTGCGCTTTACCTGCCGAAGGACGAAGTGGCCGAAGGTGCGAGCATTCGCCGGGAATTGTCGGCCTTTGGTCGCCTGCAGGTCTGGCTGTCTTTCGGTGTCGCCGCCGTCGGCTTCGGCGGCATGTTCGCGATCTTCAGCTATATTGCGAAGACCGTGACCGATACGGCCGGCCTCCCGGCCAGCATGGTTGCCGTGGTTCTCGCCCTTTTCGGAATCGGGATGAATGTCGGCAACATAGTCGGCAGCCGGATGGCGGACTATTCGCTGAAGGGCACGATCGGCGGCATGCTCGCCTTCAATATCGTGCTGATGACCGTCTTCTCGCTGACAGCGCACAATCCCGTCATGCTGTGTGTCTGCGTCTTCCTGACAGGCTGCGGTTTTGCCGCCTGCCCGGCCGTTCAGACGCGGCTGATGGATGTCGCAGCCGACGCCCAGACGCTCGCCGCCGCAACCAACCATTCTGCCTTCAACATCGCCAATGCGCTTGGAGCATGGCTCGGCGGTCTGGTCATCGCGGCAGGCTATGGTTACGGCGCCACCGGCTATGTCGGCGCTGTTCTCTCGGCCTTCGGCCTGATCATCTTCGTGATTTCGGTGGCGCTCGAAAAGAAGCCGGCACGGGCCTGAGTGCCTCTTCCTCAAGCAAACCTGGGTCGGTGATGCGGCGCTTTCCATCCTGCCATCAGGATCGCGCGGGAAGCTTCAGCGGCGCCCCGGTCTTGATGCTCCGGATGGCAAAGTTCGACCGGATGTCGGTGACATTCGGCAGGACGAGAAGCCGCTCGGTCAAGAGTGCCTCATAGGCGGATAGGTTTTCAACAACGACCTCCGCCAGGAAATCCGACTCGCCCGATGTCATGTAGCAGGCGACCACTTCTGGAATGTCGAGCAGGGCCTGTTGCAGCGTGTCCGCATTTTCCCGGGTGTGCCGGGCCACCTTGAAGGCCACAAAGACGGTGAGTTCGAGCCCGAGCGCTCGGCGATCAAGATCGGCACGGTATCCCCTGATGATGCCGCTCTCCTCCATCTGGCGAATCCGCCTCAGGCACGGCGATTGCGAAAGCCCAACCTTGTCGGCGATCTCGACATTGGTGGTGCGTGCATCGTCCTGGAGCAGCCCCAGGATGGCATGGTCGAATTTGTCCAGCTTTGGCATAAGTGATCATTTTCGGAGAAATAATTGACGAATTCTGCCATTTTCCTATCGCCACGGGGCAAAAATGGCAAGGACATGCCTGATCGGCAGCCGTAGAATAGCGGCAACGAACTCGTCTGGAGCCCAGCATGTCCATCGTCGGCGTCTCTCCCATCCCCGACTCGCGCCGCTCGGCGCTTGGTGCCCTGTCCGCACTCTCCGTCGTTCTCATCTGGGCTACCTGGCTGGTCTCCACCCGCCACAGCGTCGGCGCCGGACTTGGGCCGGTCGATCTGAGCCTGTTGCGCTATGGCATTCCGGCGCTGGTGCTTGCACCGGTCTGGTGGCGAACCGGCCTCTTTCCCAAGGGCGCCACAGGCGCGCTTGCGCTGATGGTCCTCGGATCCGGGGCGCCCTTTTTCCAGATCGTCGCCTTCGGCTTGCGCCACACACCTGCGTCTGCGGCCGGGGTCCTGCTACCGGGACTGATGCCGCTTGCGGTTGCCCTGATCGGGATGTTGTTTCTCGGAGAGAAGCCGGACCGCTGGCGCAAGCTCGGCATGCTGGCAATTCTCGCGGGCGGCGGTGTCCTCTTGTTCGGCAATCTCGGTGGCGACGGACTGGGCTGGATCAGCTTCGTCATCCTGCCGATCGGGGCGACCCTTTGGGCCGTCTACACGCATGCCTTCCGGCGCAGCGGTCTCAATGCCTTCGAGGGTGCGGCGCTGATCTGCGTCTGGTCGACGATCTTCAACCTCGCCGCCCTGCCTTTCGTGGGCACACAATTCCTTTCGGCCCCTGCAGGGGAAATTGCCTTGCAGGCTGTCACGCAGGGCCTCCTGTCCGGTCTTGTCGCAACGCTGCTCTACGGCACTGCGGTTCGAACCCTCGGCGGCACGCAGGCCGCAGCCTATACGGCGATCACGCCGGTGGCAGCGGCAATCGGTGGAACGCTCTTCCTTTCGGAACCCCTTGGTACAGCGACCATTGTGGCGGCTCTCGTCACCGGGCTGGGCGTCCTCTTGTCCACCGGCCTTCTGTCTCGGCGTTGATTACGCGGAGCCCTCAGGGGCTCAGGCGGCAGAACGCATGATTGCGGCGCTGCCGACCGGGTGCAGACTGGGCTTTGGTGCCCCACCTTCGACGGAGACAAGATTCTCCTGACCCCAGCGGCCGATCGCCTGGATGACAGGCTCGAGGCTGCGTCCGAGCGGGGTCAGCGAATAGTCCACCCTTGGCGGCACGACGGGATAGACCGTGCGGGCGACGAGCCCGGCCAGCTCCATATCCCTCAACTGCTTCGAGAGCATGCGGTGGGTGATCGCCGGAAGGCGCTTGCAGATTTCGTTGAAGCGGAGGACCTCGTCACGCAGGAGATGGTGGAGGATGACGCCCTTCCACTTGCCGTCGAGAAGCTGGAGGGTTGCCTCGATCTGGGAACCGCCGAGGTCCGACATTCCGGCGTTCGTATCGCGAGCCATGTAAAATCCTTTCTCAAATCCTAGACGCGGCCGGAGCCCGGCACGTCTGTTCCCACTTAGACCCAGCCGGAGGTCGCGCAAAGGCTCGAACCGGCTGGACTTGGTCGACACAGTGTCAACAGGAGGTTCGACGCATAAGCGCGCCGAAAAGTTTCATTGCGGGGAGATTGAGGCAAAGTCGCGAGGCAACAGGGGCGATTTCGCAGACGTGAGTATACGTGAGAGGTTACAGGCCCTCGCCACGCGGTATTGAAAGAAACGTGGCGCCGATCGGAGACCGGCGCCACGGGATGGGATCAAACGGATCGACGGCGCGATCAGGCCTGCATGACGATGACCTTGGAGCCGACCTTCACACGTTCGTAAAGGTCGATCACGTCGTGGTTCATCATGCGCACGCAGCCGGAAGACATGGCCTGCCCGATCGACCAGGGCTGATTCGTACCATGCAGACGGAACAGCGTGTCGTTGCCACCGCGATAAAGATACATGGCGCGCGCACCGAGTGGGTTGTTCGGGCCGCCGGGCAGTCCGCCCGCATATTTCAGATTCTTTTCCGGATCGCGGCGGATCATGTTCGGCGTCGGCGTCCAGGTCGGCCATTCGGCCTTGCGGCCGACATAGGCATTGCCCGCAAGCGCATAGCCGTTGCGTCCAACACCGATGCCATAACGCATCGCGCGACCATCGCCGAGCACGTAGTAGAGCCGCCGGGCCGGGGTATCGACGACAACGGTTCCGGCCGGATGCGACGTTTCATATGCCACTTCCTGACGGCGCAGCTCCGGCTTGATCTTCTCGATCGGCACCTTCTTCAGCGGATGCGGCTCGTCCGGCACGTCACCATACATGGCTTGCTGGTTGGGCATGGACTGGCAGCCGGCCAGAAATAGCGGCAGACCGAACAGGAGACCGCGGCGCGAAATGGTCATGATTCAGAGGTCCTCGGAAAGCGATTCGTTACCGGGAGCCTAGAAATTCATGGTTAATGGAGGGTTAAATCCGCGGATGGCCGTTAACATAGATGGCGAAGAAGAGGCAGCGTCCGTGCAGCGCTCATGCATATTTGAGCAATGAAAAAGGCGGCCTCTCGACCGCCCTTTTGTACTCACATGTTCGGATAGACCGGCCCTTCGCCGGACACTTCTACGGTGGTCCGTGCGGGCCGGCTCCCAAACATTTACATGTTTGGATAGACCGGCCCTTCGCCACCTTGCGGCGGCACCCAGGTGATGTTCTGGTTCGGGTCCTTGATGTCACATGTCTTGCAGTGGACGCAGTTCTGGGCGTTGATCACGAAGGTCTGGTCACCGTCCTTCTCGACCCATTCATAGACGCCCGCCGGACAGTAGCGTGTCGACGGACCGGCATAGACCTCGAGTTCGGAGCGCTTCTGCAGGTCCATGTCCTTGACCTTGAGATGGACCGGCTGATCTTCCTCATGATTGGTGTTGGACAGGAAGACCGAGGAGAGACGATCGAAGGTGAGCACACCATCCGGCTTCGGATAGGCGATCGGCTTGTGATTTGCCGCCGGCTCCAGCGATTCCGCATCGGTCTTGCCATGTTTCAGCGTGCCGAACAGGGAGAAGCCGAGCAACTGGTTCATCCACATGTCGAGGCCGCCGAGCCCGACGCCGAGCGCTGTGCCGAGCTTGGACCAGAGCGGCTTGACGTTGCGCACCCGCTTCAGATCCTTGCCGATATCGGTCGAACGCCATTCGTTTTCGATCTCGATCGGCTCGTCATTGGCGCGACCGGCAGCGATTGCGGCCGCGATCTTGTCCGCCGCCAGCATGCCCGAAAGCACGGCGTTGTGGCTGCCCTTGATGCGGGGCACGTTGACGAGACCGGCGGAACAGCCGATCAGCGCGCCGCCCGGGAAGGAAAGCTTCGGCACCGACTGGTAGCCGCCCTCGGTGATGGCACGGGCGCCATAAGACAAACGCTTGCCGCCTTCGAAGGTCTTCGCGATCGCCGGGTGGGTCTTGAAGCGCTGGAATTCCTCGAACGGGTGGAGATAGGGGTTCTTGTAGTTCAGGTGCACGACGAAACCGACGGCGACCATGTTGTCTTCAAGGTGATAGAGGAAGGAGCCGCCACCGGTCTTCATTCCAAGCGGCCAGCCGAAGGAGTGCTGCACGAGGCCCGGCTTGTGGTGCTCGGGCTTGACCTGCCAGAGCTCCTTGAGGCCGATGCCAAACTTCTGCACGTCGCTGTCGCGCGACAAATCGTACTTGGCGATCAATTGCTTGGCGAGCGAACCGCGCACGCCTTCGCCGATCAGCACATATTTGCCGAGCAGTTCCATGCCGCGCGTGTAGGCCGGGCCCGGCTCGCCGTTCTTCTCGACGCCCATGTCGCCGGTTGCGACACCGATTACGGCGCCTTCGTCATTGTAGAGCACTTCCGCTGCTGCAAAGCCCGGATAGATTTCGACGCCGAGCGCTTCCGCATGGGCGCCGAGCCAGCGACAGACATTGCCGAGCGAAACGATGTAATTGCCGTGATTGCTCATCAGCGGTGGCATCAGCATATTGGGCAGACGGACCGAGCCAGCGGGGCCGAGGAACAGGAACTGGTCGTCGGTTACTTCCGTCTTGAACGGATGGTCGGCTTCCTCCCGCCAGCCGGGGATCAGCTTGTCGACACCGACAGGATCGACCACGGCACCGGAGAGGATATGCGCACCGACTTCGGCGCCTTTTTCGAGCACGACGACGGTCAGGTCCGGATTGACCTGTTTCAGCCGGATCGCCGCCGACAGACCCGCCGGGCCTGCGCCCACGATCACGACGTCGAATTCCATGCTTTCGCGTTCAGGCAGTTCCATCTCGGTGCTCATCGGTCGTTCCTCGCCAGGCGGTGCTTTCCGCCCTCCTCCTTGACAAAACCCAGCCGGATTGTCGAGCCGAAGCGCGACGCGCCGAGGCGCAAATTCCGGCAGGGCGGTGTGAAGTCGCAGAATATCTTACGTGCACGTAAGGGTCAATCTGTCGATTGTGCACCGCTGCATGCAGTCTGGGCAGGAGGCCGATCGGGGGTACTGGATGCACTGGAGCGCTCATCATCAGGCGGGGCCATGCAGCAAGACCGGATGACCATGACGGCGAGAAAAAAATACTGCGGACCTGTTCTCTCCGCGTCATCTGGTGTCGCTCGCCCAAATCTGCCTTTGAACAGCTTGCGGCTTTATCGCAGTCTCTCGACAAAACGCCAGCAGGGGAACTCATACATGGCACTTACATACGGTTTTATCGGGCTCGGTCATCTCGGCCGCCATCTCGCAGGCAGCCTCGTGCGCGGCGGCTTTTCCGTCATCGTCCACGATCTCGACCCCGACAACGCCAAGGAACTGTTGGCCGCCGGCGCCCGCTTCGCGGCAGATCCGCAGGCCGTGGCAGAAGCCGCCGATGCCGTTATCACCTGCCTGCCGTCGCCCAGGGTCAGCGAACGGGTGCTGACAGGAGAGCGCGGCATCCTCAAGGGTCTCAAACCCGGCGGCACCTGGATCGAGATGAGCACACTCGACGAGCAGGAAGTCCTGCGGCTCGGCAAGATCGCAGCCGATGCCGGCGTACGCATGCTGGAATCTCCCGTCACCGGCGGCGTCCACCTGGCTGCGTCCGGGGAGATCACCGTCATCATCGGCGGCGACAGCGATCTCTACGACCTGCATCTCCCCGCCTTCCAGGCCATGGGCAACCAGATCTTCCGCGCCGGCCCGCTCGGCAAGGCCTCGGTGATCAAGGTGATCACCAACATGCTCGCCTTCATCCACCTCATTGCCACCGGCGAGGCGCTGATGCTGGCGAAGAAGGGCGGCATAGACCTCACCGATGGCTTCAACATCATCAAGGCCTCCTCGGGCAACAGCTTCGTGCACGAGACCGAGGGCCAGGTGATCCTCAACGGCAGCTACAACATCAACTTTACCATGGATCTCGCCGTCAAGGATCTAGGCTTCGCGCTCGGCTTCGGCCGCGATTTCGGCGTGCCGCTCGACCTCGCCTCCCATGCGCTTCAGACCTTCATCCGTGCCCGCGCAGCTTACGGCGGCGACGCCTGGTCATCGCAGGTGGTGAAGCTCCTGGAGGATGCGACCGGCACAGACCTGCGCGCACCGGGCTTTCCGGCAGAGCTCTGAGAGACGTGAAGAGGTCTGGAATGACAGCGGGATGACTTGCGGCGACCGGATTTTCCAGCGAAGAAGCCGCAAACAGATCAGGCTCTCTCCGCATGTCTTCGCATCCGACCTTCTCACCGACAGACCTCGCCCGCGCCCTTGACGGCCTGCATCGGGACCTGCGGATCCTCGGCCCCGATGCCCTTGCCGGCAGACATCCCGGCGAAGACCCGGCGAACCTTGACGCCAGGGTGATGGCGCAGCCCGCCTCGACGGAAGCGGCTGCCGCGCTGATTTCCTGGTGCCGGGCCAACCATGTGGCGATCGTTCCGCAGGGTGGCCTGAGCGGCCTCGTCGGGGGAAGTGTCAGCCGTGCCGGAGAGGTCATCCTGTCCAGCGCCCGGCTCAACCGGGTCATCGCCATCCGCGCGGAAGAAGAAACCGTCGAGGTGGGCTCCGGGGTGACGCTCGAAGCGCTTCAAGCGGCGCTCGCACCGCATGGCCTGACGACCGGCATCGATCTCGGCTCGCGTGGCTCGGCCACGATCGGCGGCATGGTCTCAACCAATGCCGGCGGCATTCTCGCCTTCCGCAATGGCGTGATGCGCCACCAGATCCTCGGCCTCGAAGTCGTCCTGCCCACGGGCGAGGTCCTTTCCGATATGACGCGGGTGGTCAAGGTGTCTGCCGGCCCCGACCTCAAGCAGCTTTTCATCGGCAGCGAGGGCGCCTTCGGCTTCGTCACGCGGGTCGTGCTGAGGGTGGAACCGATCCGGCCGCATCGCTCCGTCGCTCTGCTCGGCGTTGCGAATGCCGCCCGTGCACTGCAGGTCGCTGCATGCTTGCGTCGGCACCCGACGCTTCAGCTCGAAGCCGCAGAGATGATGTGGCCGCGCTACGTGCGCGATCATGCGAGCCTCAAGGGTTTCGACCTCTCCTGGCGGGAGGAGGACGCCGCCGTGCTGCTCGTCGAAGTCTCCGGCGACAGCGCGGACGCAGCGACCGCGCAGCTCGAGGAAGCGCTCGCCGATCTCTGGGAAGAGGCGGATCTGAAAGGCGGGATCGTCGCCCAGACGTCCGACCAGGCGCGCCGCTTCTGGGATCTGCGTGAAGATTCGGGCTTCTACTTCGCGGCCTTCCCGAACGCGCCCTCCTTCGACGTGTCCATGCCGCCGTCTTCGCTCGATGTCTATGTCGCTGATGTCACCGCACGCCTCGCAGCCATCGGCAACGGCCTCGACGCCTATGTCTACGGCCATATCGCCGATGGAAATCTGCATATCGCCATTGCAGCCCCGGGCCTTTTGCCCATCGACCTGAAGGCGCTTGCGGAAACCGCCGTCTATGCCGGCATCACGTCATCGGGTGGCAGTTTCTCCGCCGAACACGGCGTCGGGCTCGACAAGCGCTTGGCCTATCTCGCCCATGTCGATCCGGTGAAACAGGCGCTCGCCCGACAGATAAAAGTGATGCTCGATCCGGTCATGCTCTTCAACCCGGGCAAGGCGCCGTTCTGATTTCGGTTCATGCGCTGATTGTCGGGGTTCCGGTCAGCGGCCTCGCTCGATAGAGTGCGCGAAGACACAATGCATCAGACAAGGACACCATCATGGATCTCGGTATTTCCGGCAAGCGCGCTCTCGTTCTCGCCGCATCGCGCGGCCTCGGCCTCGGCATCGCGAAAGCGCTCGCAGCAGAAGGCGCACACGTGCTCATCTGCGGACGCACCGAGGACAAGCTGAAGGCGAATGTCGACGCCATCAAGGCTGCCGGCGGCAAGGCGGATTACGTGGTGGCGGACCTCGCCGACGCCCATTTCGTCGATCAGATGCTGCAGGCAGTGCACCATACACTTGGTGGCATCGACATCCTCGTCAACAATACCGGTGGCCCGACGCCCGGCACGGCCGAGGAGATGGACGCCGAAAAGCTCTACAACTTCTTCCAGTCCATGGTCGTGCGCGTCATCACGCTCACCAATGCGCTCACGCCGCTGATGAAGACGCAAGGCTTTGGCCGCATCCTGACTGTCGCCTCGTCGGGCGTCTTCGAGCCGATCCCCAATCTGGCGCTCTCAAACACCTTGCGCGGCGCCCTTGTCGGCTGGAACAAGACACTGTCCTCCGAACTCGCATCCTACGGCGTCACCGCCAACATGTTGCTGCCAGGCCGCATCCATACGGACCGGATCGACGAACTGGATGGCGCCAATGCCAAGCGCACCGGACGCAGCCTCGACGAGGTCCGCGCCTCCTCGGTCAAGTCGATCCCCGCCCAGAGGCTGGGAAAGGTCGAGGAATTCGCCGCCGCCGCCGCCTTCCTCTGCTCGGTCCCGGCCAGTTACGTCACCGGAACCATGCTGCGCGTCGATGGCGGGGCGGCCCATTCGATCTGAGGATGGGCGTGAGCATGTGTTGCCGGCATCACTTTCGCATTGTCTAAAATGAGAGCGATCGGCTGAACAGGATCGCAATCTCTCGCGTTTACTCCCAGGTGAGAAACCTGGGAGATGAGAGTTCCCGTGATGACCGATGCCGGACATGAAGCCCGGATGCTGCTGGCGCTCGCCCCAGCCGCTCTTGTAAGCGATGTCGAGCCTGTCGCAGAAGAGCGCGCGCGCGTCCCGCGCTCTCGAAACGCCAGTCGAAACGCCAGTCATGGCAGGATCATCGATCACTTCCTGACCAAGCTCGAAACATTCGAAAACGAGCACGTTCCGCTCGATGGACCGCCAATGGCCGCGCGTCTCTATCTGGACGTCTGAGCCTCTCCCCGAGCCGGTGGTATTTGACACAAACTGAACAAGCGAAAGCGACGTTTGTTCAATGGATTGCTTGTATTAGCCCTGCCAACAATGCAACTCCAACCTCATGGCCAAACATGCTCGCCCCATTGCTTTTCGGTTCAGGCTCATCCGGGACCAACAACTCGTCGTCCTCCAGCTCCTCAAACGCCGGCTCGACATCCTCCTCCGGTAGCAGCACGTCGGGCTCGACATCGTCACCTTCGCCGTCGGAAACACCCGGTTCATCCTATCAGGAGCCGGATACGACAGAACCCGGCGATGTCGACGACGGGACCTATCAGCCCACGCCTGCCGAAGAACCGATCGCCGAGCAACCGGATGCAGAACCCGTCGGCGACGACGCGGATACGGAGACTGCACCTGAGAGCGCTGGGCAAAGTACCGGATCCAACAATGGTGTCACCGCGGACGACAGCGGTTCGGGCTCCGGCGCGCAGGTTGACGACACAGCCGACACCATGCCTCCGGCGAAGGAAGCCGATCAGGCGTCCGATGCCGAAACCGATGACAATGCATCGTCCGGCACGCCCTCCCCTGCTGCCAGCGATCGGGCAGCTGCGCCGGCCGTCGTTGATCGCGGCAAATCAGCCGAGGATAACATCGAGGCTGCGGCCCTTGCCGCTTATCGCGGGGAGCCCGCTGCGCCGCAGAGGGGCAATGCCGTGTTCAGAGAACGCCTCACAGCTCTGGTCGACCAAAGCCTCAATCGTGGACGAGACAGGGCGCTGGAAGTGTCCCAGGCCCGCATCATCGCCGGCCTGCTCTCCGGTGCCGATGACCCGAATGCATCGGCCAGGGCTACCCTCGCGCTCGATCCGCAACGCCAGACTGTCGACGTGGCCGACGTGGTGAAGGTCTATAAGCAGGCGTGACCACACGGTCATAAACGGAAAAGGCCCGTCGGATGGCGGGCCTTTTTCCATGCGCTTCGGCATCACCGACGGCGCAGCAGCACATGCCCTCCCAGGCCGGCCACGGCAAGGATTGCGCCGTAGAGGATCCAAGGGCGCTGATCGATCATGAAGCTCGACGCCGGATAGGGGAAATTTCCGGAACCCTGCCCGATCCAGAGGAAACCCGCCAGGATGGCGAGGGCGGCAAGGCAATGCAGAATGGCGCGCGAGGGTGACATTTGGCGGGTTCCAGAGTCGGCCAGGCATAGTCCGGCAGCAAACGAACCGCCAATACGGCTGATTCTCCGGCCGGCTGCCATCCCCTGGCGCGAACCCTGGAGCGCAGACCGGCCAGATCCGCACGCGTCACAAAATGGTCGCTTGCCCTTGCCCGTCCCCTGTGGCATCAGGCGCCCTCTTTCATTCCTCGGCACCGCCGAGCAGCGCCGGTCCGCCGGCTTTCACAGACATCCGACACAGGAACAAGGGGGCGATAGCCATGGCTCAGGCGCTGGGGCTCGATTTCGGCACGACCAATACCGTGATCGCCGTCGCGGAAAGCGGAGACGACACGCGCTCGGTCTCCTTCACCTCGCCGGCCGGTACCACCGACAGCATGCGCACCGCGCTCTCCTTCCTGAAAGATCCACAGCTTGGTGCCGGCGCGCTCAAGGTCGAGGCAGGCCAGGCGGCCATCCGCACCTTCATCGACAATCCCGGCGATTGTCGTTTCCTGCAGTCGATCAAGACCTTTGCGGCCTCCGCCCTTTTCCAGGGCACGCTCGTCCACGCCCGCCGATTCCAGTTCGAGGACCTGATGGAGGTCTTCCTGAAGCGTCTGCAGGCCTATGGCGGTGAGGGATGGCCCGAAGGTGCCAAGCGCCTCGTTGCCGGCCGCCCTGTGCATTTCGCCGGCGCAAGCCCCGATCCTGCCCTTGCCGTCACACGCTACAACGAGGCGCTGACGCGGCTCGGCTTTCCCGAAATCCATTATGTCTATGAACCGGTCGCGGCCGCCTTCTATTTTGCCCGCACGCTGAAGCGCGATGCCACCGTCCTTGTCGCCGACTTCGGCGGCGGCACGACCGACTTTTCGCTGATCCGGTTCTCGACCGAAGCCGGCAAGCTGAAGGCCACGCCGATCGGCCAGTCCGGCGTCGGCATCGCCGGCGACCAGTTCGACGCCCGCATCATCGACCAGCTCGTCGCTCCGGAGATCGGAAAGGGCAGCCAGTTCAAGAGCTTCGGCAAGCTTCTCGATGTTCCCAGCAACTACTACCTCGCCTTCTCCCGCTGGAACCAGCTTTCCGTCTTCAAGACACTGAAGGAATTCGCCGACTTGAAATCGCTGGTGCGCCAGGCCGAAGAGCCGGAAAAACTGGAGCTCTTCATCGACCTGATCGATCACGACGAGGGTTATCCGCTCTACCAGGCGGTCTCGGCCACCAAGATGGCCCTGTCCTCGTCCGAGGAAGCCGAATTCCGTTTCGCTCCGCTCGGCAAGGCCGGCGAGAAGCGCGTGACACGCCGCGATTTCGAAAGCTGGATTGCCGAGGACCTCGCCCGCATGGAAGAGGCGCTCGACGACGTACTGACGGCGACCAACACGCCGGCGGAAACGATCGACAAGATCTTCCTCACTGGCGGCACATCCTTCGTGCCCGCCGTGCGCGACATCTTCCATCGTCGCTTCGACGCAAGCCGGATCGAGACCGGCGGCGAACTCGTCTCGATCGCGCACGGGCTTTCGCTGATCGGCGAACGCGACGACATCGAGCAATGGGTGGCGTGATGCTCCGCTTCTTCCCTTCAGATGGAGGGGAGACGCAAGCCTCTGCGTGGTTTGATGTGGCGGATTGCCGGGATAGGGCCTTCCGCCCTTTCTCATCCTGAAACACCTGCAGCAGCGGATCTCGCAGGATCGAAGCCAGCCAGAACCCACCCGCCCTCGTCATTCGAGGGTCGCTGCCGCTTCTGCCTCTGGATGAACACTTGTCGTTCGGGCGGGCCCTTGCTTTCCATTTGCCTTCCGCCGTCCGAACGCACTAGAACGGGATGATGATCCAGGCCTCCGACATGACGCCCGCTGAACTCGCAGCGCTTCTCGCATTCCATGCGGAAGCCGGCGTGGAATGGCTCGTGGAAGACGCGCCGGTGGATCGGATTGCAGCGTTCCAGGCGGAGAAGGCAGCGCGGCAGGTGACGCGGCCGACGACCGACGCGCCGGCGCAAAATGCCCCCTCCCGGACGGCACCCGCGCGCGGAGCACCGCCCTCAGAGCGGCAGCCGTCGCGGGCACAGCCGTCCCAGGGGTCCGCCCTGCCCGCCATTCCCGACGAAAATGCCGTGGCCGAAGCGCGCTTCGCCGCCGAGAGCGCCCGTTCGCTCGCCGAGCTGAAAACCGCCATCGAAGGCTTTGCCAGCTGCAATCTGAAGACGTCTGCCCGCTCGACGATCACTGCGATGGGAAGCGGCACTTCCGGCATCATGGTGATCGGCCCGATGCCGAATGCCGATGACGACCGCGAGGGACATGCCTTTTCCGGACGTGCCGGTCTGCTGCTCGACCGTATGCTGTCGGCCATCGGCCAGACGCGTGACAGTGTATTGATCTCGACCGTGATCCCGTGGCGACCACCTGGCGATCGCATGCCGTCCACACCGGAAACCGCCATCTGCCGCCCCTTCATCGAGCGGCAGATCGCGCTGGCCGAACCCCGCTTCGTCCTCGTTCTCGGCAATTTCGCCGCCCGCTTCTTCCTCGGCGAGACGGGGACGATCCACGCGCTTCGGGGAAAATGGCGCGAGATCGGCGCCGGCGGTCATGCGGTGCAGGCCATGGCCACGCTGCATCCGCAGGAACTGCTCGCCGCTCCCGCGAGCAAGGCGCTCGCCTGGATGGACCTGCTCGCATTCTCCGAGCGCCTGGATCCGCCGCAAAACGGCTAAAGATTCGTCAACGTTAACAAATTATGACGGCAGCCATGCAAATGGCGCAAGGCAGGATCGCGGCGGTGTTCATTGCCGAATCTATGCTGCACTGCGATATATAGAGTCGAAAGTGGGAGGGACACTTTTAAAGGAAGACCGCCGTGAGCCTTCGCACCCGCCCCATCCACTGCAAGTTCGAGACGTTGCGTCTCGCCGGCGACCATGGTCGCACGACAAGCCCCTACAATCGGGGAACCAGCGGCGCTTGCTCTGAACAGCTGAGCGCACGGCATTCCGGCCAAGCCGGCCGCATTGCCCGCCCTGCCTCCGTTTTCGCCGATTTCCGCGCCTGACGAGATTACGGACAAGCCGCCTCATCTGGCGTCTTGCATCGAACGCATATCAGGGCTTCCGATTTGTGCGTTGCAATATAAGTTCAATCATGAACAGATACACATGTTGAAATCGATATGCATGTAGAGCAGAGGAGACGTCCATGAGCATCTCGTTCCACCCCGTCCGCAGCCTGCGCCAGGCCATGCATCAGATCGGCCACGCCGTCAGTGCTTCGGAAGAGCTGTCGACTGCAGCGCGCAAGCGTCAGATGGTTCAGGCCCGTGGAGAACAGCGCGCCTTGCAGCCACTCGGCTTCTGATCGCGTCAAGAACCGTCTGAACTTGTCACAAGGCCCGCTCACGCGGGCCTTTTTGCATGGTGGGTCGGCTGCGGGGCCTTAGAGACCGCCGACTGCGCCGAGGCGCGGTTCCTGCTTTCCCAGGCGAACGGGCCCGCAGACCCTTTCATAGGCGAAATCGACGATGGAGAACTTGATCGCCTGCCAGCCGCAATATTCGTCGAGGAAGTCACGCCTGAGGACGCAATGATTGCGGTCGCCGTCTGGCCAGTAGAGGCAACCAGCCTCCACCGCCCGGCGGAATAGCCGCTGCAGGTGGGTGCGCGATATCATGAAGTGCTCGGCCATCAGGCGCGCGTCGATGCGGCCGATATTGTAGCCTTCGCCGTCGGGTTCCAGCTCCATGGCACGGCGAACGAGTTCGTCCATTACGAGGCCCCCAGCCTCTGTCCAGAGGAAAAGAGCCACGCGCGACGGGGGTTCCAGCCAGCTCGGATGCAGACAGGCGCGACGGGCAATCTGCGGCTGGATCCGCCGAAAGAGGTCCGGCTGCGCCGCCAGCGTCGCCGTCCGGTCGCCACCGTCCAGCTGGTCGAGAAGCTGCAGATTTGTGACCAGCCATTGGTGCATGGCCAGCGTCGGTATCTCGGTCGCCTCGTACCGCTTGGGTCGCCGGTTCGGATCGCCGACGATACGGACGAACTTGTAGCTCAACAACTGATCGAGGAAATTCAGCACCGTGTTGCGGCTGGCCGCGTTGTTGGAGGTGATGATCTCGCGCAGATTGGTGGTCGTGAGCCCGCTGCCCGGCTGCAAGGGATCATATTCAAGCTGCAGCGCAAAGGCCGCCTGGCTGAGCAACCAGCGCTGATGGGAGGCAAGCATGCGCGAAAGCCGCGGGCTCTGGTCGAACTGGCCGCGAAGCTCCGCGGCATAGGCCCGCAAGGCCGGAACGAAGTGAGGATGACCGAGGATATCGGCTGCAGAGAGCGTCATGGTGCTCTCCTGAATGGTCCGATCCATGCCAGATGGGAGCGATCACACACAATGGACGACCCCTCTTGCGAGTGCCCGGCCTTCTGCCGTGTCGTATCCGTCTGCCCCATATGCTTCCCTTGGTGGTGAAAGGCCGATGGCCGGCCGCTTTTCCCCGGAATATCAACAGCGTAAACGAAATCCTTACGAACTTTCAATCAATTATTGCCTATAGCCATGCGAGAAGATGCATCGCCGCCCGCAAATGCGGCGCATCGCGTCGTATCCGAAATTTCACGCAGGCAGCATTGCTGGCACAATTTCCGTTCAGAGAGCCCGGGGGAGGCCCAATGCTGTCCAGTCTCGCATCGATCGCCACCCTGATGATGTCGACCCTCATGATGATGGCCGGCTTCGGTCTGATGAGCTACATGCTGCCGATCCGCTCGCTCAGCGAAGGCTGGTCGACCTTCATCATCTCGGTCATCGCCACAGGCTACACTTTCGGTTTCACGGTCTCCTGCGTCGTCACGCCGATCTTCGTGCGTCGCGTCGGGCATGTCCGGGTTTTCGGCGCGCTGATCACGCTGCTGACCGTCTCGATCCTGCTTTGCGCCCTTGTGGTCGAATGGTGGGCCTGGACGATCTTCCGCGGCCTTTCCGGCTTCGCCATTGCCGGCGCCTATCTCCTGGTCGAGAGCTGGCTCAACGAACGCGTGACCAACGAAAATCGTGGCGCGCTCTTCTCCGTCTACATGGTCACCTGTCTCGTCGGCTCGATCGGCGGCCAATATATCGTTCCGCTCGGGGACGTGAATGCACCCGACCTGTTCATCGTCTGCGCCTTGATCTTTTCGCTCGCGCTCTTTCCCGTGGCGCTGTCGACTGCAAAGTCACCGAGCCCGATTGCAGAGGCGCGTTTCGACCTCAAGCGTCTCTATCGCCGTTCTCCGATCGCCTTTTTCGGTTCGCTGCTGACAGGTGCCCTGTCGGGCACCTGGGGCAGTCTTGGCGGCGTCTATTCGCAGAGCATCGGCATGAACACCGCGCAAGGCGCCACGCTGCTTGCGGCCTTCCTCGCGGGCGGTGCCATCTCGCAGGTGCCGATCGGGCGTGTCTCCGACCGCTTGGATCGCCGCTTTGTGATGATTGCATGCGGCCTTTTCGGTGTCGGCGCCTGCGGCATGATGTTGGCCTTTGGTGCCGAGGACCCGACAGCCGTCTATATCGCCGGCTTCTTCGTCGGCACGGTGCTCTACCCGATCTATTCACTGAACGTTGCGCATGCGAACGATCTTGCCGAACCACATGAATATGTGACGCTGTCCAGCGGCATCATGATTCTCTACGGCTTGGGCACGGTCACCGGTCCGCTGATGGCCGGAACGCTCATGCAAGGGCTGGGTCCGAGCGCCCTGATCGCCTTCCTCGGCTCCGGCTTCGCGCTCTATGCCGGCTATGCCGCCTGGCGTATCACGCGTCGTCCCGATACCGTCACACCGGAAGAGAAGGCCGACTTCCAGGCCACGATCGTGCCGATGCAGGGCGCCGACAACGCCTCTCCGATTGCCGAGGTAGAGAGCTGACGTTTCAGCCTTGGGGCGTTGCAGCCTTGCGGGCCGCCCGGCGCTCAAGGCCGAGCTGGTGTTCGCGGTAGATGATGAAGATGCCGGCTCCAACCACGATCGCCGCCCCGATCAGGGTCGTCATCGTCGGCACTTCGGAAAACAGCATATAGGCGGCGATCGATCCGAGAATGATCGAACAATATTCGAAGGGCGCGATCGTCGAGACGTCGGCGAAACGATAGCTCTCGGTGAGAAAGATCTGCCCCAGTCCGCCGAAAATGCCGGCCAGCGCCAGAAGTCCCAGCGACCACCAGGAGAGTTCCGCCCAGCCGAAGAACCAGCTGAGCGCCGAGAGAAGTGCCGCCGTCAGCGAAAAGAAGAGGACGATGGTCGAGGTCTTCTCCTCGCGCACGAGCTGGCGGACCTGCAGCATGGCGCCTGCTCCCAGCATAGCGGAGATCAGGACGGCCATGGCGCCCGCTGCCGCATCGGAACCGAGGCCCTCCTCGCCGAACAGGGTGAGCTTGGGAAGAGATATGATCAGGACCCCGACGAGCCCGATGACGACCGCTGTCCAGCGATAGAGCCGGACGGTCTCCTTCAGGAAGACCGAGGCAAAGACGACCGCCAGGAGCGGCATGGCATAGCCGATCGCAATCGCATCCGGTAGCGGCAGATGCACCAGGCCATAGAAACCGGCCCCCATCGCACAGACGCCCAGCAGGCCGCGCTTGATGTGCCCGACGGGGTTGTTTGTCTGCATGGCCTGGCGCAATTCGCCGCGCCAGGCGAGATAGCCGAGGATCGGCAGGATGGCGAAGGCCGAGCGGTGAAAGCTTATCTGGCCTGGCGGGATGCCGCTGCCGGCGAGCTTGATGCAGGTCTGCATGGCGACGAAGACCGTGACCGAACAGACTTTCAGCACAATGCCGCGGAGGGGATCTGGATCGGCAAAAGCCATATTCGTGAAATCTTGGGGCAAGCTGCGCCGGGGCGCAGTGAATGGGAAGCGGCAACGGTCTCGCCGGTGACTCGACAGGTGACCAGCATGCATGCCGGTCGCATCTTCGCAAGCCCCGTATTTCGCCAAAGGCGCCCCCAGGAATAGACTGAGATCACGGGCTATTTCGGCGAAAGGCGTTGATGCCACGCTCAAGCCGAGAAATCGTCTTGCCTCTGGGGCGTCTCGCCATCAATGCGCCTGCAGCGTCACCCGGCGGACCTGCAGCGTCACCCTACATGACTTTGTCTCGTCCAAGATCAGTTTGACTATTCTTGGACTTCGCCCCGCATCGACCCTTTTCAACGAAGAAAATTGGCCCATGCGCCAAGTCCATCATCAAAATTATCTCATGTTTTAATAATCGTTCAGAAATTGCTGCAATCATCGCCCGCAACTTGAGCCATTCGGTTGAGCGCTTTCTCCGCGCGCATTCTGGTGGCCAACCCCGCAGCGACCAGGACACATTATGCGCACAGATACGGGCCGGATCGTTCATCTGGCAGACTACCGCCCCACCGACTTCGTTCTGGAACGGGTTGATCTGACCTTCGAACTGGACCCAACGGAAACCAAGGTGGAAGCCCGCCTGATCTTCCATCGGCGGGAAGGCGTCGATGCCAATGCGCCTCTGGTGCTCGATGGCGACGACCTCACCATGACGAGCCTGCTTTTCGACCAGATCGAGATGGATCCTGCACGTTATACCGCTGCACCCGAGAGCCTTGTTATCCGCGACCTGCCGGAATCGGTTCCCTTCGAGATCACCGTCGTCACGATGATCAATCCGGAGGCCAATACCCAGCTGATGGGTCTCTATCGCTCGAACGGCATCTACTGCACCCAGTGCGAGGCCGAAGGCTTCCGCCGCATCACCTATTTTCCCGATCGTCCCGATGTGCTCGCCGTCTATACGGTCAACATTATCGCCGACAAGGCCGCCAATCCGCTGCTCTTGTCCAACGGCAATTTCCTTGGGGGTGCCGGTTTCGGCCCGGACAAGCATTTCGCCGCCTGGTTCGACCCGCATCCGAAACCGTCCTACCTTTTCGCGCTGGTCGCCGGTGATCTCGGCATCGTCGAAGACACGTTCACCACCATGTCCGGCCGCGAAGTCGCGCTGAAGATCTATGTCGAACACGGCAAGGAGCCGCGTGCGGCCTATGCCATGGATGCGCTGAAGCGCTCGATGAAGTGGGACGAAGAGGTCTTCGGCCGCGAATACGATCTCGACATCTTCATGATCGTCGCTGTCTCCGACTTCAACATGGGGGCCATGGAGAACAAGGGCCTCAACATCTTCAACGACAAGTATGTGCTTGCCGACCCCGAGACCGCGACCGATCAGGATTACGCGAATATCGAGGCGATCATCGCGCATGAATATTTCCACAACTGGACCGGCAACCGCATCACCTGCCGCGACTGGTTCCAGCTCTGCCTGAAGGAAGGCCTGACGGTCTACCGGGACCACGAGTTTTCGGCCGACATGCGCTCGCGCTCGGTCAAGCGCATCGCGGAAGTCCGCCACCTGCGCTCGGAGCAGTTCCCGGAGGATGCCGGTCCGCTCGCTCATCCGGTCCGCCCGACAAAATACCGCGAAATCAACAACTTCTACACGACGACCGTCTATGAGAAGGGCTCCGAGGTCACCCGCATGATCGCGACCATTCTCGGCCGCGACGATTTCAAGAAGGGGATGGACCTCTACTTTGAACGCCACGATGGCGATGCCTCGACCGTCGAGGATTTCGTCAAATGTTTCGAGGATGCGAGCGGCCGCGATCTCACCCAGTTCGCCCTCTGGTATCATCAGGCCGGCACGCCGCAGATCACCGTCTCCTCGGCCTATGACGCCGGTGCCAAGACCCTGACGCTGTCGCTGGAACAGATGATCCCGGCCACGCCCGGCCAGAGCGCCAAGGAGCCGATGCACATCCCGCTGCGCTTCGCACTCATCTCCGAAAACGGCTCCGAGGCCACGGCTTCCGGCATTTCCGGCGGCGAGGTCACCGGCGAGGTCCTGCATCTGACCGAACGCGCCCAGAGCTTCACCTTTTCCGGCATCGGCAGCCGTCCGGTCGTGTCGCTCAACCGGGGCTTCTCGGCCCCCGTCACCCTGCACTTCTCGCAGAGCGCCGAAGACCTCGGCCATATCGGCCGCCACGACAGCGACCTCTTCGCCCGCTGGCAGGCCATCACCGATCTCGCCCTGCCGGTCCTGACGGATGCCGCCAAGGGCGCCCGCGAGGGACAGGCGATCACGACCAGCGCGTCCTTCATCGAGGTGCTGCTGGCTGTCGCTGCCGACGAGCAGCTGGAGCCCGCGTTCCGCGCGCAGGCGCTGAGCCTGCCGAGCGAAGCCGACATTGCCCGCGAGCTCGGCGGCAACAATGACCCCGATGCAATCCATGCCGGCCGCCAAGCCGTGCTGTCCGCCATCGCGACCGCAGGCGTCGAGGTCTTCCGCACACTCCATGACGCCCATTCGGCCTCCGGCCCCTTCACACCGGATGCGACAGGCGCCGGCAAGCGTTCGCTGAGGAACATTGCGCTCTCGTTCCTGACGATTGCCGAGAATTCCCCGGCCCTGTCCGCGGCAGCCTTCGCCAGGGCCGACAACATGACGGACCTGTCGCAGGCCCTCACCATCCTCACCCATCGCTTCCCGGATTCGGCCGAAGCGATGGATGCACTGGCCGCCTTCGAAACCCGCTTCGCCTCGAATGCGCTGGTGCTCGACAAGTGGTTCTCGATCCAGGCGACAATCCCGGGATCGGGAAGCCTCGACCGGGTCAAGGCCCTCATGGGAAGCCCGCATTTCGCGCCGACCAATCCGAACCGGGTCCGCTCGCTCGTCGGCACCTTCGCCTTCGGCAATGCGACCGGCTTCAACCGTGCAGACGGTGCGGCTTACGACTTCTTCGCCGAGCAGATCCTCGCGATCGACCCGCGCAACCCGCAGCTCGCCGCACGTCTCCTGACCGCGCTCCGGTCCTGGCGCCTGCTTGAGCCCGCGCGTGCCGAGAAGGCGCGCACCGCGCTGGCCGCGATTGAAGCGTCCACGTCGCTTTCGACGGATGTGCGCGACATCGTCGACCGCATCCTCAAGAGCTGACCGGGCCATCATTGCACTCAAAAAAGGCGCCGGCCAAAATCGGCGCCTTTTTCATGCGAACCTGTTTCATCGAGCCCACATCACCAGCTAATTTTCCATCAGATTCAGCCGCTTGTCAGGCCGCCAATAAAAAAGAGGAGTCGGAGCAAGGGGTTAATATTTTCTTTACCCACCCACTCTGGACAAGGCGAATCGGCCATGATTCCTTGGCGTCAGATTCGGGCGAGCGGCGCTAACGAATCGCACGAGGGATAGAGGCAGGGACGATGTTGGACGCGCGGCGGGTCACCGCAGCCGATGAGCGGCTGCGCATCAAATTTTCGGACATGGGGGCATTCTTCGGGCGCGTCGGCGAGGCGTTGTTCGGCGCGTCGTCATCCAGTCCGGGGCAAGGAGCCACCCGTTCGCGGCGGATCGAGACGATCCTGCGCCGGGCCATTCCGATCCTCATTCTCGCCTTTCTCGCTGTTGTGGCGCTGGCCCGGACCATCGGGATCGTCAACGAGTACCAGCGCATGGAAGCGTCCGTGCGCCAGTCGACGGCGCTGATCGCTGCAACGGCCAGTGCCGTCTTCGACGAAAGGGTCGCGCTCTTCGAAATGCGCGACCGCGCCGAAGCCGAGAAGCGCCTCGCCACGTTCCTCGACCGCGGACATTTTGCCAATGGAGCCTTCGTGCTCCTGATCGATCCGGCCGGCCGGGTATTTGCGGCTTCTCCGGAGGCTGCGGCCCAGGTGGGCCTGTCCCTGTCGAGCCTTCTGCCCGAAGTCATGATCTTCCGGCAATCCGGCAATCGCACCGGCGCCTTCGACACCGAACTGAACGGCGTACCACATCATGCGATCTTCACGCCGATCGGCACGGACGGCGCTCTGATCGTGACCGCCCACACGCTTCAGGCCGTCGGCGATTTCTGGCGCCGCGAGCTTTCGCTGAACACGACGCTCTTCACTTGCATCACCGTCATCCTCTTCGTCATCCTCTACGCCTATTTCTACCAGGTGAAACGGGCACGCGAAGCGGACGACACCTTCCTGGAATCCAATCTGCGCGTCGAGACCGCGCTCGCCCGCGGGCGCTGCGGTCTCTGGGATTTCGACCTCGAAAGCCGCAAGCTCGTCTGGTCGAGCTCGATGTACGAGATGCTGGGCCTTGCGCCTTCCTCCCAGCCGCTCACCTTCGCCGATGCCGCCCGCCTCATGCATCCCGATGACGGCAATCTCTATGCGCTCGCCCGCTCCGTCGGCCGTGGCAGCTCACGCCATATCGACCAGATCTTCCGCATGCGCCACGCCCAGGGCCATTATGTCTGGATGCGCGCCCGCGCCCAGATCATCTCGACCAGCACCGGCGAATTGCATGTCATCGGGATCGCCATGGATGTGACCGAGCAGCACCGGCTCGCCCAGCGTTACGCCGAAGCCGACCAGCGCCTCGCCGACGCCATCGAATGCACCTCGGAAGCCTTCGTGCTCTGGGACAAGAACGACAAGCTGGTGGCCTGGAATGGCCATTTCCAGAAGGTCTATGGTCTGCCCGATGCCGTGCTCGTCCCGGGCAAGGAGCGCGCCCTGGTGCTTGCTGCAGCCGACAAGCCGATCATCCAGCGCCGCATCGCCGATGCCGACGACGGCACCAATTCCCGCACCTCGGAAGTCCAGCTCGCCGACGAGCGCTGGCTACAGATCAACGAGCGCCGCACCCGCGACGGCGGCCTTGTTTCCGTCGGCACCGATATCACGCTGCTCAAGCGCCATCAGGAGCGGCTGCGCGAACAGGAACGGCGCCTGATGGCCACGATCGGCGATCTCTCCGCCTCGCAGAAGATCCTGGAGCGCCAGAAGACCGAACTCTCCGACGCCAACGAGAAATATCTCGCCGAAAAACAGAATGCCGAAGCCGCCAACAAGGCAAAATCGGAATTCCTCGCCAATATGAGCCACGAGCTCAGAACACCGCTCAACGCCATCCTCGGCTTCTCTGAAATCCTGCTCGCCGGCATGTTCGGCCCGGTCGGCTCGCCGAAATACGAGGAATATGCCAAGGACATCCACGAAAGCGGCAAGCACCTCCTCAACGTCATCAACGACATCCTCGACATGTCGAAGATCGAGGCGGGCCAGATGAAGATCCGCTGCGAAACGATCGATCTGTGCCCGCTGATCGAAGAGAGCATGCGCCTCACCGCGATCCCGGCCGAAGAGAAAAACATCACCGTCGAGCAGCGCGTCGAGGACGGTCTCTCCCTGATCGCCGATCGCCGCGCGATCAAGCAGATCCTCCTCAACATCCTCTCCAACGCCGTCAAGTTCACCGACGATGGCGGCAAGATCGCACTGCGGGCCCGCAAAGTCCAGGGCGCCGTGATCGTCTCCATCGCAGACACCGGCATAGGCATTCCGAAGAGCGCGCTCGGCAAGATCGGCAACCCCTTCGAACAGGTGCAGAGCCAGTATGCCAAGTCGAAGGGCGGCTCGGGCCTCGGGCTTGCCATCTCCCGCTCGCTCGTTGCCCTGCATGGCGGTTCCCTGAAGATCCGCTCGCGCGAAGGCCTGGGCACGGTCGTTGCGCTTCGCATCCCCGACGTCATCGTCGCGCAAGGTCTCAAGCGCCGCGCCTGACACGCATCGCGCGCATGTTCACCCGCTGGTAACCCTTCCCGCCGAATAGACGGCCCGACTTACCCATCTGTAAGAGTCGGCGGGCCATGACAGGCTCGGGACAATCCGGTTGAATGCCGGTGGACATCAAGGGACCGCAATGGCCAGTGCAGGCAAGCCGCGCAATCGGCTCTATGTCAATTTCATCATCAACCTGATCGGCGCCCTGCTGCCGATCCCGGTGATGATCCTGACGGTCCCCGTCTATATCGATTATGTCGGCGATGCCCGATACGGCGTCATCTCGCTGATCTGGGTGATGATCGGCTATCTCGGCTTTCTCGAACTCGGTCTGGCACCCGCCACGATCAACGCGCTGGCCCGCCTTGACCATTCCGATCAGCGCGAACGCGCCCGGGTCATCGTCACCTCCTTTACGATCAATGCGTCGATGACCTTCTTCGGCGCCTTCCTGCTTTATCTGCTCGGTTCCTACATCGTCGGCGGCGTGGTGCAGGTGCCGATCGAGATCGAGGATGAAGTGAAGGCGGCCATGCCCTGGATCGCCCTTCTCCTGCCCCTCGTCATCCTGAACGGTGCCGGCATCGATGCGATCGAGGCGCGGGAGAATTTTGCGCTCGCCAATGTGCTGCAGGTCTCGGGCGCTATCTTCGCACAGATCCTGCCGCTCGCCTTCGCGGTCTTTGTCTCGCCAGATCTCGGCACAGTCATCCCCGGCGCGGTGCTTGCCCGGGTGCTGCTGATGCTCGCCATCTTCGTCGCTATCAACTCGATCGAGGGACCGATCCGGATCACCGATTTCGACATGGACCGGGCACGCAAGCTTCTCTCCTATGGCGGCTGGGTGACGATTTCGTCGGTGCTGACCCCGATTCTCGGCTCTCTCGACCAGTTGATGGTCGGACGTTTCTTCGGCGTCGCAGCGGTCACCTATTACGCCGTGCCGCTCAACCTGATCTCGCGCAGCCAGATCATCCCCGGCGCCATCTCGCGGGCGATTTTCCCGCGGCTCGCCAGTTCCATGCCGGACGAAGCCAAGGCACTCAGCGCCCGCGTCCTCGTCATCACGGCACTCCTCTATGGCGGCATCTGCGCCTCGACGATCCTGCTGATGGATCCGCTCCTGACCCTCTGGCTCGGAGACGCCTTTGCCGACCGGGCGGGTGTGCCCGCAACGATCCTCGTCACCTCGATCTGGCTCAATTCGCTGATCTTCGCGCCCTATTGGCTGATCCACAGCCAGCACCGTCCGGACCTCATCGCCAAGCTACATCTCGGCCTTCTTCTGCCCTTTGCCGGTGTCCTCGTCCTGCTGACCATGCAATTCGGCATCGTCGGGGCCGCGGTTGCGGCCGCACTCAGGTCGCTCTTCGATTTCGGCGGTCATCTTGCACTGAGCGGCATCCTGCGGCGCGTCGTCCTGCCGCTTGCCCTGCCCTTTGCGCTTCTGGCCGCCGCGACCTTTGCCCACCTGACGATCGACGACTGGCTGACCGCCTTCATTCTCGCCTGTGCCGTCTGGCCCCTGGTGGCGCTTCTGGTCTTCCTGCTCGATCGCGCAACCTTCAACCTGCTGCTCGGCTTCGGCCTGAAGCCGCTGAAGCTGATCAGCGGCCGCGGGGGCGCCTGAGCCAGCGGCAACACTTCCGTCAGGCCACGACCCGCGCAAATACCTTGCGCACCGCCTTCGCCAGCCGCTTGATCTCGGCTTCCGTGGTCTTCAGATCCGGGCAGTCGGCCGCGCGCGCCAGGCGATCTGTGAGACCCGCCGGGACGTTTGCCGGTTCGAAGGGACCATCGATGCAAAGACGGATTACCTGCGACAGATCGGTGTAGAGCTTCAAGGCTGTCAGGCAGGTATCGAGATCGTTCGGATCGATGAGCTCACCCAGGGCCTTCAACGCGTCCGCCGTCGAAAGCTCATTGGTCCGGACGTGGAGCCCCTTGGCCGGCGCCGTCAGCGCCAGATATTGCGCAATGAACTCGATGTCGATCAAGCCGCCGGGAATGAGCTTCATATCCCAGATGTCTTTCGGCGGCTTCTCCTGCTCGATCAGCGCCCGCATCTCGACGACATCCTTGACGGTCTTCGCCGTATCCCGTGGCGCGCCGAGCACTTCCTCGATGATGCCTTCGGCCTCCTTGATCAGGCTCTGATCGCCACACAGCATGCGCGCCCTGGACAGCGCCATATGCTCCCAGGTCCATGCCTCCTCGCGCTGGTAGCGGGCAAAGGATCTGAGCCTTGTCGCGACGGGCCCCTTGTTGCCGGAGGGTCTCAGCCGCATGTCGACCTCGTAGAGCACACCTTCTGCCGTCGGCGCCGAAAGCGCCGCGATCAGCCGCTGCGTGAGCCTGGTGAAATACCGCACGGGATCGAGCGACTTCACCCCGTCCGATTCCGGCGCATCCTCGTCATGTTCGTACAGCAGGATCAGATCGACATCGGAGCCCGCCGTCAATTCGTAGGAGCCGAGCTTGCCCATGCCCGCCAGAGCGACGCGGCCGCCGGGGATCTTGCCATGGGCGATCTCCATTTCTGCCACCACAGCCTTCAGCGCCTCGTCGATGACGAGGCCGGCGAGATCGGTGAAGGCATGGCCGGCCTGCGCGCCACCGATCGCGCTGGTCAGCAGCCGAATGCCGATGAGGAAGCGCTGCTCGGCGGCGAAGATGCGCAGCCGGTCGAGAATTTCCTCGTAGTGGGTGGCGCCGGAGAGAAAACTCTTCAGTCGCCTGCCGAGATAGTCGCGGGTGGGAAGCTCGACCAGGAGGACCGGATCCAGCATGCCGTCGAAGACATGCGGTCGCTGCGCGATGATCTCGGCGAGCCGCGGTGCGGCCGCCATGATGTTGACGATCCGGTGAAGAAGGGCGGGATTGTTGCCGAGCAGGGAGAAGAGCTGGATGCCGGCAGGAAGGCCCGAGAGGAAGTTGTCGAAGCGCAGCAACGCCTCGTCGGCACGCCGGCTTTCGCCGAAGGCTTTCAGCAGATCCGGCGTCATCGCGGTCAGCCGCTCGCGGGCCTCGACCGATTGCGTCGCACGGTAGCGACCGTAGTGCCAGGTCCGGATGACGCGTGAGATGTCCTCCGGCCGTTCGAAACCGAGGTCCTTCAGGGTCTTCAGCGTATCCGGATCGTCCTTCTGGCCGGTAAAGACGAGATTGCCGGTCGAACTCGACAGGCCCTCCTCCTTTTCGAACAGCCGGGCATACCTTTTCTCGACCGTTTTCAGTGCCGTTTCCAGGGCCCGGGAAAAGGCCGTCGTGTCGATGAAACCCAGCATGAAGGCGATGCGCTTCAGCTCCGCCTCCGTTTCCGGCAGGACGTGGGTCTGCTCGTCATGCACCATCTGGATGCGGTGCTCGACGTCACGCAGGAACCAGTAGCAGTCGGTAAGTTCCTCCGCCGTCTGATCATCGATCCAGCGGGCGGCGGCGAGCGCCTTCAAGGCCTCCTCGGTCGGCCGGCAACGCAGGTCCGGCATGCGGCCGCCGGCGATCAGCTGCTGGGTCTGGGCGAAGAACTCGATCTCGCGAATGCCGCCGCGCCCGAGCTTGACGTTGTGCCCCTTGACCGCGATCGCGCCATGCCCCTTGTGCACATGGATCTGGCGCTTGATCGAGTGGATGTCTGCGATCGCCGCGTAGTCGAGATATTTGCGGAAGACGAAGGGCACGAGTTCACGCAGGAAACCCTCGCCCGCCTTCAGGTCGCCGGCCACGGGCCGAGCCTTGATGAAGGCGGCGCGTTCCCAGTTCTGTCCCCTGCCCTCGTAATAGATAAGTGCCGCCTCGACCGGCACGGCAAGCGGCGTCGAGCCCGGATCGGGCCGCAGCCTCAGATCTGTACGGAAGACATAGCCGTCTGCGGTCCGCTCCTGCAGGATGCGCACCAGACGACGCATCATCCGCCCATAGGTTTCCATTGCTTCATCGGGATCCTTCAGGATGCCGGCTTCCGGATCGTAGAAGATGACGAGGTCGATATCGGAGGAATAGTTTAGCTCGCGCGCGCCGAGCTTGCCCATGCCCAGCACGATGAGCCCGCTGCCATGGGCCGGATTGTCGCGATCCTTCAGCGTCAGCTTGCCGCCGTAATGACCTGTGAGAAGCAGGTGGTCGATGGCTGCCGCCACCGCGGCATCCGCCACGGCGCTCAGCCAGGCGGTGGTGTCGCGCGCCGTAAAGACGCGGGCGAGATCGGCGAGCGCGCTCAGGAAGGCGACCTTGCGCTTGGCGCGTCGCAGCCGCGCCATGACATCCGTCTCCGCAGGAGCGACACCGGAGGCATCGGGCCTCCAGGCGGTGCGGGCCTCCTCGACTGCGTCGAGGAGTTGCGGCTCCAGCGGCGATGCTATGGCTTCGAGCAGCAAGGATGGCGTGAGGTTCGCGACATCGCGCAGATAGGGAGAGAGTGTAAAGGCCGCGAGCACGAATTGGCGCAGCGGCCCCTCTGCCGACAGATGTTCGGCAAGCCCCGCCTCCTGCTTCGTCAGGTCCTTCAGCAGGCTGACTGCAGCCTTCAATTCCGTCTGGTTCAGTGGACGGATCACGCCCTCCACCACATCGGACAATCTGCTCGTCCTGCCGTCTCCCATCAGCGCCTCCTCTCCCGGCCGAGATTGCCTGGCGAATCTCGAGCCCGGATAGGTTACGGCCTCATTCCGGGAAAGACCATCGTCGCCGTCAGGCCCGGATGGTCGGGATGGCTGCGGGTGTCGGAGAGGACAAGCCGCCCGCCATGCAGGGCCATGATCGCCTCGACCAGAGAGAGTCCCAATCCTGTGCCCGGTTTCGAGCGGCTCTTATCCAGCCTGACGAAGCGCTTGACCACCTCGGCCCGCTTGTCTTCGGCAATGCCGGCTCCCTGATCGGAGACTGAGATTTCCAGGCCAGTGTCGCCACGCGCCACGCGCACGCGGATCTCGGACCCCGCATCGCCCTGGCTGCCATACTTGATCGCATTGTCGATCAGATTGGCGATCGCCTGACCCACGAGTTCGCGATTTCCCCGAACCGATAGTCCTTGTGCGATCTCGCAGACCATGACCTGTCCCGCCTCTTCCGCCACGGGTTCGTAGAGTTCGGCACTGTCGGCAGCGATGGTGGAAATGTCGATGTCAGTCAGCTCGGCCGCGATCGACCCGGCTTCGACGCGGGAGATCATCAGCAGCGCGTTGAACGTCCGGATCAGCTGGTCGGATTCGGAGATGATCGTCTCCAGCGCCGCTCTTCTCGCCTGCGCATCGTCCTCGTCCAATGCGTCGGCCGCCTTGTTGCGCAGGCGTGTCAACGGTGTCTTCAGGTCATGGGCGATGTTGTCGGAGACCTGTCTCAGGCCTTCGTTCAATTGCTCGATCCGCCCCAGCATCTCGTTCAGGGACGAGGACAAGCGATCGAACTCGTCGCCTGAACCGGAAACCGGCAGACGCTGCGACAGATCGCCTGAAATGATCTTCTGACTGGCCGCCGAGACTCGGTCGATGCGTTTGAGCGCATTGCGGCCAATGGCAAACCAGATGACCACCGCACCGACTCCCATGATCAGCAGCGCCACCATCAACGCCTGCCGCACCAGCTGGCGCAGCTTGCCGGGCTCGCCAAGGTCGCGGCCGACCAGAACCCGGATGCCGTTCTCCAGGACGAAGACATGCCCGGTCGCCAGATGACGCTTCGCAACGCCACTGTCGGTATAGCGCTGGTAGCGGAAGGGGAAATTGGTCCAGCCCTCCTCGTCGAAGACGCCGGGCTGCAGCGAGGCGACATTGCCGGCGAGGATCTCGCCGGTCGGGCTTGCAATCACGTAGAGATTGGCACCCGGCTGCCGCGCGCGACGTTCCAGGGTCCGCAGGAGCTGGTTGATCCCGCCGCGCTCGAAAGCGCCCTGGATCTCGGTCACGTCCTGGCGCAGCGCCTCACGCGTCTGATTGTTCATGATACGCTCGGCAAGCCCCGTCACGTAGAAGACGAGGAAGGCGGCGCACAGCGCGAAAAGAATGATGTAGAGCGCGGAAAGCCGGACGGCCGTGGACTTGGCCAGCACCCCGAGACGGGACTTCAGCCGCATGTCAGCCTTCGTCCTTGATCATGTAACCGGCACCCCGCACGGTCTTCAGGAGCGGCCGGTCGAAATCCTTCTCGATCTTCGACCGCAGGCGCGAGACATGCACGTCGATGACATTGGTCTGCGGGTCGAAGTGATAGTCCCAGACGTTTTCAAGCAGCATGGTGCGGGTCACCACCTGGCCGGCATTTTTCATCAGATATTCCAGCAGGCGGAATTCGCGCGGCTGCAACAGGATTTCCTTGCCGGCCCGCTTCACCTCGTGTGACAGACGGTCGAGTTCGAGATCACCGACGCGATAGGCCATGTCCTGCTCGGGCTTGCCCTTGCGGCGGCCGAGCACCTCGACACGGGCGAGCAATTCGGAAAAGGCGTAGGGTTTGGGCAGGTAGTCGTCCCCGCCGGCGCGCAGACCCGTCACACGGTCGTCCACCTGGCCGAGGGCAGACAGGATGAGAACCGGCGTATCGATGCCACGCTTGCGCAGCTCGCTGATGACCGAAAGGCCATCCCGACGCGGCAGCATACGGTCGACGACCATGACGTCGTAGGTATTTTCCGTGCCCATGAAAAGACCGCTTTCGCCGTCACTCGCGTGATCGGCGACAATGCCGGCCTCGCGAAAGGCCTTGGTCATGTAGGCTGCGGCTTCCAGGTCGTCTTCGATGACAAGTATCTTCATGCGCGCGACATTAGCCTCGGCATCCGCCACCGTATAGCCGGTTTCGCCGGTGTCCGGCTGTCCCTGTTCCACGATCCCCATGCTTCGTCCTTTCCTGACACCAGACGGTCACCGACCGTCGAAAACGACAAGGGGCGCCGCCGGCCTTAGACCGCCGGCGCCCCTTGTCACATCACAATCAGCCCTGGTTGATTGGAAGCGCCACGAAGCGGCTGCCATTCTCCGATTCGACCTGGAAGAGCGCCCGGGTGCGGCCGTCCTTCTTGGCCTGGTCGAGAACCTTCTGCACGTCGGCCGCAGACGAGACTTCCTGGTTGTTGACCGAGGTGATCGTCTCGCCCGACTTCAGGCCCTTGTCAGCGGCGTCGCTGTCGGGATCGACATCGACGATGGCAAGGCCCTTCCCGTCTTCGGCCGGACGAACAGAAAGGCCGAGGCTCGACAGTTCCTGCTCGGCTTCCGGCGCCGGGGCCGCATTGTTCTCGGTCTCGGCACTTGCTGCCTGGTCGGCCGGCAGTTCGCCGAGCTTGACCTTGACCTCGGTTGCCCTGCCATCGCGCCAGAGCGAGACGTCGATCGTCGTGTCGGGTGCAAAGGCTCCGATGCGGCGGGCCAGATCACGCGGATCCTTGACCGGGTCACCATTGACGGCCGTCACCACGTCGCCCTGCTTGATGCCGGCCGCTTCACCGGGCGAACCGGCCTGCGGGGCAACGACCAGGGCGCCACTATCCTCGGCAAGGCCGAGGCTGTCGGCGATGTCCTTGGTCACGGGCTGGATCTGAACGCCGAGCCAGCCGCGCGAAACCGTGCCGCTTTCCTTGAGCTTGGCGATGACGTCAGTCGCGACCGAGGCCGGGATCGCAAAGGCGATGCCCACATTGCCGCCCGAGGGCGAGAAGATCGCCGTGTTGATACCGACGACTTCGCCGTTCAGGTTGAAGCCGGGTCCACCCGAATTGCCGCGGTTCACGGCGGCATCGATCTGCAGGTAGTCGTCATAGGGGCCGGAGCCGATATTGCGGCCACGGGCCGAAATGATACCGGCAGTCACGGTGCCACCGAGGCCAAAGGGATTGCCGACGGCGACGACCCAGTCACCGACGCGGACCTTCTCGTCATCGGCGAACTTCACATAGGTGAACTTCGTGTCGGGTTCGTCGACCTTGAGCAGCGCCAGGTCCGTGCGGCTATCCTTGCCGACCAGCTTGGCGTCGTATTCCTTGCCGTCGTTCATCACGATGGTGAAGGCGGCGCCGTCGTCGATGACGTGGTTGTTGGTGACGACATAGCCGTCTTCGGAGATGAAGAAGCCGGACCCCTGTGCGGTCGGACGCAGGCGACCCGGACCACGCTCGGCACGCGGGCCACGCTCCTGCGGACCACCTTCCATGCCTGGACCACCGAATTCGCGGAAGAAGCGCTTCAACGGGTGATCATCCGGCAGATCCTCGAAGCTGCGACCGCCAAAGTTGAAGGAAAAATTGCTTTCGTCGGACGATGCCGGCTGAACGTTCGACTGGACCCGGACGGACACGACGGCCGGCAGGACGGCCTGCACGACATCACCAAAGCTCGGCACCTGCGGCGCGTCCACTTCAACCGGTGCGGCAAGCGCCGGCACGGCGGCGAAGGGGGCGGCCGTCACCAGCATCATGGCGGTGAGGCCGGCGGTGGTGGAGGTCTTCAGGATCGACTGCAACGAACGACCTTTGTTCTTGGACATGTGATCTACCTTCATCTGTTCATCTGACTGGAGCCGCCGGCCAATCTGGCGGCGGGAAGCGGTGGATGAGGAGAGATATAGGAGCTGTCAGGTTACGGCGAACTGTACGGCAGATGAATTCTTCGTAATGTTCGTCGACAGGTACGCCTGTCGTGGACCCGGTCCCGGCTGACGCATTTGTCCGTCCTGAAACCGGAACAGTAAGCGCTATCGAAACAGCGGCTGTCAGATCCGCTCACGCTTCGACTGGTGTTCGACCTTCACGCCGGGCGCAGTCACGCGCCAGGGCACTTTTCGCCCCGCGCAAGAGAGTATTTGCGGCGCAAAGGCGGTTCGTTGCCGGAGACGATCTGATCCACCTCGAGATCGGCGCGGCCAGCGTGTCCTGACGATCCGCCATGGTCGCGGGCGGCCGCCGGGCATGGCGCTGGCTGACGACGCCGATCTGGAAGCGCCCTTGACTAGTCCCGATCCAGCAGCTTGCCGAGCCGCGCTTCCTCGTCCGGCGACAGCTTTGCCACGGGCTGCACAGCGCGTCGGCGCGTATAGACCACAGCCACGATCAGACCGATAATGGCGAGCGCCGCCGGTGCGCCCCAGAGCCCGATCGTACGGACACTCAGTCGCGGCTTCAGAAGCACGAATTCCCCATAGCGCGACACGACATAGTCCAGCACCTGCTCGTCGCTATCGCCACCCACCAGCCGCTCGCGCACCACCACGCGCAGATCGCGGGCGAGTTCGGCGTTGGAATCGTCGATCGACTGGTTCTGGCAGACCATGCAGCGCAGTTCCGCCGACAGCGCCCGCGCACGCTGCTCGAGCACCGGATCGGCCAGCACTTCGTCCGGATTGACCGCGAAGGCATGAATGGGGGTCAGAAGGAGGGCCAGCAGGATGAACAGGCAACGCAGCATCCGGCGGCTTCGCCCCTCCGCCAGACCCTCTGTCAGCAAGCGGGGAGAAGACATGGTCGACATCGGCGGTCTCGCCCCTCCTTCCGCTTGCAGGAAGAAGCCGGCGGCAGCTGCAAGTGGGGCAATCTTCTGAAACCAGCCCATCACTCCGCAGCCTCCAGAGCCGGCTTTGCCGCCACCTTGGCCCGCTTCGGCGCGCCAACGCGCAGTCTGCGGTCCGAGAGCGAGACGATACCGCCCGCCATCATCACGAGAGTGCCGTACCAGATGCAGAGGATCCAGGGTTTCCACCACACGCGCACCACGATACCGCCGTCTGCCATCGGGTCACCCAGCGACACATAGAGCTGGCTGAAGCCGAAAGTGACGATGCCGGCCTCCGTGGTTGGCATCTGGCGCGCCGTGTAGAGCCGCTTCGACGACCAGACATCGGCCACCTCGACACCGCCCTCGCGGATGGTGAAGTGTCCCTGATCCTCCGTGTAGTTCGGTCCGGTCGCGGCGCGAATGCCGTCGAACGTCACGACATAACCGCCGGCCTCCGCCGTCATGCCGGGCTTCATCTCGACCACGGTTTCCGTCTCGAAGGTGGTCACGGCCACGACGCCGAGCACGGTCACACCCATGCCGAAATGCGCCAGCGCTGTGCCGAAGGCGGACCGCGGCAGGCCCTTGAGGCGGCTCCAGGCGGTCGACAGCGGATGCGTGCCGAAGCCTGCCCTGTACCAGAGATCGGCGATCGCTCCCCCCATGACGAAGAAGGCGAGCGCAAGGCCTCCCACTGCCATGACGGGACCGCCATTCTGCGCGTACCAGAGGCCAAGTCCGAGAACGAGAGAGAGTGCGGCCGCCACGTAGAGGCGCTGCAGAGCCCCGAGCAGATCGCCGCGCTTCCAGGCGAGAAACGGCCCGAAGGGCACGGCCAGAAGCAGCGGGATCATCAGAAGCCCGAAGGTGATGTTGAAGAAGGGCGGACCGACCGAAATCTTTTCACCCGTCAGCGTTTCCAGAAGCAGCGGATAAAGCGTGCCGATCAGAACAGACGCGGTGGAGACAGTGAGGATCAGGTTGTTGAGGACGAGCGCCCCCTCGCGCGAGATCGGCTGGAACAGGCCGCCGGCCTTCAGCATCGGTGCGCGCAGCGCAAAGAGGGTGAAGGCCCCGCCGATGAAGATGACGAGAATGCCGAGGATGAAAACACCGCGCGTCGGATCTGTCGCGAAGGCATGCACGGAGGTCAGCACGCCAGACCGCACCAGGAAGGTGCCGAGCAGCGACAGCGAGAAGGCGATGATGGCGAGCAGCACCGTCCAGATCTTCAAGGCATCGCGCTTTTCCATGACCAGCGCCGAATGCAGAAGGGCCGTGCCCGCAAGCCAGGGCATGAAGGAGGCGTTTTCGACCGGATCCCAGAACCACCAGCCGCCCCAGCCGAGTTCGTAATAGGCCCAGTAGGAGCCCATGGAGATGCCGGCCGTCAGGAACACCCAGGCCGCCAGCGTCCAGGGCCGCACCCAGCGCGCCCAGGCCGCATCGATGCGGCCGTCCATCAAGGCGGCGATCGCAAAGGAGAAACAGACGGAGAAACCGACATAGCCGAGATAGAGCAGCGGCGGATGGATCGCGAGGCCGATATCCTGCAGGACGGGATTGAGATCCTGTCCTTCGGCCGGAATGGGCGACAGGCGGGCGAAGGGGTTCGAGGTCAGGAGAATGAAGAGGGTAAAGGCCGTCGTGATCCAGGCTTGCACGGCCAGCACGTTGGCCTTCAGGCGGTCCGGCAGGTTGGTGCCGAAGAAGGCGACCATGGCGCTGAACAGCGTCAGGATCAGCACCCAGAGCAGCATCGAGCCCTCATGGTTTCCCCAGACGCCGGAGACCTTGTAGATCATCGGCTTGAGAGAGTGCGAATTCTGGAAGACGTTCTGCACCGAGAAATCGGAGACGACGTAGCCGTAGGTAAGAACCGCGAAGGAAAAGGCGACGAGCAGGAAGAGCGCATAGGTCCCTGTTGTCGCGACGGCCATCATTGCCGCATCCCCGCGGCGGGCGCCGATGACGGGCAGGATGGAGACGACCAGACAGGTGGCGAGTGCCAGCACGAGGGCATAATGGCCAAGCTCGATGATCATCGGATCTCTTCCTTGCCGCTGAGTTCCACCCCTTGCGCCTTCAGACGATCGGCCACATCCTTCGGCATATAGGTCTCGTCATGCTTGGCAAGCACGGTATCGGCCACGAAGACCTTGCCCATGCCCTCGAACCGGCCTTCCGCCACCACGCCCTGCCCCTCGCGGAACAGGTCGGGCAAGATACCGGTATAGGTGACGGGAAGTTCGCTCAGCGTATCGGTGACGGTGAAAGTGATGGTCGATCCCTCGCCCCGCACGACCGAGCCGGTTTCGACCAGGCCCCCTAGGCGAATGCGGGTGCCCGGCTGCAGATCGGCCTTGGCGAGATCACCGGGAACGTAGAAATAGGCGATCGACTGTCCGAAGGCGAACATGATCAAAAGCACGGCCGTCAGGATGAACCCCATGCCACCGGCAATCACAGCCAGACGTTTCTGTTTGCGGGTCATTGGCTCACCTCCTCGACATCAAGGCCGAGTTCCGTCGCCATGGCGATCAACTGCTGGCCCTCGGCGCCGTCAGCCGGGAAGGCCTTGAGGCCATCCTTCAGCGCGGCTTGCGCCCGTTCCTTGTCCTTCAGCATGGCATAGGAGCGGACGAGCCGCATCCAGCCCTCGAAATTGTTGGGGTCTTCCTTCAGCCGCGCATCGAGGCTCGCCACCATGCCGCGGATCATCTCGCTGCGGTCGTCTTCCGACATCGCTTGCGCATTGGCAATGTCGTCTGCCGAGGGATTGCCGAGTGCTGCCGGAGCCGTCGGCTGCACCGATGCCGCTGGGGCGTTGGCGAGCGGCACTCCGGCGCTGTTGGCAGCAATGTGCTGGTTGACCAGCGACATCCAGGGTGCGGTTGGCGGTGAGGCTGTGGCAATCGCCTGGAAGGCGGCCAGAGCTTCGGCACGACGACCGGACTGCTCCAGCGCCAAGGCCAGATAGAAATCCGCACGCGGATTGTTCGGCTCGAGCTTCAGCGCTGCCTGGAAAGCCATCTGCGCATCGTCCGTGACGATCCCGTCACTGCGCAGAACCAGCGTTTCGCCAAGGCCATTCATGCGCTCGGCATCGGGCCCCAGAATGCGGATCGCATTGCGATAGGCAATCTCGGCATCCGGCAAACGGCCGATGCGGAAATAGACGGGCGCCAGCACGTTCCAGCCATTGCCGTCTTCAGGATTGCTCGCCAGATGCCGCTCGACCTTGGCCACGAGCAGACCAACGTCATCGCCGGGATTTTCGATCCGGGCGGCGAGCGGCGCATCGGGCGTGCCGGGGCTCCCGATTTCGAGATAGCCCGCGAGCCCGATGACGGGAAGACAGAGGAGGATGAAGGCCTGGGAGAGCCCGTAGCGACGGCGCGCAACAGGCGCGGCTGCGGCGGCTTCGAACGCCCGTTCGGTTGCCGCCTCGCCGGTCGTCGCACGGCCGGCGACCGCCAGCAGACGGCGGCCGATTTCGGCGCGCGCATAGTCGGCGTCATCGGCGGATATCAGGCCTGTCGCCTTGTCCCGCTCCAGTTCGCGCAGCTGGTCACGATAAACAGCCGCCTCGCCCTCGTCATAAAGGGATGCACGGGCCGATGCTCGCATCAGCGGAGAGAGCAGGATGACGGCGACAACGACCGTCAGCAGGGCGGAGATGATCCAGAACAACATGAGACCCAATTACGTCAAGGACGGGTGCTTTCCAACAGCCAAACACCCCCTGACGGAAAGTTGAGGCGTTTGGCCGCAAGACTTCTCTAGGCCGCCATAACCCGCCCGGCCTTGACCCAAGTCAAGCGGGAAGAGTGGCCTTCCCCGTCACGCGGAGATCGAGTTTGCGTTTCGGGATCAGGCTTGGGCCAGCGCCCTCAGCTCAACGGTGTCCAGGTCCCGTTCGAATTGCGGCAGGCCGCACCGCGTGCCTGCAATTCACGCCCGCCGTTCACCACCTTGTGGGTGAACTGGCGGCAGTTCTGCTTGCCGACCTGATAGGGCGCGGCCGCCACGACCTCGCCGCGCATATTTGAGCCTGCCCAGGTCACGGGCTGGCCACCGGGGGCTGCTTCCAGTGCGCGATATTCGGCTTCCAGTGCGCGTTGCGTCTCGCTGCGCGACAGCTCGACGCCCACGCGGGAGACGATGCCGCCCTGAAGTGCTGCGATATAGACGGCGGAATTGGCCTTGGCAGTGGCCGAGCGGCCGCCGCCCGAGGTGGTGCAGCCCACAAGGGCAAGCGACACGAGGGCCGTGGCTGCCAATATCCCGAATCGCTTCACACTCATCAGACCGTTCCAAGTCCCGTCGAATTGTTGCTGCCGATCATCGCCTGTCGCGCTTTCGCGAAGGATGCCGCCAGCTGGCCGAATGCCGTCCTATACACCTATGTAATTTCACAGGAAAATCAATCACCCAGTGTCTTTGGTCACAGCCGGTAGGATCAACTGTGCGCGAAGTCCGCCGATCCCGGCCCGTGACAGGCCGAATGTACCCTGATATTCCCCGGAAATCTCCTTGACGATCGACAGGCCTAGCCCCGTTCCGGGTTTGCTTTCGTCCAGCCTTCGCCCACGTTTCAGGGCCTCGCCGATCTCTTCGGGCGCCAGACCCGGCCCATCGTCCTCGACCACGACCTCGATCCAACCGCGCCGTCCGTCCGTCAGGTCGTCTTCGCGTGCGGTCATGACAACATGGGTCACCACCTTGGTGCGGGCAAAACGGGCTGCGTTTTCCAGGAGGTTGCCGACGACTTCCTCGACGTCCTGCTGCTCCATGGCAAAAGTCAGATCCGGCGCGGCATCGAGCTCGAAGGCCACTTCGGCATTCAGCTTGCGCATGACACGAACGAGACGCTCCAGAACCGGCTGAGCCTCGGTGCGGGCCAGAACGCTGTCGCGCTGGGCAGCGATCCGGGCGCGGTTGAGGTAGGAGCTCACCTGCGCCTGCATGGCCTCGGCCTGGGAGGCGATCACCTCGGCAGGGCTCTTGTTCAGCGTGCGCGCCTCGTTGAGCAGCACGGCGATCGGTGTCTTCAGCGAATGGGCGAGATTGCCCACCTGCATGCGCGCCCGTTCGACGATACGCCTGTTGCTGTCGATCAGCGCGTTGATCTCGTTGGCGAGCGGCAGGATCTCGCTCGGAAACTCACCCTCGATGCGTTCGGCTTCGCCACGGCGGATGCGCTCCAGCGCCCGACGGGCCCGGTCGAGCGGCTTCAGACCGTAGAGAATGGCCAGACCATTGACGATCAGGCCGCCGATGCCGACCAGGGCGAGCGCCGTATAGAGCCGGCTGGTGAAGAAGCTGATCTCGTCCTCGATGACCTGCAGATTGCCGGAGACCCGAAAGCGCGCCGCACGGCCCTGATCGTCGAGCACGACCTCGGTCTCGGCGACGCGAATCTGGTTGCCCAGCTCGTCGGTCATCTCGTAGTAGCGCTCGTAATTCTGGTCGAAGGGTGTCAGCTCGACATCGGGCACAGCGAGATTGGCAACCCCCAGAGACGCGGAGGCGAGCGGTGCGGTCGCATAATTGCCCAGCGGCTCGACCAGCCAGTACCAACCGGTCGCCGGTTGGGAAAACCGCAGATCGCCGAGCGCCGGCGAGCCGGCCAGGCTGTCGCCGTCACCGATCGAAACGGAATTGACGACATTGTAGAGCTGGGCACGCAGGAGATTGTTGAAGCCGCGTTCGACGCCCTGGCGATAGAGGGCGGAAATTGCCACCGCGATGGTCACCAGACCGAGTGCCGACCAGAGCGTGGCCAAAAGCAGGACGCGCGCGGTGAGCGAGCGGATCCTCATTTCGCGGGGGCTTGCATTCGGTAGCCGAGGCCGCGCACCGTCTCGATCATGTCGACGCCAAGCTTCTTGCGCAGGCGTCCGACAAAGACCTCGATCGTGTTGGAGTCCCGGTCGAAATCCTGATCGTAGAGATGCTCGACCAGTTCGGTGCGGGATACGACCTCACCCATGTGGTGCATCAGATAGGAGAGGAGGCGATATTCGTGCGAGGTGAGCTTCAGCGTCACGCCTTCGACGGTCGCCTTGGAACTCTTGGTATCGAGCCGCACTGGTCCGCAGACGATTTCCGAGGAGGCATGACCGGCCGCCCGTCGAATCAGCGCCCGGATGCGGGCGAGGACTTCCTCGACATGGAAAGGCTTGGTCACATAGTCGTCGGCGCCGGCATCGATGCCCGCGACCTTGTCCGACCAGCGGTCGCGTGCCGTCAGGATCAGCACCGGCATGACCCGGCTCGCGGACCGCCATTTTTCAAGCACGGTAATGCCGTCCATTTCCGGCAGGCCGATGTCGAGGATCACCGCGTCATAGGGTTCGGTGTCGCCGAGGAAATGCCCCTCTTCACCATCGAAGGCCTTGTCGACGACATAACCCGCTTCCTGCAGGGCTTCGACGAGCTGGCGGTTCAGGTTGGCATCGTCTTCGACGACGAGAATGCGCATGCGGTTCACCCCTTGATCGCGGAGAGTCGGGCCATCGACACTGTCACTGCGCCCCGGTCACTGCGCGACGCGCATGGTGACCTTGCGCGGCCGCTCGTTGCCGCTGCCCGGAACGAGCACGACGATGACGCATTCACCGCCCGATTCGCGGACGGAAAGCAACTGCCCGCCGACCTCGGCCACGACCCTTTCCGCCGCCGCACTGCAGTCGGCTGCCATGGCATTGCTGCCGGGCGTCGGCAAGGTCGCCACGGTCATGGCCAGCGCCAGGCCCGTGTATTTCATGAAAGATGCCATTGCTGCTTCTTCTTGGATGACGTCCACTCTTGCCAAATTATGTACCGCAAGGCGTCTGAATGGCAAATGAATGCTCGGTAATCTTGTGGGGAAGGAGCTTGGGCCCAGCCTCCGTCAATCGCCACGCGCCAGCCTCGATGAACGATCTGTCATGGCGTCCAGGCGCCGTATTACCGTGTCGTCGCTCGCAGCCTCAAGTAGCTCTGTCCAGCTGTCCGGCGGATTTCCATCCTCCAGCATCGCACGGAACACGGCATAGGCATCGCTGCGCGAACCGTAACTGCGCAGCGTATCCGCGTCGTTGACCCAGGCGAAGACAAGGACCTTGCCCGTCAAACTGTAGCGGAAGAAAAGACGAAACCGCCCATTGCCGAACTTTGCCCGAAACCAGTGCTTGCGCTCGGGACCCAACGTCCCACCCTGGCGAAACGCGGACGAGGTCGGATCCGCCGGTATGACTTCAGCCATCAATTTCTGCAGCGCGACCAGAAGCTTGAAATTTGCGCTGCTGCGAAACGTATCTGGCTTCCTTTTGGCTTCACGTTCAACGGCTGCAGTCAGGCGCTCCAGTTGATCGAGAAACAGCGGGTGCGCCCGGATGATCCAGCCATTGACCGTTTCCATCTCAAAGCGCGACCTCGCCGTCGATCGGGGCGTCGAGATCGATGTCTGCGCCTTCAGTCAACGCAGCGATCCGGCCACGCAGGCCGGGCGGGATCTCCATGAAAGCATCCCCCGGCCGTGCCGCCATGTCCCTGGCCAGAAAATCAAGAAAGCCGTCCAATACCGGATCATCGTCTTCGACATCGTCGCGCTCGACCGAAACGCGATTCTTCTCGTCCAGACTGAAGGCAATCCGTCCACCATAGCCAACGCCAAGCGCATCGCGAATGGGCTTCGGAATGGTGGTTTGTCCCTTTTCGGTGATCGTGCTCACCTTACGCAAGATCTTGTTCATGCCACCTGCCTCATTGATCACAGCGAAAGGTAATGGAAATTCCTTACTTCGTAAAGGGCTGACGTGGATACACTTGCATATCACCTCACCCACCCACACCCTTTGTCGCGGTGAGGCGCCCGTACAGGGCCAGCAGCCCGCCCACCGTGCCGGCAAGCGTCGTCATGGCCTCGGCAATCTCCGCCTGCTCCGCGCCGCCCACGTCCAGACCGGCATGGCCGAGCAGCGGGGAGGCGATCGCGATCAGCGCGCCCCAGATGGTTTTCGACTGGTACCAGGGTTTCACATCCAGCATGTTTCTCTCCTCTTCGTTGATCATCCGTCGATGGCAATCATCGCTGCAAGCGGCAGCCCTGCCACAAGCCGCCCGAGCTGGCGCACCCGAATGCCGAGCATCGCCTGCTCCGACCCGAAATCGGCCAGTTCATCGGCCGCGGCATAGGTGAACCCCGCCTCGCCCACCTCGACCAAGCGGACCGCGGCACTGCCGTTCAGGATCTCCAGCCGGTAGCGCTCCTGCGCTTCGTCGAGCGGCACCTCGCCTTCGGCCCAGGCATCAGCCTCGATCCGGCTGCGCCTGATCCACGAAATCCGCAAATCTCCCGAGACCTGCCGCACCACCCGCGCATGCACCGGCGCAAGCGGCGTCTCGGCCCGCATGCCACCGTCAAAGACAAACGGCCCGGACAGCTCCGTCACCAGCCCCATCGGTTCCAAAATCCAGTTCTGCACCGCTCCGCGTTCGGCGTTGACCAGCCCCAGCGACCGCACCGCTTCATCGAGCAGCACCACTTCGGCGCCGACAGCAGCTCCTGCCTCCGTCGCATCCTCCGTCCCGCCCAGCCCGCGCAACAGGCCGCTCAGACGCCAGCGCCCGACGGCCACTTCCTCAGCCTGGGCAAAACCGACCACTTCCCAGCCGCCATTCTGCACCTGCACGGCCAGCCGATTCCTGCCCGACAGTACCGCCATCCGGCTTGCCGCGGCGAAGGCCCCGCCCAGAAGATCGACCACCACGGCATGGGCAGGATCGAAACGCCCCACCGGGCCCGGCATTAGCGCCTCCGCAAGCCGCCCGATCGTTGCCGGCCGGTCCAGCGTCAGCCGCAGACGATAACCCTCAGCCTCCGGCGAACTCGACACAGCAAGCCTGCGCCACGGCCGGCCAAAGGCCGCGACGCTGGCATCGCCGGCATGGTTCGTGCCCTCCAGCCGCGGCAGATCGAGGAAGCTGACAACGGGCGCAAAGCCCGCCGCGCCGCCACCATCCGGCAAACGCTCCGGCTCGACCACCGCCACGGGTGCCGACACCTTGCCGGCAAAGGCCCGCAGCGTCAGCCTCCGCTCGAAACCCTCGTCTATCCCTTGCACCAGAAACCGCCCTTCCGGCCCGTCCGGAAACCGCAGCACATCCCCCGGCTCGACCGCAATCTCCTGTGGCCCCAGCGCCAGTTGCAAGGTCCGCCGTGCCAGCCGGTTGTCGCGCAGCCAGCCTTCGGCAGCAGCCAGTGCCGTCTCCTCCGGCATCGCGGCCGGCAGATCACGGGCAAGCTGGCGTTCGGTCGCCGCCTCGACCCTGCGCGAACGCACGCTCGCCTCGACATAATCAGCAGCCGGATCGTAGAAGGTCACCAGTGCTTCCGAGGCGAAATCGCTGTCATGACCGCGCGTCTCGCTCCAGAGAGCCTGATCGGGCAGGTCGGCCAGAACCGTGATCTCGCGGGCCGGCAGGCTCGCCGTCGGTCGTGTGCGAAATTTCAGCCGCCCGCCATCCTCGATCACGTCGATCTGGAACAGCTCGATCAGCGGCTCGAGCAGATCGCGCGCCGAGGTGAGATCCCCCTTGACGTAGCCGCCCAGATCGCCCGCCACTTCCGAGACATCGAAATCCTCAAAGTCGTGATCCCTTAGGATCGCGGCGATGGTGTCGGCCAGTGTCGCCGTGCCCAGCCGCCCGTTCAGCCAATGCCCGGTGCGCCAGTTCAGCCCGTCTGCCCAGAGCCCCGAATTCTGCGGAAAGGCCGGATAGGGCCGCGCATCCCAGGTCCAGACGAAGATGCCGGCCGGATCGACCATGCCGTGGGGCGCCTCCCCTCCGTTCCAGTGGTCGAGATGCGTCTCGAGAAAGCGCCGCTGCTGGCTGTCGCTGCGCGCGCCCGCCGAGAAGTGCGGCCTGCCGCTCTCGACCGATTTCGCATCGGCGAAGACATTCGGCTGGTTCGCCCCCTTGTCGACCGCCCCGCATCCGAGTTCGGTGAACCAGAATGGTTTCAGGAAAGGGATCCACCCCGTCGGGCTCGCCTGCTCGACCCCGCCAACCCTGTTGTAGTGGTGGTTACCCCACCAGCTTTCGAGATCCTTGAAGCGATAGATCCAGGGTTTGCCATAGGCGCCGTCGGTGATCGGCGTCCGAAGTCGCGCCTGCCGGTCTGCCTCACTGGCATAGAACCAGTCGAAGCCTTCTCCCGCCGTCAGCATGCGACCAAAACCGGAGGCGTCATCGGTCCCGGCGAACCCGTCAGGGCTCGTCACCTCCAGATCCTCATCGCGCCAATCGGCCAGCGGCATGTAGTTGTCGATACCCACGGCCGAGATATCAGGGCTCGACCAGAGCGGGTCGAGATGGAAGAACACATCCCCCGATCCATCCGCCGGTTGATGGCCGAAATATTCGCTCCAGTCTGCCCCATAGGAAATCGCCGTGGATGACCCCAGAATGCCGCGGACCTCGCCCGCCAGTGACACCAGCGCCTCGACGAAGGGGAAGGCGTTCATCCCGTCGCGCAGCGTCGTCAGCCCCTTGAGTTCCGAACCCAGCAGAAACCCGTCCACCCCGCCGGCCGACGCCGCCAGCGTCGCGTAATGGCGGACGAATCGCCGGTAGCCCTCGCTGCGCGTGACGAATGTCGAGATCTGCGCCCGCGCCGAGGCCGTCTTGTCGGCACTGGCCGGATAAGCGGTGATCCGCCCCCGCCACGGATAGGCCGCCTGTTCCTCACCTCCATGGGGATCGGGCAGGCCATTGCCTGCAGGAATATCCATCAGAACAAAGGGATAGAGCGTCACCTTCAAGCCGCGCGCCCGCAAATCCCGGATGGCCTCGGTCACGCTTTGATCATCAGGCGATCCGCCATAGGCCGGCCCGCCGGCATGGCGCGATACGAGGTAAGCCTCCCCGCGCGACATTCCCGCCACGCTCCAGGGCCGGCTCTCCTCGCGACGATACCCCACCTCGACACCGGGCAGCACCCGGCAATTGCCGGCCCTCAGATCCGTACCGAACCAGGCGACGACAAGTGCCACGCTCTCCAGATTGGGGCAGAGCGCCTGCAACTCGTCCAGCGAGGCCTGCCAGTCGGTCGTCGCCATCAGCGTGTTGCGATTGAGCCAGCGCTTCTCACCCTCGCGCGGGGCATCCGAGACGCGCGCGGTGGCATAGCCATGCTCGGTCGCGCCGGGAATGATCGTCACCGCCCTGATCTTCTCCTCCAGCGTCCCCACCGGCCGGATCACCTCGAACTGCAACAGCGGAATGCGATTGCCGAAATCGTCGAGTGGCAGCCGCTCGAAGACCACATAGGCCAGCCCGCGATAGGCCGGCGTCCGGCCTGCGCCATGCTTGGCCGCGATCAGCGGGTCGAGCGGCTGGCTCTCCGTGCCGCGATAGACGCGCATCTCGATTTCGGTCGTGTCGAGCTCGCGCCCGTCGACCCAGACGCGCCGCACGCCCGCAATCGGCCCCTCGCAGAGCCCAAGCGCCAGATTGGCATAATAGCGATAGGTCGTCTTGCGCGTGCCGCCGGAGGATTTTCCGCCCGTCCGTTCGGTCACGGTCTCCTCTTCGAAACGCGTTGCCCAGATCAGCGTGCCGCCAAGCCTCGCCGTGCCATAGAGCTTGGGGATCGCGGTCCCCTCGGTCGCACCGGCAAGCCGCGCCGAAGAGAGCCGCGCCCCGTTGACCTCACGGGTGCCCCCCAGAAGGCTGCGGTCGATCATGCTCCCGGCAAGCGCCCCCGCCGCCCGCCCGAGGATTGCTCCCACCGGCCCGAAGACCGAGCCGAGTGCCGCCCCTGCCGCCTGCAGAACAATGGTTGCCATCAGCTGGTCCTCTCCGGAAATCGATAGATGCCGGCAATCCGGCGCCGCCATCCCGGCACCAGCGCCGAAAGCGTGACTGCCGATTGCTCATAGGCATGGATGAATGCGTCGGGCCGCGCATCATGCCCATCGAGGCCCGGGCCTGCGCCAATCCGCTCGTGATGCGAGACGCCGCTCGGTCGTTCAGCCGGCGTCAACGCCAGAATTCCCGCATGTTTCGCCGCCAGATGCGGCCGAAACCGGAACAGCACCAGATCGCCGGACACGCTCTCGGCGAATGACGGCACACTGGAGAAATGCCGTTCCGCCGCGCGAACCAGCCGCTCCTCGCCGGCGCGCTCGGCCCAATCAGGCGCATAGGCCGGCACGGATTCCGGTTCTTGCCCATAAAGCTCCCGCCAGACCCCACGGATCAGTCCCAAACAATCGCAGCCCACGCCCCGCACCGCCCCTTGGTGCCGATAGGGCGTGCCGATCCATGTCCGGGCGATCGCCAGGACCTCTGCATTGACGGACATGGGCGTGCTCCGGTGCGGAGGTGACGATTGCGGAGCGACGGGTTTGGAATTGACGCCGCAGGGATCGGGCAAGGGAGTTCAGGGCGGCAGAAAGGGCCTGCCTCATGCATACAGCACGCCGCCGTCATGGGTGCTGTCGCCGCTCACATAGGAATAGGCGAAATCGCTGCCCGGCATGTGCGGAAACCCACGAAAATTCAACTGATTGGCAAATTTCATTCGACAGGTGGAAAAACTCTTGTCGCAGCCCACTGTCAGCGTCACCGCGTCTCCCGGCGACGGCCTTGCCTCAAGCGGCAGCCAGAGCCGGAGCGTCGCCATGCCACCTGCCACCGCTTCGCTCTCCTCGATCGCCAGACGCCTGCCCGAAAGCAGTCCCGCATGGAAGCGCACGCCCCCCAGCCGGAAATGCCCCTCCGCCAAAGCCGGCAGACCCGATACCGTCAGCCGATCGGCCGACAGCACCTGCGCCACGACCCCCGTCACCTGCCGGTTCTCCACAGCCATATCCACCCGGCAGCGGCCATCGCCCAGATCGGCATCGCAGCGGCGGTTGTAGATCCGCCCCTCCGGCTGCTGCAGGCGATGGGCAAAGCTTCTGAGCTCCGCCGAAAATCCCGGCCCCGCCCGGCTTACCTCGCCGATCTCCTGCATCGCGAGGAGCGCATGCTGGTTTTCCGCCGCCTGCCAGTTAACGAGAAAGACTTCGACCCGCGCCCCGTCATACCGCCCGGCGGCGAGATCCTCTTCCGTGATCGCATCGCTCGAAAACCCGCCTCGCACTTCGGCACCGGGTGCCGCCAACCCACGTCCCGCACTCGCCTCCGTCGCCGCAAAGCCCGTACCCGGTTCGAACACCGTGCCGTCAAAGGAAAGCACCTGGTCGTGCTCGGTAAAGCCAAGCTGAAAACCGTCGCGGCAGGTCACACTCCATGCCCGGCAGAGCGTCGTCTCGCCCGTCGCCACATGCGCGGCCAGAGCGTCCGGGAGCTGTTTCATGGCATCACCTCGATCAGCGGAATGGCGGGAATGCGGCCGGCGCGAAAGGCTTCGAGATCGATCTCGATCCGGTCAGTGTCGAAACGAACAGGCACGTCATAGTCGAAGCCCGCCCGGATTTCGGTGCCCGCCGTCGGCACATGTCCGCCTGCAAAGGCGACGATGCCGCTCGTCACATCGCAGGTGAAACCCTCCGTCTGCTCCACCCCGTCGAGCGCAATCCGCACCGAACCGGCCACCGGCTTGGCCACAGGCCGCCGCTCGATTGCCGCCCCGTCGCCATAGGCCTTCACGAGCTGGAAGGTCGCCGTTTCTCCGTCGCCTGTCCCGATCCACTGATCGAGCGACGTTACGCCCTCTCCCGGCCGTGCGGAGGAACAATCCACCGGATCGCGAAAGCGAAACCCATGCAATTGCCCGCCCCGCGTCTCGAAGAATTCCAGCACCGCGTAGAGATCCGCGACCGACCGGATCGCAGTCCCGACATCATACCGGCGCCTCGAAAACCGCCAACGCCGATTGCGCGCCTCGCGTCCGTTGGAGAGCGAAACAATATCCGTCTGCCGCCCCGGCCCGCCGCTCGTTGTCAGCGACAGACGCAGCGGAAAACGCTGTTCGTGAAAGGCCATGCCTGTCTCCGTTCAATGGATTGATGAGAAAAATGCTTGGAATCCGTGTCATTCAGGTGCTGGCAAGGAGGGCGCCAATGCGCGCGCCGGGGCCGTCGCCCCGCCGACCTCTCCTTCTCCCACGCTCGCGAGGAGACAACCCGAAGGGCCGCATGCGCGCCAAACTCCTGCTGCCTTCCGCGACCGCCCGTCACAGCCCCCGCCGCCCGCGCCCGACCGAGCGCGCCAGCATTGCCGTGATTTGCCCCTCGCTCCTGGCAAAACTCGCCGCATCACTCGCCGTCACCTGAAAATGGATCACCGTACCGGCGCCCGCCCCCTCGGCGGCCACGCCCAGCGCGCCATCGGCGCCGCGTTTCAGCGGCAGTATGGCCTCCGCGCCTGCCTCGCCCATCAGCCCGGCTCCGCCGGCCAGCGGAAAATAGGTCGGCGATGCGACCACGCCGCCCTCTGCAAAGGGCATCACCCGCCCGGGCACGCCACCCGCTGCATAGGCGGTCAGGCCCGTGCCGAGCGCCGATCCCAGCCCCGAAGTGAGACTGCCGATCAGACTGCCCGCCGCATCACCAAGCAGGCCCTCCAGCGGCTTCAATCCCGCCGAAAGCGCAATGTCGGTCAACCTCGATCCGACACTGCGCAACACGTCTTCCAACCCCTTGCCCCCTGATGTCGCGCCCTTCAGCGCAGACGTCAGCGCCCGGCCGAAACTCGCCGACCGGCTTTCCAGATCGTCCAGCACGGCCAGCGCTTGCGAGCCGTCGAGATCGACGGAAAGCGCCAGCATATCGTCATCGGTCATGGAATTTTCCTTTCAAGACGGCACATGGCGCTCGCCCGCATCCCTGTCTTTTCTTGGAGACCCGGCGGCGCGCCAACTCCGCGATGGCCTCGAAGGGCGAGGCCACCCGTCGCTGGCGGGCACCCGGTCTTTTCCTCTCGGCCTCAATCCGGAAATCGTCGCATCAAGGCCGCCACGTCACCGCGCGACAGGCCCGCCGGCTGTCCGAAGGCTCCTGCCATGGCCGAAAGTTCCGGCAGGCTCAGCCGCCAGAATGCCTCCGGAGAAAGCCGCAGACGGGAGAGGCCGAGCGTCATCGCCGCGTCCCAGGGAAACGGCTGCACCTCCGCCCCGCCTGCGGCCCTCAAGGGGAGGTGGCGCCCTCGCCGCGTCGGTGCCGCTCCGGCCCGGCCGCATCCGCCGCCACGCCAAAGGTCACCGCCAGCAAGTCGCCGACCACGCTGGCCGCACCCGCGACCCCACCGTCGACCGCCATCTCGGCCACATCGGCATCCGACAGCCGGTTGCCTCCGCCGCGCAATCCGCAAGCGAGAATCCGCGTGAGATCGGCACTCCTCAGCCTGCCGCTCGAGAACCGCGCCGCGAGATCGGCCAGGCTGTCTGCCCCGAAGGCCGTCTCCAGTTCGGCAAGCGCACCCAGTGTCAAACACAAGATGCGCCGCTCGCCGTCGATTGTCGCCTCCACCTCGCCGCGATGGCGGTTGGCGCGGTTCACCGTCACCGGCTCGCACAGATCGTCCGCTCCATAGCCCCGCATCACTGCCTCACAGCGCCGCGAAGGAAACGGCGCCGGCCGATTCCAGGGCGATCTCGAAGGTCACCTCGCCGTCGTGATTTCCGGCATAATCAAGCGCCGTCACCTGGAAGGGCGCCGTCACCGTGCCGAAATCAGGGATCACCACCTGAAAGGTCAGGATCGATCCGGCAAAGAAGGCCGCCCTCACGAGCGCGTCCGAAGCCGCGTCCTTGAACAGGCCGGAACCGGTCAAGCCGGCCCGCCTGACACCGGCGCCTTCCAGCAGCTCCCGCCAGCGCCCGGCGCTCTCGCTATCGGTCACATCGACCGATTGCGCATTGAATGCCAGCCGCCTGGCCCTCAGGCCCGCGACTGTCGCAAACCCCGCCCCATCCTCGACCTTCAGCAACAGATCCTTGCCCTTCTGCGCGCCCATGGCGTTTCTCCTTGATGATGTGTGTGATTGCTTGTCGGGGCGAGGCCCGTGGGGCGGCCCATGTCCCCGCTTGCGGGAGCGCGGAAAATCGAAGGCTTCGGCGGGCCTCGAAGGGCCCTGGTCTCCGATCAGACGGATGCTTGGAGGTCCTCGCCTTGATCAGGCGCCTCGGCATGAAGGGCGACAATACGCGGCCTGCCCCAACACAGCCCGCCCGACGATTTCGCCCTATCGCCCGCCCCACAACCGGCCTAGAAGAAACAGCCCGCCGACATGCCACCTCTCCTTGAGTCTCGTCATGAACGTCCCCCGCACCACCCTCGTCGCAGCGCTCGCGGTTTCGCAGATCCTCGGCTGGGGCACGACATATGAAATGCCGGCCGTCTTTGGCCGCGCCATGGCCGCCGATCTCGGGCTCGCCAACGAAATGGCCTTTGCCGGCCTCACCGTGATGATGCTGACCATGGCCTTTCTCGGTCCCTGGACCGGCCGGATGATCGCCCGCCACGGAGCATCCCGCGTGCTCGCCATGGGCTCCATCCTCATGGCATCAGGCCTCGTCTTTCTTGCCCTCTCCACCGGCCTTCTCACCTATGCAATCGCCTGGCTGATCCTCGGCGCCGGCGGCTCCTTTGCGCTGACCGTGCCGGCCTTTGCCGCCGTCGTCGAACGCGAAGGGCGCGAGGCGCGCCGCGCCATCGGCATCCTCATGATCTTTACCGGCCTCTCTTCGGCCGTCTGCTGGCCACTCCTGACACTCGCCGGCGAGGCCTTCGGCTGGCGCGGCGCGCTTCTCGCTGCAGCCGGCGCGCAACTCGTCATCGCGCTGCCCGTGCATCTCGGCATCGGCCGGATCGCGATTGCCCGCTCGGAACAGGACCGCGCCACCGACGCGATGGAACCGCTGAACCTGAGCCGCCGCATGGCCACCGTCACCTTTCTCCTGATCGCACTCTCGACGTCGCTTGCCAGCCTGATGACCTTCGGCCTGTCGCCGCAGCTCCTGCACATTCTGGAGCTGTCGGGCGCAACCCCGGCGCTGGCGCTGCAACTCGGCTCGCTGCGCGCCGTCTTCGGCATTGCCGCCCGCGCCTTCGATCTCGTGCTCGGCAAACACTCCTCGCCGATCACCACCGGCCTTGCCGGCACCGCCATGCTCACGGCTTCGACCGTGCTCCTGATCTTCTCCCCGGGCACACCGTCCAGCCTTCTCCTGTTCACCGCGCTTTACGGCTTCGGCTCGGGCGTCGCGACCCTCGCCCGCGCCACCCTGCCGCTCGCCTTCTTCTCCGCAAGCCGTTTTGCCCGTCAGTCGGCGCGTCTGTCCCTGCCGCAAAATCTGGCCAATGCCACCGCCCCCGTTCTGATGACAGCCGTCATCGACCGCGCCGGCATCGATACCGGCCTTCTGCTGGCCACCCTCTTTGCCGCAACGGGTTTTGCCGCAATCCTGGCATTGGCGGTGATTGCAAGACGAGCACGCAAGGGCCCGGCGGCGATCAGCCCCTCATCATGAGGTGCGGGGCCTGGCCTCCAAGGACCCTGGGCGGCCCTGCCACCTCACTCCAGCACCGCCCGAAAACTCGCCTCCGCGACGAAGAGGCCCGCCTTCACCTCGCGCCGGCTCACCGTGCGCCGATGCCGGAGGTTCACCAGCCGGAAGTCCTCTAGTCCCTCCGGCAATCCGTCCGTCACCCGCCGGACCGCCATCACCAGGCCTTCGGCCTCGCGGCGCGAGACGGCGCTCCAGGCCTCGAGCGTCAGCAGGATCTCCTCCCCCTCCGCCTCGCCGGTCGAAAAATCCCGCGCCTCGACCGTGGCGACCGCTAGCGCCGGAAAGCGCTGCGGCCGGACCGTGCGGTCGGACAAGCCCTGGGGTCCGAGCGCCGTCATCAGCGCCGCATCGCCCTTCACCGCCTGTTGAAGTGCTGCCAGCAAGGCATTGACCGCATTCGTCATCTGCGCGCTCCCTCTTCCCCGGTCGACCCTGGCTCATCAACCTGCCGAGCCCCATTCACCCGTTCGGCCACGCCCAATGACAGCCCATCCATCCGCCGCGCCAGCCGATCCGCCAGCGCCCGGCGCAGCATTTCGGCAAGCCGCGCACCCGTCGCCTCCAGTGCCGTTTCCTTGCGCGCTCCGCTCATCCCGTCACCTCGCGGCAAAGCGCCCGCTGGTATCGCCCGGTCTCGTCCGGATCACGCACCGCCAGGATCTCGAAGACCCGCGCGCCCTTGCGGAACCGTTGCCCCGGGTTGAGATCCCCGCGCGCCCTCACGGTCACATGATGCGTCACGGTCGCGGCAAGCCCTGGCCCCTTCTCCTCCTCGGCAAAGCCGCGCGGCTCGATCAGCGCCCAGACACGGGCGAGTTCGGCGAAAGCCGTCACCGCCCCTCCCTGACCGTCCTCGACCACTTCAGGCCGTTCCAGCACCAGCCGCGCCGTCAGTCGCCCGGCATCGATATCCATCATCGCCATGATCAGAGCCCCCGCCGGCAGAAGGGCGCAATCAACCGGTCATAACCCGGCGGCACCACCGCCGGCTGGGCGTCCGGCGCCACGACGCCCCGGGCTGCAAACATCGCCGCCACATGCAAGAGCATGGCCCGCTTCAGCGTCTCCGGCACGTCCGCGCCGCTCTCGCCGAAGCCGGCCGAAAACTCCACCTCGATCCCGTTCATGGCCCGGTCCGGCTGCGGAAGGTGCCTCAGCCAAAGCCTTGCCGGTCGCGCCTGCCCGTCAAGCAGATGCCCGTCGAGATCGACAGCCTGCGGCACACCGTCGCCGTCATAGACCGTCACCGACGTCACCGCCTGCACAGGCCCGCGCGGGATCGTCACGATCCCGTCTTCCGGCCAGTCGTCGAGGCAAAGCCGGAACTCGCGCGCCGCCAGCACCAGCCCGGTTTCCCGCTCCAGATGCTCGCGCGCCACGGTGGCAAGCGCCAGGAGCAACGCGTCCTCCTCCTCGCCTTCGAGCCTGAGATGCGCCCTGATCTCGGCAAGCGTCAGCGGCTCCAGCGCGGGTGGAGTAAGTTCGATGATGGTCATGAGATGTCCTTTGAAACTGGGAAAGGTGGATGCCTGCAGAGAACACAGGCCCCTCATCCGCCCTTCGGGCACCGTCTCCCCGTTAACGGGGAGAAGGAGGCACCGCCGCCAGCCGAACACGCTCTTCTCCCCGCCAGCGGGGAGAAGGTGCCGGCAGGCGGATGAGGGGCAAGCTTCAACTGTGCAAGTTGGTCGTCGCCGCAGCCCCCACCTCCCCCTCAAGGGGAGGGTAAAACCCTTACGCCGAAAACTTCACCAGCTTGATCGCCTCGAAGTCCTGAATGCCGCCGCCGACGCGTTTGGTCGTGTAGAACAGCACGTAAGGCTTGGCCGAATAGGGATCGCGCAGCACCCGCACGCCCACCCGGTCGACCACCAGATAGCCGGCGCGGAAGTCACCAAAGGCGATGGCCGTCGCATTGGCCGCGATCTCCGGCATGTCCTCGGATTCGGCGACCGGAAAGCCCATCAGCGAGGCGGGATCCCCGGCCCGTGCCGGCGGCGCCCAGAGATAGTTGCCGTCTGCGTCCTTCAGCTTGCGCACCGCGCCCTGGCTGCGCCGGCTCATCACGAAGGTGCCGTTCTGGCGGTGTCCTGCCCTCAGCGCATAGACCGTGTTGATCAGCACGTCGGAGGCGCCGCTTGCGGCGAAAGCCCCGGCCGCACCGGTCGGGATGGTGCCGATCTTGCCCCATTCCCAGGCACCATCGTCGACCTTGTCATAGGCGAGGAAACCCTTCGGCTTCAGCACCCCGTCGCCCGAGACGAAGGCCTGGCCTTCCTGTTCGGCAAAGGCGATGTCGACTTCGGCTGCGATCCAGGCCTCGATGTCGACGGCCGCATCATCGAGCAGCGCCTGTGTCGCTGCCGGCATGGCATAGAGCTCCATGGTCGGGAAGGCGAGTTCGGCCAGTTCCGGTGTGCCAGTCTGCGGGCGCGCCGCCGTCTCCGCCACCCAGCCGGAGGCAAAGCCCGTCGCCGCAAAGGGCTTCTTCAAGACCGAGCCCGAAACCTGGCGCACCGTCGCCAGCGCCCTGATCGGCGAGATGACGCGCAGCCTGCGGCCAATCTCCTCATCCACCTGCGGCGGCACCAGATAGCCGCCATCGCCGGCAACGCCCGCCGACAGGGCTTTCTGGTCGAGATCGCGCAATGCTGCATCATCGCCGCGGCGCACATAGGCCTCAAACGCTGCCTTGTGTTCGGAAAGCCCGGCCTCGTCCCGGCCGGGGCGGGCGAGCGGCGGGCGGCGCTTCTTCAGCACCAGTTCGTCGATGAGCCGGCTCTGATCGTCGATCGCCTTGTTGATCCGTTCCACCTTGTCGCGGGTGACGACGTCGCTTGTCAGCTTCTCCTCGATCTCGCCAAGCCGCTCGTCATTGGCCTCCTTGAAGGCCTCGAAGGCCGTCATGAATTCGGCAAAGGCCGATGTCACCGTATCGGGTGCCGCCTTCACCTCCGGTGCCAGCCTGGCCGGCCCGCCTTTGCCGCGCCTGCCGCCTGCCCCGCCCGCGGCGACGGCATCTTTGCCCGCCGCTCCCATCATGCCTTCGCCTGCAATCATCGCGTCTTCCATCTCGCTCATCCTTTCGTGAAGTGATTGTTCGCCATCGACCGTGCCGCCCGGCGCATCAGCCGGACGAGCTCGGTTTCCCTGTCGCGGTAGAACCGCTGATGCTTGACATTCGAGACCCTTGCCGTCGGCAGCATGGGGAAGGTCACCACCGAGATTTCCCAGAGATCAGCCTCCAGAATGCGCCGGACACCGGTCTTGCGGTCGCTCCTCGCCTTCACCGCGCGAAAGCCGATCGACAGCCCGTCGAGCGCGCCCGCCTTCATCAGCGCATGCACCTCGCGGGCACGCTCCACGTCGGTTGCGAGCTTGCCCTCGACATAAAGCCCCCGTTCGTCTTCGCGGATGACGGTCCAGCGGCCGATCACCTCAGCCGGATCATGCTGGAAGAGCATGCGCACGCCGCCTGCCCCCCGCGTCTCCAGCGAGGCGGAAAATGCCCCGGGCTCGATCGCGTCGCGGCCAAGATCCACCTCGCCGAACAGGCTCGCATAGCCCGAAAACCGTCCGTCCCCGCCAACGCCCTTGAGCGTCAATCCGGCATAGCGAAACCGCGGCGCCTCTGCCGCTTCCGTCACCTGCATGGCTCGTCTCCTCGTAATGTTGATTGTTTGTCGGCGCCGGCGGGAAGGTGGAGAAGCGGCAGCGGGCTTTGTGCGCAGGGGCTTCCTCAGGGTGAGCGCGGCAAACGCATCAACCGCCCACCTTGTCCCCTGCCCGTCCGGTCAGCCGTACCAGCAGACCCAGCCCCCACCAGGCCGTAAACGAGGCCAGCGTGGCACCGGCGAGCATGGTCTCCGACGGCGACAACCGCCCCTCGAGACCGAGCCGCGCCGCGCCCCAGATCCCCGCCGGACCGCCGAAGATCAGCCCGCAGGCGACCCCGGTGAGGAAGCGCACGGCCGCCTCGCGTCGATGTTTGGGAAGCAGGTAGACCAGCGAAATCGCGGAGCCCGCGACGGCACCGATCAGACGCGCGGAAGTCACGCCGCCGTCATGGCCGAGATCAGTCATTTGTTCATCTTTCGCAGTTAGCTTTTGATGCGGCGCCGGCCGGAACGATCCCGCCCACAAGGCTGCGGCCGGCGCCTCCTCTCCAATCAGAACAGCTGGTCGCTCTGGCTCCGATCCACGATTGTCGAATCCGTTGAATCCCTTGGCGGCCGACGTTCAGACGGTGATTCCGCCTCTTCAACCAGTGCTTCAAGTGCGGCCGGCCCCGCCAATCCGGAGGTCGATTCCACCGGCATCTGTCCGCCATGAGCCGTTTGCAGACACCCGTCGATCATGGGCGTGCATGACCTCCCAGGCGGGCATTTGCCACAAAACGACAATCGTTCCGTCACACGGCCTTCACCGAGCCGGGCCATCTATCGCCTGGGTAAAACACATCGGGGGATGGTCATGGTTTTCGTCACACAGGATGCGCGCGCGCCGCGCGGTACGGTTCAGGAAAAGCCGCTTCTCTTCGCCCTGCTCGTGACGCTGACGCTGTCGGCGGTCTTCGTCACCTTTCCGCAGATCGACATCGCCATCAGCCGGATCTTCTATGTCGAGGGCGAGGATTTTCCGGCCAGCCGGATGGGCGAACTCAACACCTTCCGCGCCTTCGGCCAGTATTTCCCGCTGACGCTCACCATCGTGCTTGTCTTCGGCCTGGTGCTGAAGCTCATCTATCCGTCGCGCCCATCCCTCTTCCCGCCGCGCTTCACGCTCTATTTCGCCAGCCTCTTCCTGCTCGGCCCGGCGCTCCTGGTGAACGGCCTCTTCAAGCCCTTCTTCGACCGACCCCGGCCCCGCAATACCCTCGAATTCGGCGGCCAGGATCCGTTCATCCATGCCTGGGCTCTCGGTGGCGATTTCTTCGACGACCGCTCCTTCGTGTCGGGCGAGGCCGCCGTGGTCGTCTGCTTGATCCCGCTCGCCTTCTTCGTGCCTGTTGTCTGGCGCCGCTGCGTCTTCGTCCTGCTCAGCCTGTTTGCCGCCTTGACCGCGCTCAACCGCATCGCGTTCGGCGCGCATTTCCTCTCCGACGTCCTGATCGCCGCCGGCCTGATGGCCATGCTCTCGATCGGGCTCGCCTATCTCTTCTATGGCCGCTCGGGCTCGCAAGCCTGCGACATCAAGCTCGAAGCCGCCATGACCGAGTTCGGCCACAGGCTGCATGCAGTGCGGCGCGAAGGGATCACCGCCGTGCGCCGCCGGCTGTCGCTGGCACCGATGTTCCTTGCCCCGGCGCCGTCGACCGGTGAGAACGGCAAGGCCTGAAGGCTCGCGCTTCGCCAACGCCTCAGTCCGCGCTGAGAGGCTTGGCGGCCGCTGTCCAAACTGCATGGTGCGAAACGTCCGCGTCAGCGGCAGCCGCCGCCGGAACTCCCCTTTCCAGGCACCGGCGTCGAACAGGGCGACGAGCGCTGCCGAAGTCTGGCCCTGATCGGGCTCAGACCTCGATCTTGCAACCGCGCCCACAGAGGGGAGAGGAGAAGGGGCGCTCAATAGCCCACCGCCTCGCGCTTCTCCTCCTCCGTCAAGAACCCCGCTGCCCCGACCCTTGCCCAGAGCGCATCGCGCTCGGCAGAAAGCCCCGCCACCGTGTCGAGATCCGGCACCAGCCTCAGCCCCTCGCCGGTCAGGTCGCCCAGAAACACCGAGAGCGACGCCCCCGTCCGGGTGACCAGTGGCAGCACCGTCAGGCGATAGAAGGCGCGGTTGGCCTCCTGGTAATTGGCATAGGTGTTGTCGCCGGGAATGCCGAGCAGCATCGGCGGCACGCCAAAGGCGAGCGCGATGTCGCGCGCTGCCCCGTTCTTCGCCTCGACGAAATCCATGTCCTTGGGCGAGAGCCCCATCGATTTCCAGTCGAGCCCGCCTTCGAGCAGCAGGGGCCGGCCCGCCCGCATGGGTCCCGAATAACCCTCGTCGAGCTCCACCTTCAGCCGCTGATACTGGTCGGTCGACAGATTGCCGCCCTCCTTGGGCTGATAGACCAGCGCACCCGAAGGCCTTGCCGAATTGTCGAGCAGCGCCTTGTTCCAGCGGCCTGCCGCATTGTGGAGATCGAGCGCCACCTGGGCTGCGGCCAGCGGCGCAAAGCCCTCGTGATCGTCGAGCGGGTGAAACAGCTTCAGATGCAGGAGACCGTCGAGTGCGATCCTCCGGGCGCGCGTTCCCGCGCGGTAGTCATAGGCCGAGGGCCAGCCGTCCGCGCCGGTCACCACGTTCACCCGGTCCGGCCGAAGCAAATGCAATTCCGCCGCCCCGCCAGCCCCCACGGCCACCGCCTCGACATAGGCATTGCCCGAGAGCAGCAGCTGGCCATAGAGCGCTTCGAGAAAATCCGCCCCGGTCATTGCCCCGTTCGGCCGCGCCAGAAGGGCAAGCGCCGCGTGATCCGGCCGCTCGCCGTCGCGCTGATAGGCGAGAAAGCCGATACTGGCTGCCGCTTCCGACACCAGACGCACGCAGCGATGCGCCACCGGGTTCTTCATGAAGCCCTCGCGGGCCAGCGCCGCGTAGCTCCGCCCGGTCCACCGCGCCTCGCCCTCGCCCGCAATCAGCGACAGCGCCGTTCCGGGACGCGGATGCAGCGCCTTTTCGACTGGCACAGTGGTTCGATCCCGGACCTGCGCCCAGGGCATACGGAAGGGAAGTCTCATCGGATTGTCCTTCAGACGAGGATGGGGTCAGCCGGCGGCAGAGGGGGCTCCACCGCCTTCATTGGATCATCGATCACGCGGCATGTGCCGGCAGGTTTGTCCGCCACCGTTCAGCGCCGCCCGTCATCGGCGACGGCAAGGCCGCCAGCACCGCCTACGCCTTTTGCGCAGCACCGGCCTTCGGCGCGCCAAACCGCAAACCGTCGATCAGCAGCTCGACCATCACGGGCGTCTCGCCGTCCGGTTCGGCGCCCTTGACCGAGGCGAGATTGCCGATGGCGCGCAGCAGTTCATAGGGCTCGATGCCCGGTCGGACCGCACCCGCTTCGACGGCAGCGTCCAGGAGCCCTGTCAGCGCCGGCTCGAAGTTCTGACGGAAATAGTCGGGCAGGCCCTGAAAGGCCGGATCGCCGGAATGCAGGGCCTGGGCGAGACCCCGCTTGGTGGCAATGAATTTCGTGTAGCGGCGCAGCCAGAGCGCCAGAGCCTCGCCGGCCGGGTGGCTTGCGGCAAGCACGGCCGCCTGCGCCGTGCAATCGTCGACCTCGCGTTTGAACACCGCGATCACCAGATCGGCGCGCGTGGCAAAACGCCGATAAAGCGTGCCGACGCCGACGCCGGCACGGCCTGCAATCTCGCGCGCCGGTGCATCCACACCGCTCGTCGAAAAGATTGCCTTGGCCGCCTCGAGCACCGCGTCTTCATTGCGCCGCGCATCGGCGCGCACCCGGGGGGCGCCTGCATCAGGGCCATCGCTTTCGTCGTTTTCAATGCCTGCGCTCATGCGCCGTCTCCTGCTGACGCGAAAAATCGCGGCCAGCCCTTGCTAAACGGAACACTGTTCCGTATATGAATTCCGCATACGGAACGCCGTTCCGATTAACTCTCTAGACCCATCGCCACCCAAGATCCAGTCCCCGGAGGCTCCCCATGAACGATCTCGTCACCAAAGCGCGCGTCATCCCCACGCCCAGGCCCCGAACCACCATCACCATCAACCCGGTCACCTTGTCTGCGTCAGGCCGCAGCCGTCCGCTCGCGCTGCGCATCACGGCACCCATGACCGGAGACGATCTCCCGATCATCCTTCTGTCGCATGGCCACGGCCCTTCGCTCTACATCCCGTCCAAGGACGGTTACGGCCCGCTGGTCGATTTCTACGCCGCCCATGGTTTCGTCGTCATCCAGCCGACCCATGCCAATTCCAAGGTCGCCGGCCTCGGTCCGGATGCACCCGGCTATCCCTTCTTCTGGCAGTCGCGCCTTGATGACATGACGCTGATCCTCGACAGGCTCACGGCCATCGAACAGGCAGCCCCCATGCTCGCCGGGCGGCTCGACCATGACCGCATCGCGGCGGTCGGTCATTCCCTCGGCGGCCAGACGGTGGGCATGCTACTCGGCGCCGGCCTCACCGACACCGCCGATCCCGCCGTCACCCGCGTCCGCCAGCCGGAGCCGCGCATCAGGGCCGGCGTGCTTCTCGCCGCCCCCGGCCTCGGCGGCGACAGCCTCAGCGATCACGCCCGCCAGAACTACACCACGCTCAATCCGGATTTCTCGACGCTCACCACCCGCACCCTGGTCGTCGTTGGCGACGCTGACGACAATCCGCATCTGACGCCCCGCGGCGCCGATTGGCATGTCGATCCCTATCGCCATGCCCCGGGTGCCGATGCTTTGCTCACGCTCTTCGGCGGCAAACATGGCCTTGGCGGCATTGCCGGCTACGACGCCAAGGAAACCGATGACGAAGATCCCGAACGCCTCGCTGTCACCCAGCACATGACACTTGCCTGGCTCAGGACCGCGCTTGAGATCGACGAGACCAGCTGGCCGGTCGCCCTGGACGCGTTAAACACCCAGGCGGCCGATCTCGGCCGCGTGGACCTGAGGGCAAGCTGAGCCGCGTCAACGGCTGCGGTGTCCTTGTGATGCTGCAGCCTGGTTTCCTCCCACCCTAATCACAGCCGTTCCCGCACCGCCTCTTCCATCACGTAATCCGCGGCAAACCGCTCCTCGCGCAGCGGCCTCACGCGCCGGATGCTCTCCTCGTACAGCGGATGCGCCTTGTAGGCGGCCAGCGCGGCTTCATCCGCGAATTCACCATAGACCACGAGATCGATGCTCTGGTGAAAACCGTCGGTTTTCACATTGGTGCCGATCTCGAGCCGATCCGCATGCGGGATCTCGGTCAGGATCGACAGCCCCGCCCGGACAGCCTCGACATGCTCTGGCTTCACGGTGAAGAAGACGATGTGGCGGATCATGGGACACTCTTGAAATCTGTTGCAGCGCAAAAGCCGATAGCACCGCACGGCCCCCCGCTCAATGCGCCCACATCACCACGCACACCGCCATTCACACCACAAGCCCCGCCCGGATCGCGGCATCGAAGGTCCTCGCCGTCACCGCGATCTTGCCTGCCCGGTCCGTCCCGTTGACGATCTTCCGCGCCCCGGTCCAGTCGGCCTTCATGCCGCAGAAGAAATCCGCCAGGCGTGCGCCCGAAAACAGCCCCTCGGTCATGCCGACCACCAGGATTGTCGCCGCCACGTCGAGCCTCAACGCCAGATCCGGCTCGGCCACCAGGTCGAGCCCGGTCACCCGGCTCATCGTCTGGTAATTCTCACGATGGGTGATCTGCACCAGCCCGCGGCCATAATAGCTTCGCCCCTGCGCATCCCGCCGCCAATAGGGCGTCTTGACCGTCGGCAGCCTGCCGGCGCGGAAGGCCCGTTCGAGCCTCTCCACCGCCGCCTCGTCGGTTGCCGCGAAGGTCTCGCGCACGGCCTGCATGCTGCCACCCGTCTCGTGATGTGCGGTCGCCAGCATGTAAGCCAGCCAGCGTGGATCGGCCCAGCCACGCGCGGAAAATCGTGTCAGCACCGCCTCCACGCCCTCCACCTGCGCCTGAGACAAGCGCCCGCCGAACACGGCATTGCGCAGTCCCGCGAAGACGATTCGCCGGTCGATCCGCATGGTGAAATCCTTGATGTCGGGAAGGGAGCGGCCCGCGTTGCGCCCTGGGGCACGGCCACCGCAAAAAAATCTTCGGAATTAAAACGATTGAAGAAATTTCAATCGTTTAGAGCTCGGTCCGTTCACATTTACAAAGGTTTAACGCTGTGGAACTTTCGCCCCACATCAACGTTTGGAGCCCAGACGCCCAAACCCGAGGAGGGAAGAGATGGAGACGACCACTTCGACGAGCCAGAAGACCGCCGCACCGGCAACGATCCCGGCTCACATCCTGCAGCGCCTCGAAAACGAATGGCGCCAGGTCCGTCAGCCCGGCCAGTCCGGTCAGCCCGGCCAGCCGACGGCTTCTGCCAAGTAAAACGATCCACCGCATTGCATCGTGAGACCGGCGTCCGAAAGGCGCCGGTTTTTTGTTGTCGAGCGGACCGGCTCAAGGGGCATCGCCATTCCGCCGACCGGGTCAGCTGATATCCATCATACGCCCCTGATCCGCGGCTCCCCGCCCCCCTCCAGCATCAGTGCCGTCAGCGCCCAGACCAGCGCGTCGAGCCGATCCGGCGACCGCCCGGTCGACAATCCCTCCGGACCGAAGTCGCACATCTGGTCCTCAAGCGCTTGAAACCGGCCCGCATGCAGCACGCGACCCTGCTCATATAAAGCCGCCACCGGTTCGGCGCGCAGGAACTTGCCGCGCGTCGCCCTGACCGTCGTCACCGGCAGCCGCGCCTCGACCCCCTCCAGCACGGCGCGCACCATGTCGCCGCCCTGGTTCACCTCGGCCACAACCCGGTCCGCCTCGAAACGCCTGTAGGCCGAGACCACGGCCCGCGCCCAGCCGGCCGGCCCTGTCCCCTCCACCGAACAATCTGATAGCACCACCGCCTGGCCATTCTCCTTCAGGCCCGCCACGACGATACCGCAACACGCCTGGGCACCGCCTGCCGGCGGATCGACCGCGACCACGATCCTTCGCAACGGTTCCGACAGCTTCACCACGATCTCGTCGAGCCGCGCCCGCTTCCACAAGGCGTCCGCCCGGTCCTCGATCAGCTCGCCGTCCAGCTCCTGCCGCCCCAGCCGCGTGCCCCCATAACGGGCCGAGAGTGCTGCCAGAAAGCCCGGCGCCAGATGCGCCGCATTGGCCGAAGTCGCCATGCGCGTCAGCACCGTTGCCTCATCCGCCATCAACCGCTTCAATAACGGCACCGGTCTTGGCGTCGTCGTCACCACCTGGCGTGGGTCATCGCCCAGCCGCAGGGCAAACTGCAGCATGTCATAGGTCTCGTCGGCATGTTTCCATTTGGCGAGCTCGTCGCACCAGGCGAGATGAAACTGCGGCCCGCGCAGGCTTTCCGGGTCTTCCGACGAGAAGATCTGCGCGATCGCCCCGTTCGGCCAGACCAGCCGACGCCGAGAAATCTCCAGCTGCGGCCGCATCCGCCGTGCGATCCTTGCCAGTCCCGAGGCGCCGTCGATCATCACCTCGCGCGCATCGCCCAGGGTTTCCGCCACCAGCGCAATCCGCAAATCCGTTCGCTTGCCGGCGGCCAAAACCTTGGCCTGCACCCATTCGGCCCCAGCCCGCGTCTTGCCCGATCCGCGCCCGCCAAGGATCAGCCAGTTGCGCCAGACGCCATCAGGCGGCCATTGCTCGGGCCGTGCCAGAAGGTGCCAGTCCCGCGCGAGGAATGCGAGATCTGATGGCGTCAGTCTGGATAAAGCGGTAGCCGCCAGGCCAGAGGGCCCGGCGAAACCGGTCGGGAAGGCTTGGCCTCCATCGGCCGCCGCCAGCGTCTGCGTCAGCGGCGCAATGTGGTCGGCCAGCTGCGCAAGGCCCGACCTCGCCCTGTCGACGTCATTCACGAGGGCTTCAACTTGATCGGCCAGACCGCCGGCCAGAGCGGCTGCCGCCGCCATTCCCTTCGCCTCCCGATCCCGCTCCAGCCTTCCCGGGGACTTCGGCGTCATCGGCAGTCTCCTGGAAGCATCCGCTGGCCGTGTGGCAACAGAATCGATCCCCTTACGTGCGAAATCCGAAGTCTGGCCAGGCAATCCATCGCCATGACGCAGAGAGATGCGATCAATTTAAAGCGGCGGCCCCCGCCCCTCGGCCAATCCGGCAACCTGCGCCAGCCGCACCGCGACCGCCGCATCCAGTCGCCCGGCCACGGCCTGTTCGACCCGTGCTGCAATCAGCGCCTCGACCTCACGGCGCAAAACCTCCGGATCGCGCGCCTCCAGCAGCCGCTCCTCGGCATCCAGCCGGTCGCGCTCGAGCTGGCGCAACAGCGTATCGATCTTTTCCAGCGTGCGCACGATCAGCGCCATCGCATCGGTCGCCGCCTTGATATCGGCCCGCGCCTGCTTCGCCAGCCCCTCGTCGGCCCCGTCGAGCAGGCTCTCGGCTCCGGCCCGCAACCGGCGGAAGAGATCGAACTGGGCGCGCATCTCGGTGGTAAATTCGGACAGCAGCGTTTCGAGATCCCCCGCCCCTGCCGCCTTCACCTCGATGACATCAGGCAGTGCCTCGACCATATCAGGATCGCATTCCAGCATGGCGCCCTCCGAAACGAAAAAAGGCCCGCACAGCGGACCTTCGAAAACCTCTGCCGAACCGCTCCAAGGGCCCGCGGCCACAGCTTTCCGATCATGCAACAAACCTACCCGACGACCGCCACGGTGTCAAGGATTATTTTCCTATTCTGCCTGATCTAGTTGGTGAACATCTCAACGGTATGGGTTACTCCAGCAATCAGCGCGCGCAAGGTTCTGATGGCTGGTACATTTTTAGCTTCGCCGCAGTTTGCAAGTATGAGGTAACGGCGAATGTTTGGCTTAGCCCAAAACGACGGCGCTGGATCTGCAAGATCCACAGCAAAGATTTTCTGCATCCGAGGCGTGAGGGGTACCAACTGGGGTGGCGTCCAGAAACCGGTTATCTTTGGAGTTCGGTTAGAGGGCTCGTCGTGGCCGAGTTCAAGGTTGTCTGCTATTGTGGCGGCCGCATGCAGAACGACCAACAGGCGATGCTTGTCTTGATTGTTTAGCTCCTTGACAGCCGCCAAGACCGTATCTTTTGGCGTATCCGATGTGAATGGCTGAACTTCTTTTATTTTCGAGACGACGTGTTCTGGCAGTCCGTCTAAAAGTGAGCGCTTATCAACTCGGGCAAGATAGTCCGCATGATTTACGTATACCGGAAAATAGTGATCCCGCCTGATCTCCCGGCCACTGGAACTTACTAAAGCCGCGAATAAATGGTCGAGGCTCGACGCTAAATGATGGACAATTTCACCAGTCATAACGGCGAATATTGCAGGCAACTCTCCATCACTGCTTGCCCTCAGCACCCATCGCCGACCGTCAAGCTCAAAATCTGATTCTGTTTTGACCGAAGACATCGAAGTGTGTTTGTCGAACTCGCCTTCCAGAATGGCAGTTAGCTCGCTCGCTCGTGCCAACTTGGCAAACACACCCTCGAATTGAAGCGAACCCATGCTGTCCTCCCGGTGAGACGGCAACGTTAGCAGTACCTCCGTTTGCTGAACAACACCCCCCTCACCGCGCCTTCGACCTGTTGCGCCCCGCACGCTTCGCCTCATACAGCGCCAGATCCGCCCGGGTCACCAGATCGCGCGGATCGCGCACACCGCCCTCCCTCGTATCGGCATAGCCGACCGAGACGGTGATGTGCACAATCCCGTCGGGGCGGGCCGGATGCGGGATGGAGAGGTCGCGCACCAGGCGCACCAGCCGATCGGCAAGGATGGCGCCGTCGGTCTGCGTATCCACGACAAAGAGCAGGGTGAATTCCTCGCCGCCATAGCGCGCGGCAAATCCGTCGTGCCGGGCGGCAAAGGCCTGCATGGCCGAGGCTATGCGGCGCAGGCAGTCGTCGCCCGCGACATGGCCAAAGCGGTCGTTGAAGGCTTTGAAGTGGTCGACATCGACCATCATCAGCAAGACGTCGCGCCGGTCGGTGAGCCAGACGTCGAGCGTCTCGTCCAGGTGCCGGCGATTGGCGATACCGGTCAGCATGTCGGTCAGGGTCAGGTCGCGCAATGCGTCGCCGCGGCGCTCGGCCCTGTCGGCCCGGTTCCGCGCGTCATATTGTGCGAGATAGCCGAGACATCGCTGCCTCTCGAAAAGCCAGTTGCCATAGAGCGTGAAGAAGAGCCCGGTCACCACCTGAACGGTCAGCGGAAAGACGAGATTCTGATCGAGACCCGGCTTGGCGTGTAGGACCCAGAGCGCCGTCAGGCAGGTGACGGTGGTGAAGAGCAGCGCCCAGCGATACCGGAGCACCAGCAGCATGTTGCCGAAGAGCAGGACGAGCGGCAATTCGCCGAGCGTGTAGCTCGCATGGTCGGATTGCGAGATGTAGAACAGGTAAAGCGGCAGAAGGCTCGCGACGAACATGCCGCCCAGGAGCAGCAATTCGCGCAAGGCCGGCGGCACGCGCGGCACCAGCACAAAGATGACCAGCGATCCCGGCATGAGCACGAAAAGGCGCATCATTACGGTGAACGGATGGATATCCGCCATCAGATGAAGACTGGTCAGGTTGAAGATATTGTAGACGATCAGGCCGACGATGATGGCGTGACGCAAGTGCTTCACCCGCCCGGCGCCGAAGTCCCGTTCATGGGCGCGTTCCACCTCGGATGGCATGCGCAACAGCCAGTCCAGCCGCCCCTTGGAGCCGCCCTGCCCGGCGCGCTTGGCGCTCGCGCTCGTCTGGTCGGCTGTCGTCTCTGCTTCACTCACGCATGTCATTCCCGGTCCGGTGCCGACCCCACATCGGCGCCGGGAACACTCATCCGCGAGGCGTGCGAAAATTTCCCTAATTTAGCATGTAAAAATGACGCGACCGGCCAGAATTCCGCCGAGGTCTGCCGCGGTCACCCTGGCCGCCACCCGTCCTTCTCTCAGTCTTCCGGCCCGCCGAACTGCTCCCAGGCCGTCATCGCATCGCTCGCATACATCAGCGAAGGCCCGCCGCCCATATAGACTGCCAGACCCAGCGTCTCCTCGAATTCGGCCTTGGTGCAGCCGAGCTTGATCAGCGCTTCCGTGTGGAAGCCGATGCAACCGTCGCAGCGGGTCGAGATCGCAATGCCGAGCGCGACCAGTTCCTTCACCTTCTTCGAGAGTGCCCCATCCTTGGTCGCCGCCCCTGCCATGGCCGAGAAGCCCTGCATCACCTCGGGGATATCCTTGCGCAAGGTCCTGATCCCATTCGAGATTTGTTTCGTGATGGCGACGTAGTCCTTGCTCATGACAGCTCCCCTGAAATATATACGTCTATACATATATATTGAGATTCAGCAGCAACGCAAGCTGGGCAGAAGGCGACAGAGGATCGGCGCAATATCGGCCGTTGCGGCCGTTGCAACATGGGGCTGCCGGCAGTCTTCCCTGTTTCCGACGGGCTAGCAGCTCCTGGCGACGGCCCAATTGCACGGCCTAGATCCCACGACCTCCCGCGTCACACCTCCCGCACCGGCGTATAGCCCGCCTCGCGGATCGCCTGTTCGGCGAGCAAGGCATCGCCCTCGACAAAGGCCTTGCGGGCGGCGAGATCGATGCTCACCGCCTTGCCCGGCAGGACTTCCGCCAGTGCCTTCACCACGGTCTTTTCGCAATGGCCGCAGGTCATGTCCTCGATCTTGAAGATGGTTTGTCCAATCATGACGGTCTTTTCCTTTCCGCGCGTCGCGCATCTCGTGTGCTGTTGATTGTCAGCCTTCCCACAGGGGCAAGGTCAATCCCCGCAGCAGTCCTTGTCCGCCGTGTTTGCGGCGGTGCTTTGCCGCAGCGGCCGCCCTTCGAGATCGGCAAGAATGGGGCAGCTCGGCCGCTCATTGCCCTGGCAGCGCTCGGCCAGATGGGCGAGCGTGTCCCGCATGGCCTGCATCTCGGCGATCTTCGCCTCCAGCTCCTCGACATGGCTCAGCGCCAGGGCCTTCACCTCAGCGCTCGCCCGCGCCTTGTCGTCCCAGAGCTTCAACAGCCGCTCCGTCTCCTCCAGCGAGAAGCCGAGGCTGCGCGACCGGCGCACGAAGCGCAGCCGGTTGACGCTGTCGGCGTCGTAGATCCGGTAGTTGGAGGCCGTCCGCCCGGCTGGCGCGATCAGCCCGATTTCCTCGTAATAGCGGATCATCTTGGCCGAAACGCCTGACGCTGCGGAGGCTTCACCGATGTTCATCGTCATGGTCCTGTCTCCATATCGCGGCCCTCCCCGAGACGGCACAAACGCTCCCGAGACCACTCTCCCCCTTGTGGAGGCGAGTGGGCCTTCTCACCCCGTCACCTTCGCCGTCCTCAGCCGCAGGGCATTCGTCAGCACGAACACGCTCGACAGCCCCATGGCCGCCGCCCCGAGAACAGGCGAAAAGGTCACGCCGAACAGCGGATAGAGCAGGCCCGCGGCAACCGGGATCAGCGCGACATTGTAGCCGAAGGCCCAGAACAGATTCTGGCGGATATTGCCCATGACCCGGTCTGAAAGTTCGATGGCATGCAGCGCGCCCATCAGATCGCCATTGACCAGCACCACATCGGCGCTTTCGATCGCCACATCCGTGCCCGTGCCGATGGCGATGCCGGTGTCGGCCGTCGCCAGCGCCGGGGCATCGTTGATGCCGTCGCCGACAAAGGCGACCTTGCCACCCTTTGCCTGCAGGTCCCTGATCGCACTCACCTTTCCCGCCGGCAGCACTTCCGCCACGATAGCATCGATGCCGGCCCTTTTTGCCACCGCCTCAGCCGTGCGCCTGTTGTCGCCGGTCACCATCATCAGCTTCAGGCCACGGGCTTTCAGCGCCGCGATCGCCCGTGCACTGGTTTCCTTGATCGGATCGGCGACCGCAATTGCCGCCGCCAGCTTGCCATCGACAGCGACATAGAGCGGGCTTGCGCCTTCATCGGCCAAGCGGCTCACGGCGGCCGTGAGGTCGGCCGTGATCGCACCTCCCCCTTGTGGGGAGGAATTGGGGCCGGCTTCCTGCATCACGCCCAGCTTCACCATGAACCGGTCGGCGCCGGCTGCAATTCGCCGCCCCTCCACGATCCCCGTGACCCCGAAGCCCGCCACAGCCTCGACGCTCTCCACGGCAGACAGGACAATTCCGCGCGCCTCGGCCGCGCGCACGATGGCATCGGCCAGCGGGTGTTCGGACCGCGCTTCGAGACTTGCCGTGAGTCTCAGCACCTCGGTTTCGCCGAAGCCTTCCGCCGTGACAATCTCGCTCACCTCAGGCTTTCCAGCGGTGATCGTGCCCGTCTTGTCCATCACGACCCAGTCGACCTGCGCAAGGCTCTGCAGCGCCTCCCCCTTGCGGAAGAGTACGCCGAGTTCGGCCGCCCTGCCCGTCCCGACCATGATCGATGTCGGCGTGGCGAGCCCCATGGCGCAAGGGCAGGCAATGATCAGCACGGCCACGGCCGCAACGAGCCCATGGGTATAGGCAGGCTCCGGTCCGAGGATCAGCCAGATGAGGAAGGTCACGATGGCAATGCCGATGACGGCAGGCACGAACCAGGCCGTGACCTCGTCGACCAGCTTCTGGATCGGCAATTTTGCCCCTTGCGCCTCCTGCACCATGCGGATGATGCGCGAGAGCATCATGTCGGCGCCGACGCCCGTCGCCTCGAAGCGGAAGGAGCCGGAGCCATTGACCGTGCCGCCAATGACGGTGGCGTCGGGGCCCTTTTCGACCGGTATGGGTTCCCCCGATATCATTGCCTCGTCGACCGAGCTTGCCCCGTCGATCACACGCCCGTCGACCGGAATGCGCTCGCCCGGCCGCACCACGACGACATCGCCGAGCGCCACCTCGGACAGCGCAATGTCGCGTGTCTCACCGTCCCGCTCCACGCGCGCCGACTTCGCCTGCAATCCGGCCAGCTTGCGGATCGCGGCGCCCGTTCGACCCTTGGCACGGGCCTCCAGCAGCCGACCCAGCAGGATCAGCGTGACGATGACGGTCGCCGCCTCGTAATAGACATGCCGCGCATCTGATGGCAGCAGGCCCGGCGCGAAGGTCGTCACCAGCGAATAGAGATAGGCGGCCCCCGTTCCCATCGCGACCAGGGCATTCATGTCGGGCGCCAACCTCAGGAGTGCCGGAATGCCCTTCACATAGAAGCGCCGGCCGGGGCCGGCGAGCACTGCGGTGGCCAAGGCAAATTGCAGTAAATACAGCGTGTTGCCGGGAAAAAGGCCCATCAGCACGTGATGCAGTGGCGGATAGAGATGTGCCCCCATTTCCATGACGAAAAGCGGCAGGGTCAGCACAAGCGCAATAAGGAAATCGCGTTTCAGCCCTGATACTTCCCTCTCGCGCCGCGCCTCGCGGCCATCGCCGGCTGCACTGGCGGAGCCAGCCGGATGGCGCGGATCGTCCGTAGCGGCATCGCTCCTGGAAGACGCGGTTTCCGCGCCACCCGACAGCCGCACGACATATCCCACCTTCGTGACGGCAGCGGCGAGAGCCGGCATCGCCGAGATCCCGCCCAGCACCGTGACCACGGCCTCACCCGTGGCCAGGTTGACACTCGCCGTCTCGACTGACGGCACGGACTTCAACGCCTTCTCGACCCGCGAGACACACGAGGCGCAGGTCATGTCCTCGACCTCGAGCACCAGTGTCTCGGTCTTGGCTTCATAGCCCGCCTTTTCGATCGCCGCGATGAGCGCTCCGGCGGAAAAGCCGGCACCCGGCGTGACGGAGAGGGTTTCGCTGGCGAAATTCACAGCGCTCTCTTCGACGCCGGGTACTGACGCCACGGCCTTTTCCACCCGTCGCACACAGGATGCGCAGGTCATGCCCTCGACGGGCACAAGGATCGTTTCGACTGTCGTCTTGGCCGTATCCGGCCTGGATTGCATGTTCATGATGGTCACCCCTGCCACCATACATGGACCTTCCCATCATGGGAGGGTCAAGGGGTAGGGCTGAAGATTTTCGGACATGCCGCCTCAAGGGCGGCTCCGGCCAACCCCCGGGCGCCGCGGCGCAGGCGCAAATCCGGTCTCCGGGCGATCAGAAGGCGGCGATGCAAGGCGCGCCCGAGAGCACAAGGTCCCGGATCCCGGCTACTGATCTCCTGTCTGGACGTCGGATATCGCCATGCGATCAACAAGAGCCGGAGATGACCAGGGCCGCTTCACCGGCTGGTGTCCATTCTATCTGCCGCCATTCTGAACGCCGTGTCCGCCTCGGCACAGCCGGACTGACCGGATGGCCGCTTCGCCACTTCGACTTGCAACACGGCGGAAGCCGGCCTAGGCAGTAAACCCGCCATTTCCCAGGAGGACATTCCATGACCGACACCCTCCGTTTGCAGGAAACCCAGCCTGCCGATAGACCGCAGATCCCCGGCCTCTATGCCGCGGCCTTCCCGGAGGAAGATCTCGCAGCCCTTGTCGAAGCGCTGCTCGCTGACCCTGCCGTTCTTTCCCTCTCGGCCGTTGCCGGGGAGACACTCGTCGGTCACGCGCTCTTCACCCGCGGCCGACTGGAGGGCGCGGCCGAACACGTCGCCCTTCTCGGGCCGATTGCCGTGCATCCGCAGCACCAGCGAACGGGGATCGGCCAGGGGCTGATCACCGAAGGTCTCGCGCGCCTCAAGGCCGAGGGCGTGGCGCAGGTCCTGGTGCTCGGTGACCCGTCCTATTACAGCCGCTGCGGCTTCCGGCCGGAAAGCCGTGTCGTCCCGCCCTATCCCCTGCCCGCCGAATGGGGACAAGCCTGGCAATGGCAGCGGCTGGACGGGTCAGAGGCCGATCTTGCCGGGCGGCTGATGCTACCGGCACCGTGGATGCGGGCGGAGTTGTGGGGGTAGGACCCGCCAACGACTTGACCAAGACGGGCGAAGGTCCAACCCTTGTGCACCTGGCACGCGACAGCAAACGCTCAGAACTCTTCCCAGCTGTCTCCGGCCTTCAATGCGGCGTTGCCGTTGAATGCCTTGGCGACCTTGGCAGTCATTTGGCGGGCCGGAGCGGGATGCGGGCGCGACTGGGTGTTGGCGGCAGCGGGTACGCCTCTGGACTGAGTAGAACCGGCGCCGATTCTGAACTGGCTGAGAAGCTGAAACAGCTGTTCGGCCTCGCGCGCCAGACTGTGGGCGGCTGCCGTGGTCTGCTCGACCATAGCGGCATTTTGCTGCGTTCCCTGGTCCATGGTGTTGACCGCGGTGTTAATCTCCTTCAGGCCCGTCGCCTGTTCCTTTGATGCCTCGACGATTGCGCCGACATTGCCATCGACCTGGACCACCTGGCTGACGATCTCCTGCAGCGCCTTGCCGGTGTCGCCGACCAGTGAAACGCCGCTCTCCACATGCTCGTTCGAGGCATTGATAAGTTCCTTGATCTCCTTTGCAGCCTTCGCCGAGCGCTGTGCGAGTTCGCGCACTTCCTGGGCGACGACAGCAAAACCTTTGCCGGCGTCCCCAGCACGGGCGGCCTCAACCCCGGCATTGAGCGCCAGAAGATTGGTCTGGAAGGCGATCTCGTCGATCACGCCTATGATGTTGGAGATTTCCGACGACGACTTCTCGATCCGGCTCATGGCATCGACAGCCTGGCCGACGACTTTACCAGAACTCTCGGCATTGATCTTGGTCTTGCGGACCAGACTGCCGGCTTCCTGCGCCCTATGGCTGGAGTCGGATACTGTCGTGGTGATTTGCTCAAGCGCTGCCGCCGTCTCTTCGACGGAGGCGGCCTGCTGTTCCGTGCGTTTAGACAGATCATTCGAGGCCGACTGGATCTCCTGTGAGGCGGCGGCAATCGCGCCAGCGTTCTGCGAAATCGTCTGCAACGTGCTACGGAGCTTCGATGAGGTCCCGTTGAAATCGACGCGCAATTTTTCCAGCGTCGGCAGGAAGGGCTTGTCTAATGTCAGTGTCATGTCGCCTTCCGACATGGCGTTCAGCGCACCGGCCAGTTGATCAACATTCTGCACGCGGGTGGTCACATCGGTGGCGAACTTGACCACCTTGAAGACAAGACCGTTCATGTCGAAGATCGGGTTGTAGGAGGCCTGGATGAAGACACGCTTGCCGCCCTTACCAATGCGCATGAACTCGTCGGCGACAGCTTCCCCTGCGGCAAGCTTCGGCCAAAACTTGCGATAGTCGTCACTGTTTGTGTAGCTCTCATCACAGAACATGGAATGGTGCTTGCCCTGGATCTCTGGAAGCTGGTAGCCGAGCGTCGATAGGAAATTCTCGTTGGCGGTCAGGATCTCGCCTGTGGGCGTGAATTCGATGACCGCCTGAGTGCGTGAGATCGCATCCAGCTTGCCGGCTTCCTCGGCGCTCTTCAGCTTCTGCTCGGTGATGTCGGTCGCGAACTTGACCACCTTGTAAGGCTTCCCGCCGCGAGTCACCGGATTGTAGGAGGCCTCGATCCAGACTTCTTTGCCGCCCTTGCCGATACGCTTGTACTGGCGGCGATCGAATTCGCCGCGGCCGAGCCGCGCCCAAAATTCCCGGTATTCTGCAGAAGCTACCTCTTTCGGATCGACAAACAACCGGTGATGCTGGCCAACAATCTCCGACAGCTGGTAGCCAAGCGCCTGGCAAAAGCTCTGATTGGCCGACAGGATTGTGCCGTCCAGCTTGAACTCTATGATCGCCTGTGACTTGCTCATTGCTTCAAGTACGGCCTTCGCATCCGCGCCAGTTCCGAAACCCAACATTGTCCCCTCCAAATCTCGCGATAAAGGTCACAGACATGGCAAGGCACTTTTACCCCCCAATCTTGACAGTGTAGATTCTGGCGGTAAGCAGTTTACACTTTCTAAATAAGAGCAGCTCGGCGGCTAAACATATAAAAACATCAAATTTTTTTTGTTTATCTTTCGTCTTGTTGAGCAACCATGGCGACAAGGCCGGAATACTGCAACTCTGAGGACCATCCGAGAAGCCTCGACGTCCGGGTTTGGTGGAAAAGAGCCTTCAAGAAGCCTGGGCGACCGATCCCTACCGCCGCTCCTCGCCAACCCGCATGGGCCAATCGACCACGTAATCCTCGAGATCCTCGACATCGAGCCCCTCTTCCGAGATCGTGCGGCCGCGGGCCGAGATGCCGGCCTGGTGCACGGTTTCCGGATCGCCCGAGACCAGAGGGTGCCACCAGTAGAGGTCGAGGCCTTCATCAACCAGGCGGTAGCCGCAGGTGGGAGGCAGCCACTGGATTTCGCGCAGGCCCTGCAGCGTCAGCTGGATGCAGTCCGGCACGGTCGCCTGACGGTTTTCATAGTCGGAGCAGCGGCAGCTGTCACCGTCGAGCAGCTTGCAGGCAACCGAGGTGAAGACAACCTCGCCGGTTTCCCAGTCCTCCAGCTTGTTGAGACAACAGAGGCCACAGCCGTCACACAGGCTTTCCCACTCCGCATTGCTCATTTCGGCGAGCGTCTTGGTCTTCCAGAAGGGTTTTTCTGTCATCGTCTCGTTCAACTGACTGTCGTTTCGCGCGGCTCTGTCATGTGGCCGGCGCCGGTGTCTTCTGCGGTCGAGGCGGCTGGCCTGCTATCGCCGGTGCAGGCTTGCAACGTCCCTGGCCAAAAGCTCAGGCCCGGGCGGTGCCGGTTCACCATGGCCCGCGAAACCGCTTGTCCTTTCGCGACAAATCGCCCATCACTCAGATAAGACGACCTGCCCGCAATCCGCATGGGTCCTGATCCTTATCGGCGGGCACGTCAAGGAGCGGACAACAAGTTTTCGGGAAAAGCCACGGTGGCCGACAGCGACAAGCCTGACGATCTGGAGCCCATGGAGCGCCTCGGCGCTGCCGATCAGGACGCCAGGACGGACCGTGATGACACGGCCGGCAAACGCGACCGGGCGCCGAAGCTCAAGCGCCATGTCTTCCTCAAGATCGACAGCTGGCTCGATTCCACCCTGTGGAATGCGGGCTATGACCTGACAGAGGCCTGGGAAGAGATCACGATTTTCTTTCGCCGTTTCCGGGTGCGGGGCCTGAAGAAACTCGGCTTCGAAATCGCCGGCGAAGCCATGACGCTCGGCACGGCCGGCATGGTCCTGCTTCTGGCGCTCGCCCAGCCCGCCTTCGAGGAAACCAAGCAGGACTGGCACAATCACGACAATTTCGCCGTCACCTTTCTCGATCGCTACGGCAATACGATCGGACATCGCGGCATCATTCATGAAAACTCCGTACCGGTCGACGAACTGCCCGATCATCTGATCAAGGCCGTGCTCGCGACCGAGGACCGGCGCTTCTTCGAGCATTTCGGGATCGATTTCGTCGGGCTTGCCCGCGCCATGAGCGAAAATGCCAAGGCCGGCGAAGTGGTCCAGGGCGGCTCGACGCTAACGCAGCAGCTCGCCAAGAATCTCTTCCTCACCAATGAGCGCTCCATCGAGCGCAAGATCAAGGAAGCCTATCTCGCGCTCTGGCTCGAAGCGAACCTCTCCAAGAAGGAGATCCTGTCGCTCTATCTCGACCGCGCCTATATGGGCGGCGGCACCTTCGGCGCGGCGGCTGCCTCGCAGTTCTATTTCGGCAAGAACCTCACCGAAGTAACGCTTGCGGAAGCGGCGATGCTTGCCGGCCTGTTCAAGGCGCCGGCGAAATATGCGCCGCATGTCAACCTGCCGGCGGCGCGTGCACGCGCCAACGACGTGTTGAGCAACATGGTGCAGAGCGGGCTGATGACCGAGGGCCAGGTGGTCGCTGCGCGGCGCAATCCGGCCAGTGTCATCGACCGCAACGAAAAGGAAGCGCCGGACTTCTTCCTCGACTGGGCCTTCGAGGAGGTGCAGCGCATCGCCGCGACCTTCAAGGACCACACGCTGGTCGTGCGCACCACGATCGATCTCGGCCTGCAGCAGGCAGCGGAAGAGGCCGTCGCCTCGTCGTTGCGCGAGTATGGCGAGAGCTACAATGTGCGCCAGGGTGCGGTCGTGATGATCGAAAACGGCGGGGCGGTGCGCGCCATGGTCGGCGGGCGGGACTATGGCGAAAGCCAGTTCAACCGCGCGACGCGCGCACTGCGCCAGCCGGGCTCCTCCTTCAAGATGTATACCTACGCGCTGGCCATGGAGAATGGCTATACGCCGCAGACCATCGTCGTCGACGGGCCGATCTCCTGGGGCAACTGGAGCCCGCAGAATTACGGCCGCAGCTATGCCGGCCGCGTGACCATGGAAACGGCACTGGCGAAATCGATCAACACGATCCCCGTGCGCCTCGCCAAGGAAAAATTCGGCATCGACGCGATCATCCAGACCACCAAGGCCCTGGGCGTCGAAACGCCGATCAAGAAGGACGTGACGATCCCGCTCGGCACGGCGGAAGTCACCGTCATGGATCAGGCGACGGCCTATGCCGTGTTGCCGGCCGGGGGCAAGGCCTCACGACGCCACGGCATCGCGCAGATCAGCAATTATGCCGGCGAAGTGCTCTACGAATTCGAACGCGACACCCCGGAGGCAGCCCAGATCCTCAGCGAACAGGCTGCGACCTACATGAACCAGATGATGACCAAGATCCCCTATATCGGCACGGCGCGGCGCGCCGCGGTCGATGGGGTTTTGACCGGCGGCAAGACCGGCACGACCCAGGCCTATCGCGATGCCTGGTTCGTCGGCTATACCGGCAACTACACGGCCGCCGTCTGGTTCGGCAATGACGACTACACCTCCACGAACAACATGACGGGCGGCTCCCTGCCGGCCATGACCTTCAAGAAGCTGATGGACTACGCCCATCAGGGCATCGATCTGAAAGCCATTCCGGGCGTCGACCAGCCCATGCCGGAAAAGCAGGCTCAACCGCAGGTCGCCGATGCCGCCAATCCGGATGCCCTGCCGCCGATGATACGCCCGCGCTCGCTCTCGGCCCAGTCGACGCGTCTCATCCGCGATCTGGCCCTTCGGCTGAAAGCGGCAGATGCGCTCTCCCTTCCCGCCGCCGGCACGGCACAGGTCGTGGCCGAGCCAGAAAGCACCGGCGCAACCACACGTTAAGATAATTGCAAGTTAACGAACGGTCGAGAACACGGCCTGCGGTCGCCACCTGCATGCGGCCGATTCGGCCCTTGACCGGGCGATCCGCGAGCGAAGCTGCGATACCATCCTGAATTGAAACAGGTTTTGCCGCATCACGGCGGAACCAAGGCCGATTGTTTACTGCGGATTCATCATCCCACCTTTGTTCATCGATGATTTCTCGTATTGGCACATTGCCTTCACCCCAAATTAAGGGGGTCGAGGCTAGCTTCACCGCGTTTTCGAAGGTGACTTATTTCAATCGGTGATTGGACATCCATGATGAGATGGCTCGGACTTTCCGCAAGGTCCCGCATGACGGCGGACGAATATCTGGCCTTTTTGGAAGATCGTGCGCCAGTGCGCAGCCGCATGCTGCGTGCGGCCGTGATCTGCGTGCTGGGTTTCTATCTCGCCTGCTTCCTGTTCGACCTCTGGTTGCTGGGCGATGTCACGCTTCTGTCGGCAATACTGCGCTTCGGCGTGATGCTGCCGATCGCGATCGGGCTGCTGTTCTACATCAATGGCCGGCACCCCATCGAACGCAAGGAAGTCGCTGCCATTCTGGTGGCCCTGCTCGCCAACATCTCCTGGTGCGTGATCCTGGTTTCGAGCTCGAGCCCCGGCGTGCTCACCTATTATTATGCCGCCGCCAGCTTCCAGATGGCGGTTACCATTGCCGCCGCCTCGCCCTTCCGTCCCGCGCTGCGCGCCACCCTCTTTACCTTCTGCCTCAACTATTCGGCCATCTGGTTCCTGGAGGGCTCGACGCCGGCTTACGTGATCCAGCATCTGGCCGTCTACATGCCGACCGTGATCATGACGCTTTTCGCCTCCTACCAGCTCGAAGTGGAGGCGATGACGAGCCATGTGAAGGTGCAGGAGAACGAGGCGCTGAAACGGGAATTGTCGCGGCAGAACAAGGACCTTGCGCGGCTCTCCGTCACCGACCCGCTGACCCGGCTCGCCAACCGTCGCGGCACCGAGATGGAACTGGCGCGGCTGAGGACCGAGAGCCCGCAGATGGCGCAGCGCGTCGTGCTGCTTGTCGCCGATGTCGATCACTTCAAGGCCTTCAACGACGCCTATGGCCATGGGGCCGGCGACGACTGCCTGAAGCGCGTGGCGCGCGCCATGCGCCGCTCGCTGCCGATCGAGGCCCATCTCGCCCGCCATGGCGGCGAGGAGTTCCTGGCCATCCTGGCAGACGCCGACGCCGACATGGCACCGGCCCTTGCCGAAAGCCTGCGCCGTGCGGTGCGCCAGCTCGGCATCGCGCATGGTTTCACCGGCGACCGCAACAAACATGTGACGATCAGCGTCGGCGCCGCCTGTGGCGCAGTCGAGGCCGAAGGCGACTTCGACCGACTCCTGGATATCGCCGACCGCGCGCTCTACGCCGCCAAGGCCGATGGCCGCAACGCCTGGCGCGTCAGCCTCGAGAACGAGGCGGAGCGCGTGGTGGCGTGAGAGGGCGACCGGATCAGTTGGATCGAGGCAAAATCCAAGCCCGCCTCCAGCGCTTGCGTCATCACTCCATGGGAGTGACGGCTGCCGAGATCGGATAGAAAAAGAGCTTCGTCTTGCGGGCGTCCTGCAGTTCCCAGATCTCGTCCGGTTCTACATCGGGCACGGGAAAACTGTTGGAGACGAAGAGGCTGCCGGGTTTCATCTCCGTCTTGAGCTTCTGCCAGAGGGCGGCCATCGGGGCTGGCGAGAGGAAGGCGTAGACCATGTCTTCCTGCGCAACATCCGTCTTCCAGAGGTCGCCGCGTCGGATCTCACCCCGACCGGTCACGGCGGAGAGCAGCCTTGCCGTGAGATAGACGGCCGGCGCATTCTCCACACCGCGGGCGGTCCTTCCCTCGCCGTCCAGCGCGCGCACGACGCCGCCGAGGCCACAACCAAGGTCGAGCATGCGCGTCGCCTCGCGATCCTTCATCACGTCCCTGAGGACGGAGGCCGTCTCGGTATTGGTCAGATAGAGCGGTATGCGACCACGGGTCGTGTTGGAAAAAACGAGTGCCAGCAGAAGGAAGGCAAGGCCGAAGGGCCAGGCGGGCAGATTGCCGACGAGAAGTGCTGTGCCCATGGCGAGCGGAAAAAGAAAGGCGATGACCAGCCACCAGCGCGCCAGTCCCAGCACACGGGTGATGCCCGCAGCGACCAGCCCCTGCAAAAGCAGCGCAAGCCCGATCAATGGCAGACGTTCGACCATGGTGGAGAGCGGCGCCGTGGCGGCCGCGACGATTGGCAGGGCGACGACCTGCGCCAGAAGCGCGCCCAGGATCGGCGTCTTGCGAAAGAGTACGAGCATCGGGCCTCCCATGGCATGGCAATGACGGACACTGGCAGGGGGTGGGGTGATTCTCAAGGCACTTGACGAATTAGGTCATTCGTCCTAATTCTCTGACTAGGACAAGCGACCTAGCGATCAGGGACGATCGGCAAAACGATGACACAAAGAGCGACACGCGAGATGATCGTGGCCACGGCCGACGACCTGTTTTACCGACGGGGGTTCGATCACACATCCTTTGCCGATATCGCGACAGCGGTCGGCATATCCCGCGGCAATTTCTATCACCATTTCAAAAGCAAGGACGACATCCTGGAAGCGGTGATCATGAAGCGGCTCGCCGACAGGGCAGGCATGACGGCCCGCTGGGAGCGCCAGGCACCGGACCCCGCTGGCCGTATCGAAAGCTTCATCCACCTGTTGCTGGTCAATGGCGAGAAGATCCGCGAGCATGGCTGTCCGATCGGGACGCTTACCAGTGAACTGGCCAAGCTCGCCCACCCTGCCCAGCCCGATGCCGTCCGGCTTTTTACCCTGTTTCGGGAATGGCTCGCCATTCAGTTCAGCGCCCTCGGCCAGGTCGAGAAGGCGGATCAACTGGCGCTGGAATTGCTGTCGCGCAGCCAGGGGGCAGCAACCCTCTACAACGCCTTCCAGGATAGGGATTTCCTCGAGCGCGAGGTTGCGGCGATGAAATTCTGGCTGCGGGACGTCGCCACCACCGAGGCTGCGCATTCAACGCCGCAATAACCCGGCACTTTTCAGGAGGTTCGCATGTTCATCATTTTCCTGCGCTTTTCCACGAACAGGGCGAAGGCCGGCGAACTCATGGCCGCCCACAATGCCTGGCTCCAGCAAGGCTTCGAACGCGGGCTTTTTCTCGTGGCCGGCAGCCTGCAACCTCAGGCGGGAGGCATGATCCTCGCTCATGGCGCCGATCATGCCGAGATCAAGGCTATTGTCGAACAGGACCCTTTCGTCGCGGAAGCTGTCGTCGACGCAGAGATCCATGAAGTGCAGCCGGGACGCACAGATGAGCGACTGGCCTTTCTGAAGGGCTGATGCCTGCCGCAATCGGCGGGTTGCCGCCACCTTGGCTCAATCCGCTGATGACTTCACCCCGCCGGATCGCTTGAGGCCGTAACGGATCAGTGCTTCAAGAGGTGGTCCTCGGCGCGCGGGGCCTCGTCGCCGAGCGCCCGGTCGATCTCGGCCTCCAGCATCGTCCTTTCGCAGCGATCGAAATCACCGAAACCGTGAATGGCGGCATGGGACCAGAGAATGCGCCCCGACAGCAGCGGCGCATCGACCGTCGAGATGACATGGCCGTTCATCGCGACATCGAAGGAAACGTAGTTTCGCCCGCAGATCTCCGTCTGCGCGATGTTGGCGATTTCCATGCGTTTCTCGGGCAAGACGTCACCTTCTGGCGCCGCGGCTGCACCCCCCATGGATCGAGGGGTTTTCTATATTCCTCATATACAAAAGACCTCCCGATTCGGGGGGACTTTTTTTAGGCTGCGCCCCCGCCAACTCCGCCGTCATCGGCCGGGCCCTCCGCATCGGAGGGCCGACCGGCCGCAACGGGTTCCAGCCGTCAGACGTTGACGTATTTGCGCCAGTCGTGCTCTTCCCTGAAGCCCAGCACTTCGCGGATCTTGGCGTTGGAAAGCGGCGCCGCAAAGCCGTCGAGATCGCCCGTGATCGGCGTGTTCGGCGCATATTTGGCGAGAAATTCCCGGGTGGGGATCGTCGCGGTGATCGTGTCGTTGACCGCGTTGAAAACCTGGAAGCCCAGGCCATCCTTCTTCACGCAGAGATCGACAATCTGGCCGAGATCGCGGGCGTCGATATAGGACCAGGCATTGCGCTTGCGGCACGGCGGGTCGGCGAGATAGCCCGGAAATGCCGAATATTCCTCGGGGGCGATGACATTGCCGATGCGGAGCGCATAGACGTCGATGCCATAGCGCATGGCAAAGGCGCGGGCGGTCTTTTCGTTGACCACCTTGGAGAGACCGTAGCTGTCCATCGGGTCGGTGTCGTAGTCCTCGGTGAGCGGAAACTCGTGGTAGTCCTTGTCGCCTTCGGCAAAGCAGACGCCATAGGTGGTTTCCGACGAGGCGATGATGACCTTCCGGATGCCGAGCTTGGCAGCGGCCTCGATGACATTATAGGTCGAGACCGTGTTGTCGGCGAAAGTCGTGTTGTCGGGATGCATGAGGATGCGGGGGACGGCGGCGAAATGCACGACGGCATCGACCGGCTTCGGCCCGCCGGCCTCTTCATAGCCGTCATAGCCGAAATGGCAGGACAGCGCGTTGTAGACCTGGCCGGCATCCGTCACGTCGGTCAGAAGCGTATGTACGCCTGCCACGTCGAGCACGGCGCGGTCGACGTTGAGCACCTTGTGGCCCTTGTCCAGGAGATAGGGCACGACATGGCGCCCTGCCTTGCCACTGCCGCCGGTGAATACGATCCGCTTGCCCATGATGATCCTCCTCAAGATTGGTTGTCGGATGACCAGATAGCGCATGGCGGCGGGCGGGTGAAGGCCGGCTATCCGATTTTGCATCTTGCGTCCGGGCCAGATGCGGCCTAGCTTGTGCGAAAGGCCGATGCAGCCTGCCGCTCCGCGGCGTTCCCTTGCGAACGCTATGGTGAACGCATCACCAGACGGCATTCTCATCCTTTCCCTCTCCGGAAACTGGCGACGGATCAGCAGACGCGGACACTGGTTTGACTGTTGCCACCGAGGACGGAAAGACCATGCGCGACTTTCGTGACGCAAAACTGATGGCCAGAACGCTCAAGGCTGAACTGGCGAAATCCAAGCTCGACGTCAGTTACTCCCTCGCTCTGGAACTTGTTGCAAAGCAGTTGGGTGTCGACCAATGGAACATTCTCGCCGCGCGGATCGAGGCGGACGAGCAACAAGACACGGAAGCGGCCTTCCAGCCGCCGATCCCGATCTTCCGCATTTTCGACGTCGACAAGGCGATGGAATTCTACAGGGACTATCTCGGTTTTTCCGTCGATTTCGAGCACCGCTTCGGCGAGAACTTTCCGCTGTATTGCCAGGTTTCGCGGGGCGATTGCATCCTACATCTGTCGGAACATGCGGGAGACGCATCGCCCGGCGCCAAGGCCTTCACCTGGATGCGCGGTGTGAAGGTCTTTCATGCGGAACTTACGGCCAAGGACTATCGCTATCTGAAACCGGGGTTGGAAGAGGCGCCCTGGGGATTGCAGATGACGGTCACCGATCCGTTCAGCAACCGAATCGCCTTCTGCGAGAAGGTGTAGGCGAAAGCGCGGCGGCATCGAACTTGACGGCTCCGTCGCGCCTCCCCATTTCCGCTCCGACACAAGTGGAGGATGATGATGGGACTGTTCGACGGATTGCTTGGCCATGAATCGAGCGTCGATCCGACCGATCTCGCTCAACGCCTCGACGGCGTCCTGATCGATGGCGAGCAGGTCGGGCTCGCCTTCCGTGTTATCCGCGATGTCTTCGTCTTCACCGACAAGCGACTGATCCTGATCGACGTGCAGGGCATCACCGGCTCGAAAGTGGACTATATGTCGGTGCCCTACCGGGCGATCACCCGTTTTTCCGTCGAGACCGCCGGTACGTTCGATCTCGACAGCGAGTTGAAGATCTGGGTTTCGGGCGCAGAGGCGCCGGTGACCAAGACGCTGAAGAAGGGCACGGATGTGCGCGGGATCCAGCGGGCGCTGGCGGCGGGGGTTTTGCGTTAGGACATTCGGAGCGAAGGTTCCGTCAGGCCGCACTCAGTGGGGTAAAAGCCCCTCACCCTGCCCTCTCCCCGCAGGCGGGGAGAGGATGGAGCAAGCGGTCTCGGTCTCGGCCTTCTCCCCGCTCGCGGGGAGAAGGTGCCGGCAGGCGGATGAGGGGCTATTGCCCTACCTTTGCTTTCCATTCACTCCACGCCCCCAAACTTCCCTCACCCCCGAATCAGTGATACGCCTCGGGCTCCATCGCATGGCGCCTGGCGCCCGCTTCCCGAGGTTTCGTCCCGCCCGTGTTTCGTGCTCCGCTCATCATCGCCATCGCCCTCATCATCGCCTTTGCGGGCGGGGTGCTTTCGGCGCTTTCGATGCTGAATGCCTCTGTTGGTTTCGGAGCGATCGAGGTGGCCGGCTGGCGGGCTTTTCCGGCGGCGCAGATGGCATCGGCGGATCCTTATGCCAAGGCGCATCGGGCCAAGGGCGGACGATTGCTCTACGGGTCGGCGGAGGGGCTGCAATTCACGGCCTTGCGCGATGCCGAGGGCCTGACGCTGACGGGCACCTGTTCCTACCGGATGAGCGGGCGTACGCCGACAACCAGGCTCTGGACGCTCTATGCGGCGGATGCCGAGGGCAATCCGCTGAATGCCGGGCCCGAGCTTCCGACGGCGAAGAATTCGCAGACGGTTCTGAGACGCCGCGACGGCTCGTTCGACATCGTGATCTCGCGCACGGCGAAGGCCGGCAACTGGCTCGCCATTCCCGATACGGGTGCCTTCCAGCTCGTGCTGACGCTGCTCGACACCCCGGCTGCCGCCTCCACGGGGCTTTCCGGGCTGTCCATGCCGGTGATCGAGCAGATCGGGTGCGGCCAATGAACAAGCTTCTCTATGCTGCCGTGACGGGCCTGTTCGGCGCTATCCTGCTGCACATCATCATCATTCTCGGCGTGCCGCATTTCACCGGTCGCGACGCCTATACGCGGGTGACCTCGGAGGGCGTGCCCTTCGTCTTCCATGCACTTTCGGCGAGCCCAGACAGCGTCGGGCTCTCGAGCATCGATCCCTATCTGCGCGTCGCCGTCTGCCATTTCGACATCGAGCGCCAGCCGCTCTCGCTGGTGGCGCTGGGTGGCGACGTCGATTTCTGGTCGGTCGCGATCTACGACCGGGATGCCAACGAGGTCTTTTCGATGAATGACCGCACCTCGGTGGCGGGCGATCTCGACGTTCTGGTGGCCACGCCGGTCCAGGTCGCGCAGCTCAGGAAAACACCGATTGCCGCACTGGCCGAGACGATCCTCGTCGAACATCCGGGCACGGAGGGTTATGTTGTGCTGCGGGTGCTTGCCCCGCAGGCAAGCTACGAGCCGGAAGCCGAGGCCTTTCTCGCCGAAGCGGAATGCCTCCCCTTCACGGGCCGCTGAGGGCATGCCGGCTCACTGGAGTGGCGCATCGGTGAGCACGCTGCCAAGCCGTATGACCAGCTTGCGATCGAATATCTGGGGCCTTTCGAACATCCAGTCCAGCGCTTCCGTGGACGTCCAGGGGCGCTTGTAGGGCCGGACCGCCGTGAGCGCCTCGAAGACATCGCAGACCGTGCTCAAACGCACGGGCAGGCTCAGATCCTCCTTCTTCAGGCCCAGCGGATAGCCGGAGCCATCCAGCGCCTCGTGGTGCAGGCGGCATATGTCGAGCACGACGGGAGGCAGGTCCGGATGGGACCTGAGCAGGTGATAACCGGCTTCGGGATGATTGCGGATGAGGCGGCGTTCCTGATCCGTGAGCTTGCCGGGCTTGGTCAGGATCTCGTTTGGAATGAGCAGCTTGCCGATGTCGTGCAGCATGCCGGCGACGCCCAGGATGCCGGTCGTTTCCTCGTCCATCCCGAGCGATCGGGCGAGAAGCGTCATCAAGCCACTCACCGCAAGCGAATGGACATAGGTCGTCTCGTCCTTGCTCTTCAATCGGGTGACTTCCAGCGCGATGACCGTGTTGTCGGACCAGATGCCGGCATTGATCTCCGCCGCCTGCGAGAGGTCCGCCATGTCCAGCGAGCCGCCGACCGCGAGACTGCCGAGACTCGCCCGCAAGGCCATCGCCGATTGGGAGGTTTCGCTGCGGACCGCCTCGATCCGCACCATATCCGCCGGCGGCGTCGATTTGCCGGTCTTTGGCCTGCGCCCGTCCGGATCGAGGCCGAGCTGCACATTGATCGACACATCAAGTGCGGAGGTTGCGCGGATGGCGGCAAGTTCGGCGTCGGTCTTGACGAGGAACCGGCGGCGCGCAAATTCGAGGCTGGGACAGGCAACGCTTTCCACGAACATGCCTTTGCGGATTCGGTCCTTGGCAACTTTTACCAGCATGGCACTTCAACGCGGCTCCACATCAGAGATGCTTCGAGACAAGGCCTGGAGGCATCGCCCGCGGACCTGATGCGGCTCCGCAATTTATTCTATAAAATATTGGTAATTTAGACTTTATGAACGCCGGCTCCGATGTCGGCAGATTGCACACAAGCCGTGCGGCCAAGCCAGCGCAGCATCGTCTGGGGGAAACAGCGCAGCAATTGGCGGCGCACCCCATGCCTGGTCGCGGCCGAAATCGGCAGCCGTGCGGCCGCATTCAGACGCGGCGGCAAGCCCCCCGTCAGCCGGGGCGACGGCCGGGGCCGAAGACGGGTCCCTGCGGCGCGGGCAATACGGGCAAGGTTGGCAGTTCCACCCGCGGCCATATGGAGTTTTGGTCCAGCCGCTCGTAGCGGATGCCAGTGAAGAAGAGGATCTCGGCCTTCTGATCGCCCGAACGGGTCGGCCGGCGCGAGTCGTTCAGCCGATCCGAAATCCTGATGATATCCGCCATGCTCGTCTCCTTTCGAGAAGAAAGATCGAGAGGGTCGAGACGTCATCTCGCCCTGCCCTCTGTTCAAGAGGGCCGGCACATCCGGTTCATGCAGCGGAAAGTCTCACACGCACCGGGATCATCTGCGCCTTTCTCAGACGCGTGCCCCTGTCGCGGTTCACCCCACGGCCGGGGTACGCATATGCCTAATATCGGAAACATGCGGCGAATCATCAACCTCGACCATCCGCCTGCTCACAAGAAGCCATAGGTTAGTTAACAGCTTGCTAACAAATTCGTTCTATTCTCACACACATCTGTATTGCGTTGGAGTGGGTTTGTGGTGAGCGAACAGTTCAGGGAGCTTGAGAAGCCGGCCGGCGCGCGGAACAAGGATGTCGTTCTGATGGCCACGGTCACGAGTTTCCAGGCGCTCTCCTTCCCCGGCAGGTCCGAACTCCGACAATTTGCCGAACTGTTCCAGCCGCTCTTTGCCGGCTCGTCGGTGGAGGCTCGCCGCGAAGCGGTCGCTGCGCTCTCGCAGAGCCCGAGCCTGCCGCTCTCGATCGCCGCTTTCATCGCCAGCCAACCGATCGCGATCGCCGCTCCCTTCCTCGCCGCCTCCCCTGCGCTGTCCGACGACATGCTGATCATGATCGCCCGCACGCAAGGCGCCGACCATGCGCGCGCCATCGTCAAGCGCGAGCGGCTGTCGCCGACCGTGATCGACGCGCTCGTATCCTTGCGCCACGCGCTGCCGCCGCGCCCGGAGAAAGCCCGGACCGACGAGACGAAGGCTACACCGCAAGAACCGGCCAAGCCGTCGAGCTTCGACAGGGTGATGACGGATCTCACCATGGCCGATCTGCCGGGCGCCAAAGCCGGCACGGCAGCTTTGAGCGAGACGATTGTCGCCAAGGTCGAGCCAGCCATGCCCGAGGCGGCCACGCCCGGCGATCACAGCCGTGAAGAGGCACTGCGCCAGACGATCAAGCGCATGGCCTATCAGCAGCGTCCGGCCGCCAGCGACCGGCTGGGCCGGCGCCAGGCGACACCGCTGCAGACGGCGCTTCTCGTGCGCTTCGCGCGGTCGCATGACGGCGGTTTCTTCGCCACCACGCTTGCCGATCTGCTTTCCTCCAGCCGCTGGCTGGCCGAGCGCATCCTGCTCGACATTTCCGGCCGACAGCTCGCGACGACACTTTCGGGCGTGGCGATGGATGATCGGGAAGCGATCTTTGTCCTCGAACATATCTATCCGCATCTCGCCCGCCGGGAAAATGGCGAAAGCCGCGCGGAACACCTGCTCTTCAGTATCGACCCCGATCAGGCGGAAGCCCGGATCGACAGCTGGATCCGCGCCGATCGCTATACGTTTGCCGGCGAGGACCTCAGCCCGGAAGCACCGGGCCAGCCGGCAGCTCAGCCGGCAATGGGCCTTACGGCCGCAAACCAGGCCTCGGCCAAGCATCAGCCTGTGGTTGACGACTACGGGCGCCAGATGCCGAGGGTGCGCAAGGCCTAGGAATCGGACAGTCGACAGCAGAAGACGGTCGTACGGCCGCTTCTGTGCCGGGTCGGCGCCTCAGCCGGCCTTGTACCTACCTTGCCCCTGAACGACCGGCAGGATCGCTCAACGTGCCGGATCTGCAAGTGTCAGATAGGTTCCGAGATCCTCGACCTCGATTTCGACCAGCCACAAATCACTGTCGAATTTCTGCTCGCGGGCAATCACGGCCTCGATCGCCTCGGGTTCGGCACGCAGGAGACGCGGCTCGAAGATGCGGTCGTCGCGTGTCTCGTCATCGATCATGGCCTGGGGTGCGGGGCCATAGAGCGTCTCCAGTCCATCCCGGAACCGCTGGCGAACGAAGATGGCGCCTGAGGCCTCCGAACCCTTGCGCATGACAGCGGCATAACCGCCGTCGGAGAAGACGCGGCGCGTGAGTGCGGAGACGAAGATGTCGGAGCGGATACGCATGGCAGCGGTTTAGGCGATTGGGTGGACAGCGTCGAGGGCTCGTTTCGATCCGTCGACGCCCCGGCATTGCCGGAGCGCTTCAGGGCGCGTGCCGCGTCGTCCCCTGGACTTGGCGGAGGCTTTAAACCTTCACAGCCAGTCTCAGGCCACCCCAATGGCGCCCTGCGACGAATATCGGGGCGGAAATGTCCTTCATCAGGACGAAATTGCCGCCGCCCATGTCGCGTCGGTAGGTCTGGACGAGGAAGGGCGCCGTGGAGCGGCCGGCGGCGAGGCCGACGCGGTCGTTGAAGATGCGGCGGTTGCGGCAATTGGCCGTGTTCCACACCGTGTCGCCCGGACGCTGCGGGGCGGAAAACTTCTTGTTGTGGGTCGGCAGGTAGCCGTTTTCATCCACTGGCGCACAAAAACCGATACGCTCCGAAGACCCGGCGATCGGCTCCAGAATGGCCGGCAGGACCTGATCGGTGAATTCGGTGAACGCGGTCATCATCTGCACGGGATCGGTGCCCGGGATCGGGCGGTAGTTGCGGTCGAAGAGGTCGGACTGGCGGATGCGGCCGCTGTCCACGGACTGCTGGAACGCCTGCGAGATGCGGGCGGCGACATCAACTGCAGTGTCGATCCACTCGCTGTCTGCCGTGCGGATGCCGGCGCTCGCCGTCAGCTGGATCAGTGTTTCCGAGAGCGCCACGACCTTGTCGACGCGGCCGGCGGTCTGCTGGAGGTGATGGTCGGACTGGCGGACTTCGGCCGACATGTCGCTCAAGGTGGCGACGAATTCCGAGCACTGGCGGTCGACCTGATCGGTCGTCTGGGCCATGGCGGAGGAGCCGTCAAGGATGCGGGTGATGACCTGTTCCATGGAGGTAAAGGACGCGTTCATCGCCTGGGAAGTCTCGCGCACGTCGCGGGCGCTGGCGGTTGCACCACGCCCGGCTTCGGTGAGGCGGACGATCTTCACGCGGATCTGGTTCAATGTTTCCTGGATGGCGCCCGTTGCCTGCGAGGTCTGCAGCGCCAGAGCACGGACTTCTGCCGCGACCACGGCGAAGCCCTTGCCGGCCTCGCCTGCGCGGGCGGCCTCGATGGCAGCGTTCAGCGCAAGAAGGTTGGTCTGGCGGGCGATCGTGCCGATCTCCTCGGCCACCTTGTCGACCTCGGCCAGCGACTGCGAAAAGCTGCCGATCTCGGTGCCGATCTCCTCTGACGTCGACACCATGTGATCGATCTTGTCCACGGCACCGGTCAGCCGCGTGGCGCTGTCGGTCAGCATGCGACGCGCCTCCCCGGCCGTCTGGTCGGTCTCGCGCAGGGTGACGGCGACGTCCCGGTTGGTTTCGGCGATCGACAGCGCCGTGCGGGTGATGCCGTCGAAGGTGACGGCATGGCGTTTGGAAATGCCGGCCACATCCTGGATGGCGCCAGCGATATCGACAAGGTCGACACCCAGCGTGGAGGCCTCTTCGGCCAGGCGCTGGACAATGCCGCGCAGAAGCGCGGCGTCGGCCTCCGGTCGCGGTGCAGGCGCCGCCCCTGCCGAATACGGGTCGTCGTCAAGATGCGCGGACATCGCAGCGGTCATGGATCTTCCTCCTCCAATCGGAGAAGAATAGCGCTGGTATGATTAATGTTGGATTACTTTAGGGCTTATGAAAATTCGCCTAGACGAAAGGCTCATAGGGCCCTTGGCCCGCGGGCGGGCGCCTTGCGGTGATTGCGGACAGGGCGATCAGCATGGTAGACCTTGGTGCTTACACCGCAGGCTTCCATGCATATTGTCCTTGCTACGCATAATCACATCCCGGCGCGTCGTTATGGCGGCATAGAACGAGTCATCCAAGGTCTCGGTCGGGCACTTTCACAAATGGGCCATACCGTTCACCTGCTGGCGCCGGCGGGTTCGTCGTGGAATTACGGACCGGTTTCCGTCCTCAATCCCCAACGCCCCCTCGAGGGTCAAATCCCAAAAGATGCGGATGTGCTTCACAGCCATATGGGGCTTGATCCTGAATTCGACGGCAAGGCCTGCCAGACCGTGCACGGCAATGCGGGAGGCACGCATTTCCACCGCAACTCCATCTTCATCTCGACCAATCATGCTCTGCGCCACGGGGGCATGACCTTTGTGCATAACGGCCTCGATCCAAGCGTCTATCCAGAGCCGGACTTTTCCAGCCGTGGCCGTTCAGTCGCCTTTCTGGCCAAGGCCGCCTGGAAGGTTAAGAATGTGCGCAGGGCCATCCGTATTGCACGCCGGGCGGGTCGACCGCTGGAGGTTCTCGGCGGCCACCGGCTAAACCTGAAGATGGGCTTCCGCCTGACCCTGGATGCCAATGCGCGCTTTCACGGGATGGTGGACGACGCGAAGAAGGCGGCTGTGCTGGGGCGATCTGCCGGACTTCTTTTTCCTGTGCGATGGCATGAGCCCTTTGGATTGGCCATTATCGAGGGCATGTATTTCGGCCTGCCGATCTTCGCCACGCCTTATGGAGCGATCCCCGAAATCGTTCCCGAATTTGCGGGCTGCCTGTCCGACAGTGGCGAGGCTCTGGTGGAGGCGATCGGCGACCTCGATCGGTACGACGGGCCCGCCATTCATCAGCATTTTCGCGAAAACTTCACCGCAGATGTGATGGCCCGGCGCTACCTGGGTCTCTATGAGCGTATCGAGGCGGGTGAGAGCCTGCACGCCGCAGGCTTCACAGCCCGGGCGAGCGCTGGCAAGGTCATTTTGCCCTGGAACGAGTAAGGTGGCCCTGCCAGGCTATCAGAGCGCGCCGATGGCCTTGAGTTTCTTCAGGACCGCAGCGCTCGGTTCGCCGGTTTCCGGCAGCTGGTAATGGCGTTCGAAGCGGCGGATGGCGGCGCGGGTGTCGTCGCCGGGAATGCCGTCGATGGTGATGTTCCTGTAGGCCATGTTGGACAGGCCACGCTGGATTTCCATGACGAGGCCGGGATCGAAATTCGCCTGCTGGACGACAGGCGGAACGGCCGGTTCGACGGCCTTGGGCGGCAGGGCCTGGACCGGGACAACAGGGCGGCGCGGCGCGGTGACGAGCCTGGTTTCGGCGCTGCGGATCGCGGCGGCGACCGGGTCCTCGCCCCCGGCATCGATATCCATGACCGGACGCTGGGCGGGCACGGCGGCTGTGACGCCGCGATCCAGGGTCAGGGCGGCCAGAAGCTCCGGGGTTACAAGGCCATTCGCTTCCATGCCGACGGTCTTCTGGAAGACGGCGATCGCGGTTTCAGTGCGCGGACCGATGACACCGTCGGCCTCGCCGTCATAAAGACCCCGGCGCAGGAGTTCTCCCTGAACCCGGCGGATCAGACCGGCCGCTTCTTCGGCATTGGCCGGCAGGCCGGCAGGGCGCGCGGCGGTGGCGGCCTCCACGGCTGGATCTTGAACGGCAGTCGTCTCGACCGGAGCGCCATCGGCAGCCGTCTTCTCCCGTTCGATGCGGAAGGTGGTGACGGTTTCGGGATCCTGCTCGCTCAGCAGCGGCGCGCGCGGCACGCCCGCGAGTGCGGTGAAGTCCTCGGCGTTGCGGGTGCGCAGGAAGGGCGATGGATGCTGGCCGGGCTGATACCAGAGGGCGTTGGCGGCGATGGTGCCGAAGATCAGCGAGAAGCAGAAGGCGCCGCCGACGGCACGCGGATAGCGGCCGGCCAAGCGCACCAGCGCACCTCCCCCCCTGGAAAGAACGCGGAGAGCCGTGTTGCCCGCCTTCTTCTTCTCAGGCGATTTTCGCTTTCGCTTCGTCATGCCCCGGCGCAATCCCACCCGTCTTGTTCTCGTTCCCCGCAGCCGCCAGGCGTGGCGGGAATTCGACCATGTTTGTTTCGTCTGCGGCCCTGGCGCCCGAGCCGTCGACCGGCAGGCTCACCATGACCACGGTGCCCTCGCCCGGCCGGCTTTCGATCCGGAAAGTGCCGCCATGCAGGGCCGTCAATCCCTTTACCAGCGAAAGCCCCAGGCCGGAACCCTCGTAGTTGCGATTGAGATCGTTCTGCACTTGTGTGAAGGGGCGGCCGATCAGCGCCATCTTTTCCGGTGCAATCCCGATGCCGGTATCGCTGACGCTGACGGTCACCTCGTTGCCGCTCCGGACCGCATCGATGGTCACGGCGCCGCCGGCATCGGTGAACTTGATGGCGTTGCCAAGCAGATTGATGACGATCTGGCGGAGCGCCCGTCCATCGGCGGTGATTCCGCCCAGGCCCTTGGGGAGGCGGCTGGTGAGCTTCAGACCCTTGGTCTGGGCCTGCAGCGACAGCATGCGTTCACATTCCGTCAGCGATGCGGCGAGATCGACATCCTCGAGCATGAGTTCGTAGCGGCCGGCCTCGATCTTCGACATGTCGAGCATCGTATTGACGACGGACAGGAGATGAGCGCCCGACTGGCGGATCAGTTGAACATATTCCCGCTGACGGTCGTTTTCGAGCTTGCCGAAATATTCACCGATCAGAATGTCGGAAAAGCCGAGGATGGCATTGAGCGGGGTGCGCATCTCGTGGCTGACGGCCGCCAGAAAGCGGCTCTTGATCTCGTGGGCGGCAGTCGCCTCTTCTTCCTTGCGGGTGACGGCATCGCGTATCGCCATTTCGCCTGCGATGTCGAGCATCTGGGCGCGCACGGCTGCAAGCGATCCATCATCGGCGCGCACGGCCGTCATGTCGAGGCGGACATTGAGAAACTGGGCCTGGTCGAGGCCGATCACCGGGCGATCGAGGCGCAGATCCGTGACGACGACATCGGCGCCGAGGCGCAGTTCGTCGAGCGCCTGGGCGAACGCCAGCCGATCGGAAACATGGACCTGCTCGACGAAGGGCCGCGACAGCGGTTCGCGCAGGAAGGAGAGAAACATCTGGCGGTCGCGACCACCTGCACTCGTGACGATGCCGGCCGGATCGAGCGTCAGGAAGAGGCCCGGGCAGAATTCGTAAGGGTCACCCACGATCTGCTCGCCCGCCGGCAGACGGGCTTCCGCGCTGCGTGCGCCGAGGCGACGGCCACAGACGAGCGCGACGGCTGCGAGAAGATGGAGCGCTGTCGCCAGGGCAAAACCGATCGGCAGCCCGGTGGCGGGGCCGAGGAGAAAGGTGAAGCCTGCGGGAAGGGCGACGAAGGCCGGCGACATGGCGAGCGTCAAATTGCGCAGGGCGACGATCTCAGACCGTTCGGCGGGGCGGCCGGCAGCATGACGCGACAGGAGGCGGGCAAGGAGCCCGTCCATCGTTACCGTCAGTGCATCCGACATATTACGCATTACAACCACGCCAGAAATCCGCAACCGGTTCATCTGATTTATCGGCCTGAAGATAGGCCGGACGCGCTTAAGGAATAGATAAGGCAGAGGCCTGCAACGGGTCTTACCGGGCCGATCCGACCCGAAACGGGACATCGGGATGAGGCATTCCCAAACATGGTTAACGGTGCGTAAGCGCTGATATCATTCAACTTTTCGAATGGCCGTTAAGACTTGTGGTGGCCTGGCCCCGCCAGAAGCGGTGGATTGTCGGGTCGCAGCCACATTTATGCTTAACGCGGATCGCTAAACTTCTAGGCAAGCGTCCCGAAACGGAGAGATCACTCAAATTTTAGTCGAATTCACATCAAAGCCGACCGGCTTTCGAAAAACGATTTTCGCGAATCGAACCTAGGGTCGCTTCCATGAGTTCGGGGCGTAACCCGGACCGTTCCGGCAAAGACCGGCAACAGGGATTTTGGTGAAGACAATGTGGTTTCTGATCAAAGGATCAATCTACTGCACCGCGACACTGGTCGCATTGTCCTTCCTTGCGGCACCGCCCGCCGAGGAGAGAGACGGCGCCGGCTTCGACATGGGTGCAGCCATGACCGCAGCCAGCGGTGCCTATGACTATGTGACCTCGCTCTGCGTCGAGAAGCCTGAGGTCTGCGACAAGGGCGCGGCAACCTTCCAGGCGCTCGGCCAGCGGGCCCGCGAAGGTGCACTCGTCGCCTACCAATTGCTCGACAAGCAGTTCACCGACGGCGGCACGACGACCGTGGCCGACGAGAATACGGCAACGACACGCGGCGCCATCGAGATCGTCAAGCCGCAAGTCGAGATCCCGCAGCTGGCGAACATCGAAGCCGAGGAGCCTGTCATCACCGGCACGGTCACGCCGACGGCGCGCCCGAAGCACCTGCCGAAACCCTATCAGCCGCCGAAGCTCTGAGCGCTTCGCAGCATACATGACCGCATCTTCTTGCGGTCACTCCAAGAATTTCGGGGCGGATGTCCGCCCCCTCCCCGCTTGCAACCGGGCCTGCCATGGACCGGATGCCTGTCTGCCTGTCCCTCACTGAAATCGGCGTTTTGCCGGGCCGCGTGGCGAAAGCTACGCGGCTTTTCTTTTTTCGGCGCACCCGAAGAGGGGGATGGCGTTGAGCCAGATGACGATGTGTCTTATAGTGTCTTACCGAATTCGAGGAGCGCCCATGCCCGAAGCGAAACAAAGCGAATCCGTCACTCTGCGGGTTCCGTCAGACATCCTTGCGGACGTCGATCGGATTGCCGGAGGCACGGAGCGATCACGGAGTTACATCATCCTGAGAGCTCTAAAGGCTTACCTCGTGCAGGAGGGCGCCGATATCTTGGGCGCCATCGAAGGTCGGATGCAACTGGACGCTGGCGAGCACGAGGACTTCGATGTCGTTCTGGCCGAAATGAATCGCATCATTGCCGGCAAGGTCGCATGATATCCATCCGGCTCTCCCGCAGAGCCTCCGACTATATGCGCCGAGAGAGTGCCTATCTTCTTGGCCGCCATCCATCGGCGGCGCGCACGTTTGTCCAATCGATGAACAGGGCACGCGCGCTGCTGCGAGAATTTCCCGATATCGGCAATCAGACGCATGGACTGCAGATCGCGGGGTTTCGCACGCTCGTGGTCGGCGACTACCTGATCGACTATCGGCGCCTGGGTGACCTCATCGAGATCGCAAACATCCGGCACGGCCGCATGCATATCCCGGTCCCCGATGCGGATGACGATCCCTAGCAAACCTGAGAACACTCAGCATTTTGCGGTCCATCGACATGCACACCATGTTTCCTTGCCGCAGGCGGTTCAAATGCGCTGAGGTCTGGCCTATATCGGTCCGACTTGAACATCGGGTGGGTAGCATGACGAGCTTGAACGCAATGATCGACGACTTCGGTTTCCTCGACGACTGGGAGGACCGGATGCGCTATGTGATCGAGCTCGGCAAGGCGTTGCCCGACCTGCCGGACGACGAGAAGACCGCAGCCAACAAGGTGCAGGGATGCGCGAGCCAGGTCTGGCTCTCGGTTTCGGCCGGTGACGGTGCCGATCCGGTGATGACCTTTCGCGGCGACAGTGACGCCTTCATCGTGCGCGGTCTCGTGGCCATCGTGCTTGCCGCCTATTCCGGCAAAAAGGCGACAGACGTGGTCGATTTCGATGCGCTCGACCTCTTCAGCCAGATCGGCCTGCTCGAACACCTGACCGCGCAGCGAGCCAACGGTCTGCGCTCGATGATCCAGCGCATCCGCGAAGAGGCAGCGCGGCGACTGGTGTGAACGGGCACAACTCGCCTCACCCCATCTTCGGCCGGAAATCCTCCTGGCCCCAGTGGCGCGGACGGGATCGCACGGACGTCGGGACGTAATGGCGCGCAAGTGAGAGAAGAGCGGCACGCAACATAAGCTTGGCAGAGCGGGCCGGCCATTGCCGTTCGCGCTCGACGGTTTCCAGGCCCTTGCCGAAGCAACAGACATCGAGGGCGACACCCGACAGTTCCGGGCCCATCGCCTCGATGGCGCGGGCGATGCGGGTTCGGGCGGCGAGCCTGCTGTCTGGCAGGTCCACCGAGGGCGGGGCGCCCCCCCTGGCGCGGGCGGACAGCCGAGGCTGCCAACTTGCCGTGATCCGGGGCTGAAGGCCGGCGAAGTCGAAGTCTGCGGCAAGGCGTTCTCCGGCGGCGACGGCGTCTGGCGACAGAAAGGCGCGACCATCCTTCTCCTTCAGGCGCAGGAGCGGAAAAAGCGGGGATTCCTGCAGATTTCGGCGCACGGTCCGGCGACCCTCGGGGGTCACCAGTGTTTCAACCTCCATCGTCCGGTGCTGGCTGGCATGGGCCTCGTCCGGCAGCTCGCAGAGATCCCGGCGGAGCCATGCGGCCGTTTCTGTGGTGGCGACGAAGCCTTCGGGGGACCGTGCGAGCAGACCGTCGGCGACCAGTCGGGCGAGGCGTTCCGGGGCGAGCTCGGCCATGGCGCCGGGCGGGCAGTGCCTATCTGCCGGATTGCTCGCTGCGCCCTCGGCTGGAAGGATGATCGGACCGGTGAGTGCGCGGCGGAGGATCTGTCGGACCTGCTTGCGCTCGGCGCGGGAGGTATTGGCCAGTGCTCCATCGGCCCCAGTCGCGCGGAATGTGCCGCGGCCGGACGCATGGAACGGTGCTGCTGTCACGGCAGCGCTCGTCGCCGGGTCTGGCGGCAATCCGGCCTGACCGGCGCCGGTCGTTTGTCTGGAGCTCTTCCTCGTCGTCATGATGCCGCCTCCCCTCAGATGCGCCAGCCGGCCAGAAGATGCACGGCGCTCGCCATGCGCTCGACAATCGCAACAAAGGTATCGTAGGCGCGGTCGTCGCGGCGGTCCTCGACCATGCGGCAGGCATGGCCGACGGTGGAGCGATCACGGCCGAAGGCCTCCGCCACCTCGCCCATCGGCATGGAATAGGCGACGTGGCAGACATACATGGCGACCTGACGCACATGGCCCGTCGCCCGGCGGCCGGGATCCTGGTCACTTTCGAGGCCGGTCGCGCGCAGCAGTTCCTCCGTCAACTGACGCACGATCATGCAGAGCAGGCGCCGTTCCGGGGTGAGTGAACGCGGGCCGTCGCCATTCACGGGGGCATTCGTCTGCTCCGGGTCCCAATTCACAGACGGGGCAGGAGACAGGGCTGCAGGCGGGGGCGGTTCGGGACGAGAGGAAGGATCGAGGGTCATGGCTCACCTTGCAATAGGATTTTCTTCCTATTGAAGTTAGCAGACTCTTCAGGACTTAGAACCCCAAAAATCTGGGGGTACCTGAATTTTCGCCTTGAGGTCCGTGCCCTCGCCAGCACCTCAGTCGAAGATCGGGAATATCTTCCTATATTTCCACATGAAAAAGGCCGGTCGCGTGACCGGCCTCGTGTTCTGCATGCCGCTTGCGCGGCAAAGCCCGGATTACTTGGCGCGCTTGCGGCGCTGGCCCAGACCCATTTCCTTGGCGAGGCGCGAGCGCGCTTCGGCATAGGCGGGTGCCACCATCGGATAGTCGGACGGCAGGCCCCACTTCTCGCGATATTCTTCCGGGGTCATGTTGTAATGGGTCATCAGGTGGCGCTTCAGCGACTTGAATTTCTGACCATCCTCAAGGCAGATCAGATAGTCGTCCTCGATCGACTTGCGGATCGGAACCGGGGGCTTCGGCTTCTCGACGACAGCCTGCACCGGGGTCGGCGTGGCTGTGCTGTTCAGAGCCTGGTGGACATCGGCGATCAGGGTTGTCAGGTCGCTGACCTGAACCATGTGGTTGCTGACATAGGCCGAAACGATGTCGGCTGTCAGCTCCACCAGCAATTGCTGGCTGGGACCCTGTTGGACTTCACTCATTCACATCTCCTGTTCAATTTCTGCGCGGATGCCCCATCCCCGCAGACAATAGTTTATAGCGCTTCCGGCCGACGACAGTGGACACGGAAGATGAAAACACCCGACAAAGATCACCAAATTTGCCGAAACGGTCCCCAAAACCGCCCGACCCTGTGCAACGCCGACTTTGACGAAGATAAGGCCTGTGCAAATGCCAATACCCGGAACTCAACTTCGCTTACAGACCGCGAACGCAACATATCAGCGCTCTTGATTGTGAATTAGCACTCCGGCTGCAAATGTCCACAAGATATTTCTACTAGATATGACAGGTATAAAACTTATTTATTGGCGATTTGCTCAATCGCGTCACAATCGAACGCAGGGATTTCAATAGAAATCCCAACTCAACCAGCAATACCAAAAGTTCGATTAGCCAACCATATCGTCACGTACCGATACGGATGACAGCTTGTAGCCGACCTTGTGGGCCGCCCGGGCGAGAAGATGGGCGGAAATCGGGGCCGTCAGGATGAAGAAGACGATACCCGCAAGGGATCGCCCAAAGGTCGCGCCATCGGCGGCATGCAGACCGACGGCGAGCAGAAGCAAGCCCGAGCCCACCGTACCGGCCTTCGAGGCCGCATGCATGCGGGTGTAGAAATCCGGCAGGCGGTTGAGACCGATCGCAGCGAGCAGGGAGAACAGCGCCCCGGCGATCATCAAGAAGGCAACTGCGAGCGTTGCGAGGAGCGATATCATTTGGCCTCCTTGCCGGACGGTGCGGCCGGCTTGCTGGTCTTGCGGGGTTTGGCCGTCTTCGGCGCAGCGGCCCCGGCTGCAGATGTGGCCACCGGTTTGGGCGGCGCCGGGCCAGGTGCTGGACCGGGCTCGATCTCTTCCCCCTCCCCGACACAGCCGCGGGCGAGCACGAAGCGGGCAAAGGCAACGGTTGCCAGGAAGCCGACGAGGCCGAGCGCGATGGCGATGTCGATGTACAGCGTATAGCCGGTTCTGAGAGCGATGACGGCGATGAAACCGATGACGATGCCGACCAGCATGTCGAGCGCGACGATGCGATCCGGCAAGGTCGGGCCGACGACGGCGCGATAGACGGTGAGCAGCAGCGCGACGACGAGGATGGCGATGGCCACGATCGATGCGTATTCGACGATCAGTTCGGGGGTCATCAGGCAAAGGCCTCCATGATCTTCTTCTCGAAGCCTTCGGCAATGTCACGGCGGGCCGCTTCGACATCCGAGCAATCGAGCGCATGCACATAGAGGGTCTGGCGATCCTCGGAGACATCGACCGACAGCGTACCCGGCGTCAGCGTGATGAGATTGGCAAGCAGCGAAATCTCCCAGTCGCTTTTGACCGACAGCGGATAGGCAAAGATGCCGGGCTTCAGATCCATCTTCGGCTGCAGGACAAGCGTCGCCACGCGCCAGGCGGACTTTGCCAGTTCGACCAGGAAGAGCATGACGAGCGACAGGATGCGGCGTGAGCGGCTGGTATAATCGGGCCCGACGAAGCGCTCGCGCAGGAGATAGAGCGTGAGGATCGAGAGAACGAAGCCGAAGAGGAAGTTCAGGAGCGTGAAGCTTCCCGATACGGTGGCCCAGATCACCGCCATCAGGATACTGATCGCATAAAGGCTCATCGAGCACCTCCTTCAGGGAAGACGGAGCGAATATAGCTCGTCGGGTCGAGCAGGCCGGAGGCTGCATCCTGGCTGATGACGATCAGGCTGTCGGGGAACAGGCCGAACCAGACGACGAAGCCGGTGAGGATGATGATCGGCGCCATGCGCCAGCGCTGTGCGCCCACCTGGATGGCGGGTGCGGCCGTCAGTTCCGGCTCTCCCGCCACGGCGACAGGGCGCCAGAAGGAGAAGAGGAAGACACGCCCGAAGGCGATCGTGGTCAGGAAGCCCGAGAAAAGCACGGAGGCTGCAAGCCACCAGGCGCCGATGTCGATCGAGGCCTTGACCAGAAGTGCCTTCGGCCAGAAACCGGAAAACGGCGGCAGGCCGCTTGCGGCGAAGAAGAGCGCCAGCGTCAAGGCGCCGAAGAGCGGGGCGACGGCCCAGAGACCGGCGACACGGTCGAGGCGATAGTGGCCGCCGATCCGGGCGATCTCGCCGGCAACGAGATAGAGTGCAGTCATCAGCAGGATCGAATGCAGCGCGTAGAAGATCGCAGCCCCGACGGCGAGATTGCTGCCGATCGCGATACCCGCCATCATGTTGCCGATCCCGGCGATGACGACGAAGCCGAGGAAACGACGGATGTCGTTCTGGGCAAGCGCGCCCATGGCGCCGAGGACCATGGTGAGGGCCGCGACGATGGCGATGACGAGGCTCAAGGCCTCGCGCTCGACGGGAAAGAGCATGACCATGACACGCAACAGCGCATAGACACCGACCTTGGTGAGCAGGCCAGCAAAGAGCGCCGACACCACGACGCGCGGGGTATGGTAGGAGGCCGGCAGCCAGAAATTAACCGGGAAGGCCGCCGCCTTCATCGCGAAGGCGAGGACAAAGAGCGCCGACAGCGTCATCAGCGGTGCTGTGCCGGCATAATTCGGCACCTTCATCGCAATGTCGGCCATGTTGAGCGTGCCGAAGATGCCGTAGAGATAGGCAACGCCGATGAGGAAGAGTGTCGTCGCCATCAGGTTCAGAACCGCATATTTCAGCGCACCATCGATCTGCTCGCGCTCGGAGCCGAGGATCAAGAGACCGAAGGAGGAGATCAGCAGGACCTCGAACCAGACATAGAGGTTGAAGATATCGCCGGTCAGGAAGGCACCGGAGACGCCCGCCATCAGCAGCATCAGCAACGGATAGAAGCCGTAGCGGCGACCGCTGTTGTTGATCTCGACATGGGCATAGAGCGCACCGCACAGGGCGACGATGGCTGCGGCCAGGGCGAGCAATGCGCCGGTCAGATCGACGGTGATGGCGATGCCGAAGGGCGGCAGCCAGCGGCCCATCATCATGGTCAAGGGTCCGTCGGCCACGACCTTCATCAGGAGCATGACGTCATTGAGCACAAGCAGCGCCAGTCCCGTCAGCGCCACGTGCGGATGCCAGTGGGTGCGGTGGCGGATCATCATCAGGATCGCGCCGAAGGCGATGCAGAGCGCCATGGGTGTGACCGCGAGCCAGTGGGCAGCCGTCATCGGCTCCATCACATAGGCGGCGGCGTAGTCGGCAGGTGTCGTTGTGGGGGCAGCCATAAGGTCCTCGTGTCTCCTGCTCAGTAGCCGCTCGGCGGCAGCGGCTCGTCCTTCGGCTCGGCGACGCGCATCTCATCCGTGTCGTCGGTGCCGAGGTCCTGGTAGGCGCGGTAGGTCAGCACCAGCAGGAAGCAGAAGAAGGAGAAGGAGATGACAATCGCCGTCAGGATGAGGGCCTGCGGCAGCGGATTGGCCGTGCCTGGCGGAAGCACGTCCACGCCGCCGGGAATGATCGGCGGGATGGCGGGCGTCAGGCGGCCAGCGGTGAAGAGCAGCATGTTGACGGCATTGCCGAGCAGCACGACGCCCAAGAGGATGCGGATGACCTTCTTCGACAGCATGAGATAAACGGCGGCAGCGAAGAAAATGCCGACGACGAGAGCGAAGATGACTTCCATCAGCCGTCATCCCTTTCTTCGAGTGCAAGCGCGATCGAGGCGAATGTGCCGACAACCACGAGATAGACGCCGATGTCGAAGGAGATCACGGTCGCGAGCGGAACTTCGACGCCGCCAAGGCTTGGATAGACCCAGACGCCGGTCATGAAGGGATAGCCGAGGGGGGCCGATATCACGCCCGACAAGGTCGAGACCAGAAGGCCGCAGCCCGCCACCGACATCGGATGAAAGACCATGGCGCGGCGCACGGCCTGGACGCCGAAGGCGATGCCATACATGGCGAAGGCGGCGGCCCCGATCAGGCCGCCGATGAAGCCGCCTCCCGGTTCATTGTGGCCGCGCAACAGCACGAAGATCGAGAAGACCAGCATCAGCACGGTCAGGAACGGCGCAAAGGTGCGGAAGATCAGGGTGTTCATCGGCGTTTTGCACCTTTTGTCTTGGACGATGCAGGGGGCGGCGCCGGCGCGGGCGCGACCTCGGAGGGAGCCGGTGTCGGAATGATCGGCGCACCGACCCGAATGCGGATCAGCGCCAGGATGGAGAGGCCGGTGATCATGACGACGCCGATCTCACCCAGCGTATCGACACCGCGGAAGTCGACGATGATGACATTCACCACATTGGCGCCGTGGGCGATGATCTTGGAATGCTCGGCGAAGAAGGCCGAGAGCGAGGCATCGAAGGGGCCGGCGGTCGAGGCGGCGAGCATCAGGCCGAAGCCGAGGCCACAGGCAATGGCAAGCGAGCCGTCGAGCAGACGGGCAGTGATCGGGCGGTGATCCGAGGGCGAGAGCCTGAGCCGCGTCATGACCAGCGCCAGGATGACGACCGAAAGCGTCTCGACCATGAACTGGGTGAAGGAGAGATCCGGCGCACCATAGAGCAGGAAGATGACGGCGACGGCGAAGCCCTGGATGCCGAGGCAGACGATCGCGGTCAGGCGGTCCTGGGCCGAAAGCACGGCAATGACACCGATGACGGCAATGGCAAGGATCGCCATTTGGTGGAAGTCGAATTCCGATGGCAGGCTGAGACCCGTCGGCAGCTCGCCATAGACGACGGGCGTGACCAGAAGCACGATCGCGACGAAGACGAAGGTGAGCGTGATGTAGGTTTCAAGGCGGCCGTTCTGGACGAAACGGGTGATCCCGGTGGACAGCCGCACGAGACCGCTGATGAAATGGTCGAAGCCGCGGTCCGGGCTCACGCCGAGGCCGGTGACGAGGCGATCGACCGTGGCGCGGAGGCGGTCGAGGCCGAGATAAAGGACGACGCCGAGGACGACGGTCAGCACCGAGAGCGCCAGAGCCGCACCGATGGAGGGTATGAGGCCGATTGTGACGGCCTGCGCCTCGCCATCCACGGCGCTTGCCATGGGCGAGGAGATGAAGCGGTGCGCAAGGCCGGAGAAAAGTGCGCCTGCGAGCGACAGGACGGCGAGCGTCAGCGGTCCGAGCCAGAGCAGGACAGGCCCCTCATGGGCGTGTTTCGGCGTGTCACCTTCCCGGCCGATGAAGGGTTTCAGGCCGACAGCAAAGGCGATGACGAACATCAGGGCATTGCCGATCACGGCGACTGCGGTGAAGAGAATGGCGCGCGGGCTTGCGCCGGCGAGCGCGTAATAGATCTCTTCCTTGGCGAGGAAGCCGAAGAGCGGCGGCAGGCCGGCCATGGAGACGCCGGCGAGAATGGCGGCGGCAAAGGTGATCGGCATCAGCTTGCGCAAGCCGCCGAGGCGGGTGATGTCGCGCGTGCCGGCCTCATGGTCGATTGCGCCGGCGACCATGAAGAGCGCGCCCTTGAACAGCGAATGGGCAACCAGATAGAGCACCGCGGCCTCGACCGCGTGTTCGGTACCGAAGCCGGTCAGCATGACCAGCAGGCCGAGCGAGGCCACCGTCGTATAGGCCAGCATCAGCTTCAGATCGGTCTGGCGCACGGCCAGAACCGAGCCGACCAGCAGGGTGAGCCCGCCGAAGAAGGGCAACAGGATTTCCCAGGCGGGCGTTTCGCCCATGACCGGGTTGAGACGCATCAGGAGATAGACGCCGGCCTTCACCATGGTCGCCGAGTGCAGATAGGCCGAGACCGGGGTCGGCGCTTCCATGGCGTTGGGCAGCCAGAAGTGGAAGGGGAACTGGGCCGACTTGGTGAAGGCCCCGCCGAGCACCAGGAGAAGGGCTGCGAGATAGAAGGGGCTTTCGCGCAAGGTGTCGCCGGTCGAGAGCAGCAGCGAGAGCTGGCTGACGCCGGTGATGTTCCAGATGAAGATCATGCCGGCAAGCAGGATGAGACCACCGCCACCGGTGACGACCAGCGCCTGCAGGGCGGCCCGACGCGAGGCCTCCCGCGTGTGGTCGAAGCCGATCAGCAGGAAGGACGTGATCGAGGTGAGCTCCCAGAAGACGAAGAGCATGAGGAAGCTGTCGGAGACGACGAGCCCGAGCATGGCGCCCATGAAAAGCAGGATGAAGCCGATGAAGCGGCCCTGCTGCGGATGGCCCTTCATGTAGCCGCCGGCATACAGCACGATCAGCACGCCGATGCCGGTGATCAGCAGTGCGAAGGTGAGCGACAGGCCGTCGAGAAACCAGGAAAAGGAGAGATTGAGGCTGGGGACCCAGGCGAAACCGCCGGTCACCCGTTCGCCGGCTGCAATCTCGGGCAGGAAGCCTGCGAAATGGGCAAAGGCGAGCGCCGGTGCCAGAGCCAGCAACCAGGCGGCATTCGCCCCCAGGCGGCCCGTGAGCCATGGCGCCAGAAGAGCGGCGGCGAAGGGCAACAGCATGGCGACCCAGGTCAGGTCGCTCGTCATCTCAGGCATTCCATCTCCCCGTGGGTATCGGATCGGGTCTCGATCATCAGTCGATACAAGGTGCGAGTGTGTTAGGACAAGCCATCCTTCGTCTCAAGCAAAAACGGAACCTTATCGGTTCACGGACGCGTCAACCCAGGTTTCGGTCAAAAACAGTGCATGTCTATCAGTTTGACGTGAAAGCGCAGGCTGCTTTCGGCGACCAAAGCCATGCGAGGGGCGATTGCCGGTCGACATCCCGCACCCTATCTATAGTGCAACCCAGCCGGGCCATGCTTGCCACGCCGCTCGCTAGACGCCCGGTCCTTGCCAAGGAGTAGATCATGACCGCTTCCACCCCTGCCCCGAAGATCGTCAAGTCCGACGCCGAATGGCGCGAACAACTGACGCCGGAGCAATACCGGATCCTGCGCGAACACGGCACGGAGCGCGCCTTTTCCGGACCCTACTGGGACAATTTCCAGAAGGGTCTCTATCACTGTGCCGCCTGCGACGAACCACTCTTCGTCTCCGATACGAAGTTCGACGCCGGCTGCGGCTGGCCGAGCTATTTCGAGCCGGTGAAGCCTGATGCCGTGACCGAACACCGCGACACGGCCTTCGGCATGGTGCGCACGGAAATCCGCTGCGCCAATTGCGGCGGCCATCTGGGTCATGTCTTTCCCGACGGCCCGAAACCGACCGGCCTGCGCTACTGCATCAACGGCCATTCGATGGTGTTCACGCCGATCGACTGAGCGAACGAACCTCTTCCTCTCAGGAAGGGGCGACGCGAACCTCCGGGGCGGTGTGAGATCCGGGCACAATGAAGCCTGCCCCCCCGCACCCGGCGGTTTGCTGCCACCTCCTCGATTGAAGAGGAGGTGGAGGCTCCCTCACTCCGCGTGGAACGCTGCCAGCGCCCTTGGCGAAACGCGGGTCCAGATGCCCAAGAGCAGCAGGATGCGGTCTGGCGAGACGGAGCCGGAGCCTTCTCCACCGGGAAACCTTGCCGAGCGGTGGTCATCCCCTCCCCCGTCGGCTACATCTGGCGCCATGCCGACTCACTCTCTTACCGATCCGCTGTTTTCCGCCCCTGAGCCGGAAACGCCGCTGTCCGTGCTGAAACGCGTTTATGGCTATCCGGCCTTTCGCGGGCGGCAGGCGGAGGTGGTGTCCCATGTCGTTTCCGGTGGGGACGCCGTGGTGCTGTTTCCGACCGGAGCGGGCAAATCCCTGTGTTTCCAGGTGCCGGCGCTTTGCCGGCCGGGCGTCGGTGTGGTCGTCTCGCCGCTGATCGCCCTGATGCGCGACCAGGTGCAGGCGCTGAAGGGGCTTGGCGTCCGGGCCGCGGCGCTCAATTCGACGCTTTCCCGCGAGGAATATGTAGAGATCCGCCGGGCGCTCGATCGCGGCGCGCTCGACTTTCTCTATGTGACGCCGGAACGGACCGTCACGCCGGGCTTCCGCGAGATGATGCAAGGCGTGGAAATTGCGCTGTTTGCCATCGACGAGGCGCATTGCGTCTCGCAATGGGGGCATGATTTCCGGCCGGAATATCGCGAACTCGGCAAGCTGACCGACCTCTATCCCGGCGTGCCGCGCATGGCACTCACCGCCACGGCCGATCCCCACACACGCGAAGACATCATCGAGCGGCTGGGCCTGCACGATGCGGAAGTCTTCACCACCTCCTTCGACCGGCCGAACATTGCCTATGAGATCGTCGAGCGCGATCAGCCGCGCCAGCAGCTGCTGAGGTTTCTGTCGCGCCACAAGGGATCGAGCGGCATCGTCTATTGTCTCTCCCGCGCCAAGGTGGAGGAGATCGCGACCTGGCTCGACGATCAGGGAATCCGGGCGCTGCCCTATCACGCCGGCATGGACCGGGCGCTGCGCGACGCCAATCAGGATGCCTTCCTGAAGGAAGAAGAACTCTGCCTCGTCGCCACCGTCGCCTTCGGCATGGGCATCGACAAACCCAATGTGCGCTATGTCGCGCATCTCGATCTGCCGGGTTCCGTCGAGGCCTATTATCAGGAGACCGGGCGTGCGGGGCGCGACGGGCTGCCATCGGATGTGTGGATGGCCTATGGCATGGCCGATGTCATCCAGCGCGGGCGCATGATCGACGAAGGTCAGGCGGCTGACGAGATCAAGCGGGTGGAACGGGCCAAGCTCAATGCGCTGCTCGCCATCTGCGAGACGCCGGGCTGCCGACGCCAGGCGATCCTCAAGCATTTCGGCGAGCGCCACGCGGGGGGCTGCGGAAACTGCGATACCTGTTTGAAACCCGTCGAGACCTGGGACGGGCTGGAGGCTGCGATCAAGGCGCTGGCTGCGATCTATCGCACCGGCGAGCGCTTCGGCACCGGGCATCTGATCGACGTGCTCGTGGGCACCGAGAACGACAAGACGACACGCTTCGGCCACTGCGACATGCCAGTCTTCGGGGCGGGCAAGGACTTGCCGTCGAAAACCTGGCAATCGGTGTTCCGCCAGCTGCTGGCGGCCGGCTACATCAGGGTCGACCACACGGCGTTCGGGGCGTTGAAGCTCGAGGAGACGGCGCGGGACGTGTTCAAGCGCGAGGTCGAGGTGCGCTTCCGCAAGGACCGGCCGACCTCGGGCAAGGCGGCGCGTGGTCAATCCTCGCGCTCTGCCCAGGCCAAGGCGGGCCTCGACCAGGCGGATCAGGAATTGTTCGAGGCCCTGAGGGCCAGGCGCATGGAGCTTGCCCGCGAACAGGCCGTGCCGCCCTATGTGGTCTTTCCCGACACGACGCTGATTGCGCTCGCGACCGAGCGGCCGATGGACGAGGACGAAATGCTCGGCATTTCCGGCATCGGGCAGTCGAAGCTGGAACGGTATGGCGATGCGTTCCTCGAAGTGATCACGGCCTATTCGCGGTGAGGTTCTTGCCCTGCCCTTTCGGGGGATGGAGGCGGCTCCTGCAGGCAACCGTCGCGCCTCAGGCAGAGGCGCAGGCGTAGCGGAGGCAATCGCCAAGGTTCAGCCGTGCCGGGGAGCCAGAGTGAGGGGGCGGCTGACAGCGCGTACAGGTCTCGACGTCTGGGCGCGTCGCTCCCCCTCAAACGGCGCTGCGTGCCACCGTCTCCGCACCGGGGAGAAGGCATAACCGCCGGCGCCAGTCGGTGGGGCTTTCTCCCGTCACGCGCAAGAATTCACGGTTGAAATTGGATTTGGTCATGAAGCCGGCCTCGAAGAGGATCCGGGTGATTGGCATGTCGGTGTCGGTCAGCAGCCGGCAGGCCTCGGCAATGCGGTGGTTGTTGACGTAATGCGAGACGCTGATGCCGTGGACGCGGTTGACGGCTTCCGACACTGCGCGGGCGGGGGTGCCAAGCCGGCGGGCGAGACGGGCAAGGTTGAGGTCCGGATTTGCCCAGAGGCGCTTTTCCGTCATCAGACGGTCGAGATCCGCGGCGAGGCGCTGATGGTCTTCGGTTGCGGCTCTCGTTGCCAGGGCAGAGGGTAAGGCGGCGGCCTTGGCGCGGTCGCCCGATGACATGCTGGATGCCGACATGACCGGATCCGAACCGAATGCCGGCCGGTCCGGCAAATCGCTGTCCTCTCCCTCTCCCTCTCCCTCTCCCGTTTCCTCCTGGCCGGCAGTGACGGCGCCAATGCCGAGCAGAAGCAGGATGAGGGTGGTTGCGGCGGAGACGACCATTGGCGAATAGCGGCCACCGGACCAGACCATGTCGAGGCTGATCGCGACATCGGTGAGGGCCGAGGCGATGAGGGCAAGGCCTGTCAGCTGAAGTGCGCGATAGGAGCGCAAGGCCCCGTCGAGGCGGGCGGCAACGAGGCCGTCGGGGCCGAAGCGGGCGAGCCAGAGCAGCGCCAGGCCATAACTCAGAAAGGTGGCGATCAGGACGAGATCGACGGGAATGCGCAGACCCTGTGGAACACCGAGCCCGACCGGCAGGCGTGCCGTCAGCAGGATCGCGACAATCAGGCCTGTCGGGAGGAGATGCGGCCAGTCGGTGCGTTCAATACCCTGCCGCTCGCGGGCGAGATCGCGGAAGGCGAGAAAGGAGAGCGCCGGAATGAGGCTCGCCATCACCGGCAGGACGCCGAGGACCTGCGTCATGCCGTAACCCCAGCGCAGCCCGACGAGCAGGCTCTGTACGATATACATGACGATCAGCGCGAGGAAGAGGCCATGCGTGCCCCAGGCCTCGCGACCATCGCGCAGCAGGCGCACGAGGAAGATGGCGAGGAACAGGGCGACGAGGAAGGAGAGCGGGACGAAAAGCATGCGACCGGTTTCGATGGCTGGAGACTTAAGGGTGATGCCGCGACCATGACCCAAAGCGCGATCGCGGTCGACCCGGATCGTGATCGAGGTCGCAGATGCGGCGCTCGGAGTTGCAGATGGAGGCATCGAAACCGGCCAGCCGACATGCGGCACGGCCAAGCCAAGAGGTCACTTCACCATGCGCAAAAGAACGATCTTTCTCTCCATTCTCGGCGGTCTCGTCGGGCTCGCAATCCTCGACGGCGGCGTGCAGATGATCCGGGCGAGCGACGCGATCTCCGGCCCGGTCGATCTTTCCGGCGTGACGCAGCTTTCGGTGACGGGGGCGGCCAGCGACATCACGATTTCGACCCGGGGCGACGGCGCGCGTCAGGCCACGCTATCCGGAACGCGCCGCGGCTGGGGCGCGATCTGGCGCTCGGGCTGGTTTGCCGGGGATTGTGCCGGACGGGCCCGGATGACGCGGGACGGCGATAGGCTGACGGTCGACATGGGCGACAGGAGTGGTTTCTTCGGCTGGAACGACTGGGACGATTGCACGCTGACACTTGAAGCGACGCTTGCGCCGGACGCGTCAGTCTCGATCACCCAGAACGCAGCGCGCATGCGGCTCGACGGCGACTTCTCTCAGGTCGACGTTCGAAGCGATGCGGGCGACTTTGCCCTTGCCGGCCATGCGACGCAGGTCGCAGTCGAGGGTGCGGCGTTGCGGGCAAAGCTGACCTTCGACCGGGTAGTGCAGGACGAGATGGTGCTCCTGTCCGGCAAGATGCTCGATGCGACGCTGCGGTTTCTCGTGCCGACGACGATCTCTTACGCCGTCGAGGCCGTCGCATCCTATGTCGATAGCGCGTTGCCCAACACGCCGGGCGCAAGACCTGATATCACCATCCGGGGCGAGATGGTGCATGCGACGATCCGGTAACGGAGCGCATGGGGATCGCGGCGCACGCCGGCCCTTCCCTCCCTCAAGGGGGAGACGATCCCCGCGCAGCGCCGTGCGCTGATCGAATCGTCATATGCCAATTCCCCGATGGAACTTCTGGCGGCTTGATCAGTTGTCGGGGAATGGGCGTATCGGGACAGAGCAACCGGTATGCGTGCCGTTGCCCGGCATCCGCCGCGCCAGCGAGGCGGCCCGAACGTCAAGGGCCGCCCTTATGGGCGGCTTGCACGCTGCAGACGACAGCCGACAATTTCAGGAGACATTTCCATGCCGCAATCGACCACGACCAATCGCCGCTTCGTGCTGGCCGAGCGCCCCCGGGGCGAGCCCGACGAACGGACGCTGCGGCTGGAGACCGGGGCGCTTCCCGAGCCGTCCGAGGGGCAGATGCTGTTGCGCACGGTCTTCCTCTCGCTGGATCCCTATATGCGCGGGCGCATGAGCGATGCGCCGTCCTATGCCGCACCCGTCGAGATCGGCCAGACCATGGTCGGCGGCACTGTTTCGCGTGTGGTGGACTCAAAGCTCGACGGCTTCAGCAAAGGCGACTGGGTGGTCGGCTTTACCGGCTGGCAGGATTATGCGCTGTCGGACGGCAAGGGCATCACCTCGCTCGGCGCCAATCCAAGCCATCCGTCCTGGGCGCTCGGGGTGACCGGCATGCCGGGCTTTACTGCCTGGTCGGGCCTGAACGAGATCGGCAAACCGAAGGCCGGCGAGACGCTTGTGGTCGCCGGCGCAACGGGTCCCGTGGGCGCGACCGTCGGCCAGATCGGCAAGATCCTCGGTCTCAGGGTCGTGGGCATTGCCGGCGGGCGCGAGAAATGCGCCCATGCGGTCGACACGCTCGGTTTCGACGCCTGCATTGACTACAAGGCCGACGGCTTCGCCGAAGACCTCAAACGCGCGACGCCCAAGGGTATCGACATCTATTTCGAGAATGTCGGCGGTGCCGTGTTCGACGCGGTCGCCCCGCTTCTCAACACCGGCGCGCGCATTCCCCTTTGTGGACTGATTGCGCAGTACAACGCGACCGGCCTGCCTGAAGGCCCGGACCGGCTCGGTTGGCTGATGGGCATGTTCCTCAAGAAGCGTATCACCGTGCGCGGCTTCATCGTCTTCGACGATTTCGGCCATCTCTATCCCGATTTCGCCAAGGAGATGGGCGGCTGGGTGGAAGCCGGCAAGATCCAGTATCGCGAAGAGATGATCGACGGGCTGGAAGAGGCACCGCGCGCCTTCATCGGACTGCTGCGCGGCGAGGCTTTCGGCAAGCGGGTCATCCGCGTCGGGCCTGACGACTGATCTGGCGCGAGGCTGAGGCTTCGAGCCACTCGCCTGGCGACGACGCCTCAGGATGGGGCGTGGTCGCAACATGGCCCACACTTGGTTTCCCCGAGAATTTCAAACGACAAGGAATGACAGCTATGAAAATCCTGATGGTTCTTACCTCCCACGACCAGCTTGGCGATACCGGCAAGAAAACCGGCTTCTGGCTGGAGGAATTTGCAGCTCCCTATTACGTCCTGAAGGACGCAGGCGCTGATGTCACGCTCGCTTCGCCAAAGGGTGGCCAGCCGCCGCTCGATCCGAAGAGCGACGAGCCGGATGCGCAGACAGAGGCGACCGGCCGGTTCAAGTCGGACCAGACGGCACAGCAGCTGCTTGCCTCGACCACGCCGCTCTCGCACATCGATCCCGCCGATTTCGACGCCGTCTTCTATCCCGGTGGCCACGGGCCGCTCTGGGATCTGGCGGAAGACAAGGACAGCATCGCCCTGATCGAGGCCTTCGCGGCCAAGGACCGGCCGGTCGCCACGGTCTGCCATGCGCCGGCCGTTCTGCGCCATGTGAAGGGCAAGGACGGCAAGCCGCTCGTTTCCGGCCGCAAGGTGACCGGCTTCACCAATTCGGAAGAAGAGGCAGTCGGCCTGACGGATGTCGTGCCCTTCCTGGTCGAGGACATGCTGCAGGAACGCGGCGGGCTTTACGAAAAGGGCGCCGACTGGAGCGTGCATGTGGTGACCGACGGCAAGCTGGTCACCGGCCAGAACCCGGCATCGTCGGAAGACGCGGCAAAGGCCTTGCTGGCGCTGCTCTAAGGCAAAACGTTTCACCCGCACATCGCAGCCACCTCCTCGCAGGGGAGGTGGCGGCCCGCGAGGGGAACAGGCGTCACGCCCCCAGCTTCAGCTCCATCATCGTCAGATCCAGCCAGCGGCCGAATTTCTGGCCAACCTCGTGGTGGGTGCCGACGAGGCGGAAGCCGAGGCTTTTGTGGAGGGCGATGGAGCCGGTATTGCCGGCCTCGATGGCGGCGACCATGACGTGGATGCCACCCTGTGTCGCACGTTCGATCAGGGCCGCCATCAGTGCCTTGCCGAGGCCGCGTCCATAATGGTCCTTCTCGACATACACCGAATGTTCGACCGACTGGCGGAAGCCGTCAAAGGGCCGCCAGTCGCCGTAGGAGGCATAGCCGGCGATGCGACCGTCGATTTCCGCGACCAGGATCGGGAAACCGCGCGTTCGGCGCAGTTCGAACCAGGCGCGACGGTTGTCGAGATCGACCAGGGTCTCGTTCCAGATCGCAGTGGTTTCGGCTACCGCGTGATTGTAGATGGCGAGGATCGCGGGCAGATCGGCTTCGGTCGCCTCGCGGAGAATGGGGAGCAGGGTCATGTTCGGGACTTTTGCAGTTTGCAGCGGACTATGCGCCGCGCGAGACGATGATGTGACGGCTGATACTTCGCCGAGGCGAGACATCGGGCATCAAGGGCGCAAAGGCAAGACCATCACCGCAGGAAATCTCGCGCCATGACCTCTCTTCTTCCCGGCCTCCTCACCCGCTATGTTCTCGTCCTGATCGGCGCGCAAATCCTCGTTTATCTGCTGGTTCTGGTGCTTGACGCCTATGGCTGGGGCGACAGCCTGTCGTCGGCCGGCAATGTGGCGGTGCTGATGGCCGGCGGCTCGACTGCCGGGAGCTTCGTGGCACAGAGACTGAGGGCGCGACCAAGCTGGGGATCGAGCCTCAGGCTTTCCGCGCTGCTCTGCCTCGTCGCCGTGCTGCTCGGTTCGCTGATCCTTGTTGGCGTGGTGTTCGTCAACGGTTTTTCCTGGGCAGAGCTGCAGATGCTTGCCGGCCAGATGGACATGACGCCTGTCACGGCGGCACTGGTGCTGGCGGGTGTTTCGCTGGCGCTCAGTTTTCCGGTGACGCTGGCGGGCTTTCGCCTCGGCGCCAGTCAAGTGGCAAAGCAGATCGAAAAACAGGACTCGGTGACAGGGATCTGAGAACGCTGTCGTCAGGCTCGGGTCTGTTGAGAGCATCCGCTGCGCATGCAGAGATGACACGAGAGTGGGAAAACCTGGCTTGTCGCCGGTCGTGGAAGGCACTCTGGACGCGCCCTGACATGACGGCTGACATGACGACCGGGAAAACGATGAGCGTGCCTAGCCCAGGCTGATCGCCGTAAACACTGCCGAATAATGCACGATTGCCGCGGTGACGACGAAGGCGTGCCAGATGGCGTTCTGGAAGCGCAGGCGTTCCCAGACGTGGAAGACGACGCCGGCGGAATAGATGCAGCCGCCGACGATGATCAGGGTCAGCGTCACACCGGGGATGATCTCGGAGATCGGACCCATGGCGAGTGCGCCGCTCCAGCCCATGCCGAGATAAAGCAGGATGGCGAGGCGATCGTAGCGGCCGGGGAAGCGGAATTTGAGCCAGATGCCGGTAAACGCCGTGATCCAGATGCCGATCAGGAGCGCCAGGATCATCGGGCGGTCGGCGCCCTGGACGAGGAAGGGGGTGTAGGTGGAGGCAATCAGGATGAAGATCGCCGAGTGATCGAAGCGGCGCAGGATCCACTTCACGCGCGAATGCGGCCACATATTATAGGTGAAGGAAACGCCGAGCGAGATGATCAGGCCAAGCCCGTAGATCCAGCTCGCGGCAATATTGGCATAGTCGGAATAGACGGTGGCGTAGAAGATGAGTGCTGTGGCACCGACCAGCGCAAAGACAACCCCGACGCCATGGATGATCCCGTCGGCGACCAGTTCCGGAAGGTCGTAGGCGCGGCCAAACTTGAAGTGCTCGGTACTCATCTCGTCTCTTCGTCGTTTCTCAATTGCGGCAGCTTCAGGTTCTGAAGCAATGCCCGGGATGATGGCGGAAATGGTCCGCTCTCACAAGCGGTCCGCTCTTCACAAACGCACTGCAACCGTAACCTTCCTTGCTTGCCTAATCATGACACGGCGCCTACCAATCAATGGTTACCGCCGAATTCCTGTAGCCGGGGCAATCATGCGCTTCACCATCCTCGCCACGTTCGCCGCCCTCCTCACCTATTGCTGGTTCCTTCTGAAGGTCGGACAGGCCCGCAAGAAATTCGGCGTCGAGGCGCCGAAGACGACGGGCAATACCGATTTCGAGCGGGTCTTTCGCGTCCAGCAGAACACCGTCGAGCAGATGGTGCTCTTCCTGCCCTCGCTGTGGATTTTCGGCTTTTACGTCTCCGACATGCTGGCCGGGCTGCTTGGGCTCGGCTGGACTGCGGCACGGGCACTTTATGCCGCAGAATATTATACCGATGCAAAGACGCGTGGACCGGGTTCCGCGCTTACGTTTCTGATCGGGATCGTGCTGCTTGTCGGTGGCACGATCGGGGCGCTGATCACAACGGGCTGAAGGTTATCGGACGCTCGCTCACGGCTGCTCCGGGACGGCTGGGACAGACGGCGCGAGATCTGGAGCGTCTTGCGGTGGCGGATTGGCCTCAAGGTCAGCGATCAGGCTCTTCATTTCCGCAATTTCCCGCACCTGTGCCTCAATGATTTCATCGGCCAGCTTGCGCACGCGCGGATCCTGGATATGGGCGCGTTCGCTGGTCATGATGGCAATCGAGTGATGCGGGATCATCGCCTTCATGTAGCTGACGTCGCCGACCGTCTCCTGGCTGCGGACCAGCCAGAGAGAGCCGGCGAAGACGACGACGCTGGCGGCGATGATAAAGGCGTTGGTGCGGCCGTTCGGATACATAGAGGCCATGAAGCCCATCATGACCATCGCCATGACCGCGCCCATCAGCAGCGCCATCCAGGTGCGTGTCTGGCTGTAGGTGACATGATCCAGCGCATAGGTGTTGAGATACATCAGCACAAACATCACGACAGTGGAGGTTGCGATCATAGCGGCGAAACGGGTGTAGGACATCAGGCGCCTCCGGGCATCAGGACGGGCCGCGAGCGGCCCGTGCCGGGCCCCGATGCGGCGTATGATGGCGAAAGGCGCAAGGCGCGAGGATTGTTCCATGGGCGCGCGAAGGGGCGTGCATCACGGCGGTGAACAGCGTCACGCGCAACCTGACCTCAGAGCCGTTGCAGGGCCCCAAACGCAAACGAGGGGGCTTTCGCCCCCTCGCCTGTCGTTCATCTCGCTTCGACCATCACGCCGTCTGCATGGCGCCCGGTCCTGGCACGGCTCCCGGAGGGCACTTGCCGAGGATGATCATGCCGAGCACTTCGTCCTTGGTGACATCTTCGGTGCGGGCATGGCCCACAACGCGACCGTTCTTCATGACGAAGACGCGGTCTGCGAGGTCGAAGACATCGTGGATGTCGTGGCTGATCAGGAAGATGCCGATGCCGTCCTTCTTCAGCTGCGTGATGAGGTCACCGACCTGGGCGGTTTCCTGCGGACCCAGTGCTGCCGTCGGTTCGTCCATGATCAGGATCTGGGCATCGAAGAGGATCGCACGCGCGATCGCCACCGACTGGCGCTGACCACCGGAAAGCGCCTTTACCGGCTCCTTGAAGCGCTGGAAGTTGGGGTTCAAGCGCCCCATGACTTCACGGGCCTTCGCTTCCATCGCGACGTCATCAAGCGTGCCCCAGGGGGTGCGCAACTCGCGGCCGAGATAGAGGTTGGCGGCGGCATCGACGTTATCGGCGACGGCAAGCGTCTGGTAGATCGTCTCGATCCCGTATCGCTTGGCGTCGCGCGGATTGTTGATGTCGGCGAAATCGCCACGGACCAGGATATCGCCGTTGTCGCGCTTGTAGGCGCCGGAGAGTATCTTGATCAGGGTCGACTTGCCGGCACCATTGTGGCCGAGCAGGGCCACGACTTCGCCGGGGAAGAGGTCGATGGAGGCGTCATCAACGGCATGGATGCCGCCGAAGGCGATGGAAACGTTACGCATTTCCACGAGGGGGGTACGTTTTTCCGACATGAGTTCAGCTCCCCTTACTTCGCACGCGAGCGGTAGACGGTGTCGAGCCAGACCGCAACGACGAGCACGATACCGATGACGATGCTCTGGAGCGGTGTGTCGAGACCGAGCAGAACCATGCCCGAATTCAGTGATTGCATGACGATGGCGCCAAGCATGGCGCCGGCGATGGTGCCGACGCCACCGGCAAGCGACGTGCCGCCGATAACGGCTGCCGCGATGGTGTAGAGTTCGTCGAGCGTGCCCTGCGCATTGGTCGCGGCATTGAGGCGGGCGGTCGAGATGGCGGCGGCGATGGCGCAGAGGGCGCCCATCAGCGCGAACATCTTGACGATGACCCACTTGACCTTGATGCCGGCGAGTTCGGCGGCTTCCGGATTGCCACCGATCGCGAAGACGTAGCGGCCGAAGCGCGTGCGGTTGGTGATGAAGGCCATGACCATGGCAATGCCGATGGCGATCAGGACCGGCACGGCAATGCCCAGGCCGATCTGCAGACCACCTTCGGGCCAGGCGATGCCATTGGCCTCGGCATATCTGCGGGCCAGATTGACCGGCATGTAGTAGCTGTTGGCCACCCAGACGGCGCCGAGCACGGCAATGCAGCCGGAGATGGCGAGGAAATATTCCGCCCAGACCGGGCGCAGAGGGAAACCGAAGCGGCGACGCTGCCGGCGGGTGTTGAGAATGGACAGCACGATCAGCAGGCAGGCGACGAGGCCGACGATCCAGCTTGCGGTGACGCCGATCGAACCATCCGCACCACCGCCCATCAGGCGGTAGGTGGTGTCCATCGGGGCAACCGTTGCACCTGACGTGACCATCCAGGCAGCCCCGCGCCAGACGAGCAGGCCGCCGAGCGTGACGATGAAGGCGGGTACGCCGAGGAAGGCAATGATGGCGCCATGCAGCGCGCCGATCGCGGCGCCGGCGAGAATGCCGGCCGACAGGGCGATGATCCACATCATCGGATGTTCGAAGCCGATGATCGGCGGCAGGATGCGGGCCTGAAGCACCGCCATGATCATGCCGACAAAACCGAGGATCGAGCCGACGGACAGGTCGATGTTGCGGGTAACGATGACCAGCACCATGCCCGTTGCCATGACCGAAACCGAGGCGGCCTGAACCGAGAGGTTCCACAGGTTGCGCGAGGTCAGGAAAAGGCCGTTCGACAGGATGTCGAAGCCGACCCAGATGAGCCCCAACGCGATCACCATGCCGAGCAGGCGCGTGTCGATCTCGGTGGCCTGGAAGAAGCGCTTCAGCGCTGAAACATTGGATGCCCGGGCTCCGTGCGCGGGTGTGGCAAGGCTGTTATCCGCCATACGAATTATTCTCCCCAGTCGTTTGTCGGCTTGCGAAGGTCGCGCGTCTTGCGCAGGCCTGCGGGATTCGTACCCGCCTTGCGGATCGGGACATCTCATTCTGTGGTGAAGCCTGCGACAGGCGGCCCCTTAAAGCCGTGTTGCCGGCCCTCGCCGTGATGCGTCCGACCAGTCGAAACGCCGCAGCGCAATGGCTGCGGCGTCCCGGCTCAAGCTCTGTGGTCAGTCACGGTCGATCAGTTGCAGGCTGCAACAGAACCGGCGGCAACGCCCTGGCAGGCCTCTTCCTTGGAGATCCAGCCAGCGTCGATGACGGTGGCGAGGTTGTCCTTGGTGATCGGCAGCGGAGCGATGAAGTAGGAGTTCATTTCGACGCCCTTCGGGCCGCCGGCGAACTTCACGGTGCCTTCAACTTCGTCCATCGACTTGCCGGCAGCAAGTTCGTTGGCGATTTCAGCAGCCTTCTTGCCGAGTTCGCGGCTGTCCTTCCAGACAGACACGGTCTGGGTGCCGAGTGCGACGCGGTTCAGAGCGGCCTTGTCGCCGTCCTGACCGGAGACCGGTACGGCGCCAGCGAGACCCTGGGCTTCCAGAGCCGCAACCACACCGCCGGCCATGCCGTCGTTGGACGAAACAACGGCGTCAACCGCGTTGTTGTTGGCGGTCAGGAACTGCTCCATGTTCTTCTGAGCAGCTTCCGGCTTCCAGCCGTCCGTGTAGGCTTCGCCGACATTCTTGATCTTGCCGGAGTCGATGGCTTCCTTCAGGACTTCGATCTGGCCCGAATAGAGGAAGTCGGAGTTCGGGTCGGTCGAGGCGCCCTTGATGAAGACGTAATTGCCTTCCGGCTTCGCCTTGAACACTTCGCGAGCCTGCATGCGGCCCACTTCCTTGTTGTCGAAGGTGATGTAGTAGGCGTCCGGGTTCTCGATCAGGCGGTCGTAACCGACGACCGGGATACCTTCAGCGGTGGCCTTTTCGATGGCCGGGCCGATGGCTTCCGAATCCTGGGCGAGAACGATCAGAGCGTTTGCGCCCTGTGCGATCAGGCTTTCGACATCGGTCAGCTGCTTGGCGGCGGACGTCTGGGCGTCGGCAGAGATGTACTTGTTGCCGGCGGCTTCAAGCGCTGCCTTGATCGCGGCTTCATCCGTCTTCCAACGCTCTTCCTGGAAGTTCGACCAGGAGACGCCTACGGTCAGGCCTTCTGCATTGGCAACGGAATGCAGGCTCACGATGACGGCAGTCGCTGCCATCAGCTTCAATACGGATTTCATTTTAAACCTCCCAAGGTGAAAGCGGACCGTCGGAAGACCTCCCAACCTACGACCCGCTGCGAAACTGCCCTTACCCCATGGACCCCCGTCCAATGGTTTTTCTCGACAGTCGAGAAAATAACTGGCAGAAGATTCCCACGCTGTCAACATGGCCTGGCGGAGGCTTGCAAAGACAGTGACCAAATGCTTGGGAGGAGCATGCGGTGGATCAGACAAGAGCGCGCGGCAAGCCCATCATGACAGCCAGTCCGAGGGCGAGCACGGAAGCCGTGCGCCACCAGAACAACGGGCTTGTGCTGAAGGTGCTCCGACGCGAGGGGCCGCTTGCGCATACCGATCTTTCGGCCGCGACGGGGCTTTCGTCGGCAACGGTTTCCGCCATTACCACCCATCTCGAAAAGAACGGATTGCTGGAACGGCGCGAGGTCGCCAATGCCGGACAGCGCGGTCGACCGCGCGCGCTTTTCGCCCGGCGACGGGACGCCGCCCATGTGATCGCCGTGCGCATTTCCTCGCATGCCGTTCAATATTCACTCGCCGATTATCGCGGCACGATGATCGACCGAATCGAGGAGGCCCGTGAACAGGGACTGGAATCGCCGGGGCGTTTTCTCGAGGGGTTTCGCGCCGCGATCGCCCGGCTGATCCAGCGCTCGCGCCTGCCCTCTTCGGCCATCTCGACGATCTCCATTTCCAGCAAGGGACTGGTCGACCGCGAGGGTGCAAAGCTGCTCTGGTCGCCCGTCTTCGGCTATGAAGAGCTCGACTTCGAAACGGCACTCACCGAGTTCGGCGGCAGCCGTATCCAGCTTTTCAACGAGAGCCTGCTCGTGACCCATGCGCTGGCACTGCGCCTGGAGAAGACCCGCGGGACGCCTCTCGCTTCGCTCGCCACACTGTCGCTCGGCCACTCGATCGGGCTCGGCATCGCCTATCGCGACCAGCATGGCGATCTCGAGATCCGGGCCCCGAATTTCGGCCATATGCTGCATGCCAGTGACGGCAAGCTCTGTCGCTGCGGCGCGATCGGCTGCATCGAGGCCTCGGCCGGCTTTTACGGCATCCTGCGCATGGCCTTCGAAGTGCCACCGGACACGATCCCGGCGAAATTCGTGCCGCTTCTGGAGATGGAAAAAATCGCCAGTCGCGCCCGTCAGGGGCATCGCGCCTCCGAATATGCCTTCCGCCAGGCGGGTCTGGCGCTCGGCCAGGGACTTGCGCGGATGCTGAGCCTCGCGGAGGAGACCATGCCGATCGCGATCACCGGACCCGGCACACGCTTCATGGATCTTCTGACCCGCGGTCTCGACGAGGGGCTGGCGCAATCGCAGCATGTGCGGGTGCGGGGCGCGCCGGAGATCCTGATCATCACCGAGGAGGAGACACTGGTCTTCGAGGGGCATGTCGACCGGGCGCTGACTGAGATCGATCAGGATCTGGGCGAGTGACGCAGCCCGTCGGTCGGTGATTGACGTCTTGCGTGCGGAGGGGCCGGGCTGGCAGTCGCGAATCAGTGCGGCGCTGAAGAACCCTCTGGGGGCCTCAACCCGGAACCCGACAGGCTATGGTTGGCTTTCCCGGCGTTTGCCGGTGCCTGATCTTCCATTTTTGGATCGACGCTAGGCAAAAGCTCAGGCATAGCAGCATCCAGTTCAATATTCGGCGTGCCGGTGGCCATCCACTGTGCCAGCGCCATCCGATCTGCGGCAGAGCCTGAGGCTGGCAAGGCTGAGATCGGCATTGTCCGGAGAAAGACCCCGATGATCAAGATCATGGTATTGCTGCATGCGGCCCAAGGCCGGGACTGGCAGACACCGCCGAAGGGCACGAGCCTGAAGACCCTGGGCGAGGCTGAGGAACAGGGGCTGATCGAGATCCGTGGCGAATTCCAGAAACGCCAGTTCCGGTTGACACAACGCGGCTTCGATATGGTCGAGCATGACCGGGGCCGCCTGGCGGCCCGGCGGAGCTGAGACCAACCGGCAAGTCAGGGCGACTTGATCACCTTCGGCCGGCGCCCTACCCTCCTGCAAGGAGGAGCATCCATGACAGTGACCGCATCAAACGACGCCGGCGTGAGCAAGGCCCGCCCCAAGGCCTATGTCTTCGACGCCTATGGCACGCTGTTCGACGTGCATGCCGCCGTGCGCCGGCATGCGGCGGCGATCGGGCCGGATGCGGCAGCCTTTTCCGATCTCTGGCGGGTGAAGCAGCTCGAATATACCTGGGTAACAAGTCTGATCGGGCAGTACCGGGATTTCTCCGCACTCACACAAGACGCGCTCGATTTCTGTTTCGCCCGGTATCCGGCGGTGGATCGTCGTCTCAGGGACGATCTCCTCGATGCCTACAGGCGGCTCGACTGCTTTCCTGAAGTGCCCGGTGTCCTGACCACGCTTCGTGAGCGAGGGGCGAAGATCGCGATCCTCTCCAACGGCACGCCCCGCATGCTCGACGAGGCCGTGGCCGCAGCCGGCATTGGCGGCCTGATCGACAACATTTTCTCGGTGGATGCGCTGAAGATCTACAAGACAGCGCCGGCGGCCTATGCGCTGGTCACCTCCACCTACCGGATCGCCGCACCCGACATCGCCTTCCAGTCCTCCAACCGCTGGGACATTGCCGGCGCCAAGGCCTTCGGCTTTGCCTGCCACTGGATCAACCGGTCCGGCGCGCCGGACGAGTACGTGGATCACCCGCCGGACCTGGTGTTTTCCTCACTGGCAGGCCTGGTGGAGGACGCGGACTGAGATCCGATGGCAGCGCCATCTGCCGATCATTGCGAATGGCGCCCCGACCATGGCGCAATGCGGATCTCGCCGTTATAGAGGCTGCCACGAACAGGCGCCGATGCGCCGTAGAGCACGAGAGAAAGACGCAAGAGCATGACGCAGACCTGGAGCAAACCCGTGATCCTGCACGGGATCGGCGAAGAGGGCGAGGATGTGGTCGTCGACTGCTCGCTCGGCGCGTCCTGGGCGCTGATCGAGGATTGGCCGGAGGAAGAGAGCGAGGCGCTGGACAAGGCGCTGCTGGTACTCGGCGCCGTGGCCCAGGGCAAGGCGAAGGAAGAAGACGGCCGCAAGGCGCTGATTTCGGCAGCACTGGCAGCCGGGGTGAAGATCACCGCCTGACCTCCCGCTGACCGTCTCGGGATCTTATCTGCCTTATGGCGTGGCTATAGCTGCCGCCGTTGCGTCAGGCGGCAGAAGTGTCGCTTCATCGACAGGTTGTTCCGATGGTGCCGGCTCTTCAACTACCTCTGTCGTCGGATCTGTTACTGGATCCGTCACGGGATCGACGGGCGGTTCGACCGGCTCTGCAGCCGCGAGTTCCTCCCTGATCTCATCGATCTTGCCAATCGCCGGTCCGACACCGAGCAGATCCTTGGCCCAGTCGAGCGTGCTATCATCAATGGACGTGCCGGGCTTTGCTGCAGCCTCAAGCGCCGCGCGCAATGCGTCGTCTCCCAATGTCTGATCCGTGGGAAGCGTGTCGATGCCGCTTGCAAGCTCGTAGGTCGCATAAGCGACCGCGTAGTCGCGGATCGCCGCCATGCGCGGGTCTGCGGAGTTCAGGTAGGCGCGGTAATTGCGGTTGAGCGAATTCAGGCCGGCGAGGTCGGCGTTGGCGGGTCGGACTTCAGGCTTCACCTTGGGTACAGACGCGAGCGTGGTGACGGGCTCGGTCGGCTGAACTACGGTCGATTTGCGGCTTGGAGCCTTAGCTCGCTTTTCGGATAGCTGCGTCTTGCCAGGCTTCTGTGCCTTTCCAGTAATGGCAGCGAAAGTCTCCGTCAGAAAATTGCCCTTCACGCCCTTGTCTTTGGAAGCCGCACTGGCGCGGCCGCGGTCTGCAGACTTGGCTTCTCGACCATTGGAGCCACGGTCCTTGCCGGCGCCGCTGTCGCCGCTCTTGCCACCACCGTTCCCGCCGCCGTTGCCACCACCATTTCCGCCACCGCCCTTATCCTTGGCAAAGGCCGTTGTCGCGCCCCCGATACTATCGGAGAAAGGCACAAGGGGTGCCGTCGACAGTGCAAGGGTGAGAGTTGCCAGGGCGGCAAGATTGGAGATCTGCATGGTTTTCCTCCGGACTCGGCGGGCAAGCATTGTAGAGCAGGACGTCATTTTGGAGCATCGCAGGCACGCCTGATGATCCCGTCAACACATCCATTAGAATTTTAGCGGATTCTATCCGGCAGATACGCAGGCCAGGATTGTATTATCCCGCAACCTGCAATGTAGCCGCCGCGAGCACGATGTAACGCCCGGCCTTGGCGAGCGTAACGAGCGCGAGGAATATCAGGAAGGGCGTGCGCAATATGCCGGCAACGACCGTCAGCGGATCGCCGATGATCGGCACCCAGGACAAAAGCAGCGACCAGATGCCGAAGCGGCGATACCAGGTCTCGGCTTGGGCGAGCCTTGGCCGGGACACCGGAAACCAAGGGCGGTCGCGGAAATGCTCGATGAAGCGGCCGAGCAGCCAGTTGACCACGGAGCCCAGGACATTGCCTGCCGTCGCGACAAGCAGCAAAGGAAGCACCGGCCGGTCGTCGGCAAGGATCAGACCGACGAGCACGGCTTCCGACTGGGCCGGGACGATGGTCGCGGCCAGGAAGGCCGCGAGAAAAAGCGCGAGATAGGTGGCAAGAGCGGTGATCACCGGCGAGCACTATCCCGGCGCGACCTGTCTGGCAATCATCCCTTGACCATGTCGGCCAGACGGGCATGCCCGGCCACTCTCATTGCGGATTGCCAGATCAAAAAAAGGCCGCCATGCATCCGTTTCGATGCATGGCGGCCGGACGGCCCCTGGGGCCGGCATCGGTAGAGGAGATGTCAGACGACGCGGCGTGCGGCATCCTCGATGCCGCCGGAAGACGGCGTGTCGACTTCATCGGCATCCTTCACCGTCGTGCCTTCCACGCGTGCGCCCGGCTTGAGGCCGGTCGGCCCCTGTTCGCGAACGGCATGCGGGGTCGGCGTGGTGATGGCGCCATGATCAGGATCGTTCACGTCCTGTCCAGACACGCCGCCGGCGCCGGTCGTGTCTTCCTCCGGGGCCTCGCGGCGCCCGCGTTCGCTGGTCGCGTCGGCGATCAGCTGGTCCAGCTCATCCTTGGTCATGGTGCTCAGATCGAAGTTCTGCATGTCGGTCTCCCTGTCGCCTGGTGGCCTTTCGAATTGTCGGCAGTATTCTTGCATTCAACGCGCGAGCGGCCGAAAGGTGCCGGGCATGCGGACCGGAACCTGCAACCGAATGCCGTGCCGGACGTTCCAGTTTTGAAGAGGAAGAGGCGCAATGGACTTTGTCACCATCATGCATGTGATCACCCGCGCGATCGAAGCCGTCGGCGTGGCGGTCATCGTGATCGGGATCGCGATCGCTGGAATTGCCTATCTGAAGGCGCCCGGCACGCTCGATGCCTATAGCAACTTGCGGGCCGGCATGGGGCGGGCCATCCTGCTCGGCCTCGAGCTGATGGTGGCCGGCGACATCATCAACACGGTTGCGGTGGAGCCGAGCCTCGATTCGGTGCTTGTGCTGGCGGTGATCGTGGTGATCCGCACCTTCCTCAGCCTCTCCCTGGAGGTGGAAATTTCGGGGCGCTGGCCGTGGCAGGGTGTGCCCAGTCCACAATCACTGCATCGGGCAAACGAGAGGGCGGACAAGAAAGACGATGCGGACTGATGCGCGCGGCGCGTGCCTTCGCTCCGCCAGGATTTCACCCCTTCACGATGCTGAGCGTGCCGTCACTTTCGAGTATCACGGCCGCAACGCCACTGAGTTCCGCGCTGCCATTGGCGCGCACGGCGCTCATGACCTCATCCTCGGTCACGCGCTGGCTGATCATGGCGGCGTCACAGAAACTGCCACTCCTTGCAAGAAGCGTTGGCTCGGAACGGACGGCCCTTGCGAGCCGGCCGGAGCGCACCGAGGCAAAGGTGACGAGATATTGCAGCAGGATCAGCAGTCCGAGGGCGGCGGCACCTTCCGCAAGCGCAATCGATTCCTGCAAGAGGATCGCAGAGAGCGTTGATCCGAGCGCGACGGTGACGACAAGGTCAAAGGCATTGAGCTTGGACAGGGTGCGCTTGCCGGAAATGCGCAGGAAGAAAACCAGCGTCACATAGGCAAGCGTTCCGACGAGAAGTGTGCGAATGATGCCAGGCCAACCCTGGAACAGCATGCTCTGCCAGTCCATCCCATTATCCTTTCAGCTCCGTTTCGGCCCGACCGGTTGCGCGCTCAGCGCTGCGGGTTGTCGGCATTGGCGAGCGGAGACGGTCGGCCATCCAGGCCGTCGTCACCCTGACGCTCCCCAGCGTCTTCCATGTCCTGTTCGACAAGAAAGGCATCCGGCGCACCGAGGCGGCCTGCCTCGCGAAGGGCGTCGTGGCGTGCCGCGTCCGGGCCGGCGCCGAGCCTGTCGTCCAGCCGTTCTCTTCCACCGCCGTTGCCGCCGGGCTCGCCGGCAGTAGTCTCGTGCATCCGGTCGGCATTACCGCCGGGTTCGCGGGCTTCGCGATGGTCCGAAGCCTCTGCCGGATTGCCGAGCTTGCGCTGGCCGTTCTCGCGGTGGTTGGTCGTTTCGTCCGTCATCAAGCGTCTCCTTGCCATTGCCATTCACCTTTTCAACGGTGCGGCGCATGGATCGTTCCCCCGGTTGCATCACGGAACCTCGCATGCTCTAAAAGCGACACAGGAATTGAAGTCTTTTCGCAGGAGAGGTGTCTGGCGTGACGATCTGGGGGCCCGACATGGTCTTGCGCTGGTTTCGGACCATCCAGCTCGGCAGTGTCGTTCTGCCGGCCGTCGGCTGCCTGATCTGGGGCGGCATCGCCTTTCAGGAACAGAAGGCCATCGCGATCGACCATGCGGTCGACACTGTTGCTTTGGTCCGGCAATATTCCCAGAGGCTGATCGGGACGGAGATCGTCAAACATGGCGCGGCGCGCAGCCGGGTTTCGGGCGAGCCGGCGGATTTCATCCGATCACAGGCCTTTCACAGTTTCCTTGCCGGCATCGATGCTCGCCAGCAGGACAATTTCGGCCTCGTGGTGATCAGCGACGAGGGACAGGTGGTCGCCTCCAGCCGCATGTTCCCCGTCGATTCTGGCGTCGTCGTCACGCTTGACTACGTGCAGGCGATCCGGAATGGCAGCCGGCTCTTCATCGACCGCATCCGGCTGGAGCCGGGCGGCGAAGACGCCATGATCGTGGCCAGTCCCTTCATCACCAATGATTTTCGCGGCATGATCGTCTCATCGGTGGCCACCGAGACCAGCCGCAGCTTCCTGCGTTCGGTGGCGGCCCATGTCGATGAGGCGGCCTCGCTGATCCGCGACGACGGCAAGCTCATGGTGCGTCAGGTTCCCGGCGAGCCGATCCTTCTTCCGCCCGACACGCCTGCCCGGCAGAACATGGCCGTCGCACCTGAAGGGGTCTACGAGGCTCTCGCCGTATCGGACGGGATCCGCCGGATCTATGCCTACAGCCGGTTGGAGCACATGCCGCTTACCGCCAATTTCGGCGTTCCCACGCGATCCATCTTTACTGCCACGGTGTGGAGCGCCATGCCCGTCTGGCTGCTGATGGTCGCCATGGGGGCGTTCACACTCGCCGCCACGTCTCTCGCGCGGCGCAGCATGCTGGCGCAACGGGCGACCGACCGGCAGGCTCTGAAACTGACGGAGGCGGAGAACCTGGCGCAGCAGCGGGCCGAACTGGTGCGCGAGATGAACCACCGGGTGAAGAACAATCTCGCCCTGGTGACGAGCCTCATCAATATTCAGGCACGGCGCGGCAGCATCGATGCGCAGGACCTGCAGTTGCGGGTACGGGCGCTCGCGGAGGTGCATGATTTGCTCTACCGCTCGAACCATGGCGAGACGATCGATCTGGGCGACCTGTTGCGCCGGGCGCTCGACCCGGCGACGCTTGTGCCGGAGGATCGGGCAATCACGCTGCAGACCGTGCTGCCGGATGGCATCGTGGTGTCTGCCGACCGGGCATCGCCGCTGACGCTTGCCGCGCTCGAACTGGTGACAAATGCTGTGAAACACGCCTTTGCCGGCCGGGAGACAGGCATTATTCGCCTCGTGCTCGAAGAGACAGGCGATGGTGCGGCGCGCCTGACTGTCGAAGATGACGGGATCGGCATGGAAGCGGAGACGACGCGCCGTTCCGGCACCGGACTGGTCGATGCGTTCGTTCGCCAGATAGACGGCGAGATGACCCGCGAGACGAGTGACGGGACACGCTACGAAATCCGCTTCAGCCTTTGAGGGAGGCCGGGTCGGGGGTGCCCCGACCTCCCTCGCCTCTCCTCAGAGCGTCATCTTCTCCTTCGGATGCGGGCTGTCCTCGTAGGCGCCCCAGACCGACTGGTCGAAATTGATCGTGGCGCCGGTCATCAGGCCGCTCTCCTGCGACGACAGATAGGCACAGGCACGGGCAACTTCGGCCGGGTCGACCAGCCGTCCGAAAGGCTGGCGGGCGGCGGCCTTTTCCAGCCAGTCCGAGGACGCGCCGTGAAATTCGCGCTGGATGCGGTCTTCGCCGTCGCTCGCCATCCAGCCGATGTTGAGCGCGTTGCAGCGGATGCGGTTCTTCAGCAGGCCGAAGGCGACATTGCGGGTCAGCGTGTCGAGCGCGCCCTTGGAGGCGCAATAGGCGGCGATGAAGGGCTGGCCGGCCATTGCAGACATGGAGGAGATGTTGACGATCGTGCCCTCGATGCCATCACGCAGCATCAGCTTGACCGCATCCTGGATGAGGAAGAAGGGCGCGCGGGTGTTGATGGCGAACATGCGATCGAACAGCGCCTCATCGGTGTCGAGAATGGTGCCGCGATCGGTGATGGCGGCGACATTGACCAGCGCATCGATGCGGCCGAAGGTTTCGTCGGCGGCGGCAATGACCCGGCGGCAATCCGCGACATTGCCCAGATCGGCGGCGACGAAATGCACCGGGATGCCATAGCGGTCGGTGATGTCACGCGCCTTTGCCTCGCCCTTGTCGCGGCTGCGGCCGCAGATGACGAGGCCACTCGCGCCGCGCTCTGCGAAGAGGCGGGCGACTTCCGCGCCGAGCCCCTGCGTGCCGCCGGTGACGACGGCGATCTTGTTGTCCAGTCTTCCCATTGTCTTCCTCATGCCCTGCGCTTGGCAGCCTCTGTCTCGACGAGCGCTGCGAAGGCATCCGGTTCCATGCCCGCCTGCAGCGCTTCCGTCATCATGGTGTTCTGCGTCTTCGGGGCAAGCCCGCCCACCGGGGGATCACTGTCGAGATTGGTCGGAAAGGCATATCCCTCTGCCGTCGCCGCAATGGCATTGGTGATCTCGTCCGGGTTGAGCGAACCTGATTTTCGGGCTGACAGAAGCGCCGGATAGACGGCCCTGCACATGGCGTCGCGATCGACAGTCTCCATGGCGCGACCGAAGGCGGAGGAGACCTGCAAGAGGTTCGCCATGCGCCAGATATCGGTGGAGACATTGTTGCCGGCGCCATGCATGAGCGCCGGATTGAAGAAGACCGCGTCGCCCTTGGACAGCGGCAGCTGGACATGCCGTTCAGCAAAGACGGCCTGGAATTCCGGCCGGCCGAAGGCGAGGTAGCCTTCAAAGAAGCTCTGCGAATAGGGCAGAAAGAGCGTCGGGCCGCTTTCGACCGGCATGTCGCAATGGGCGACCGCACCCTGCAGGGTGAGCACCGGCGAAATGGCGTGGATGTGGCCCGGATAGGCCTGCATCTGCTCCGGCGACATGAAGCCGAGATGGTAGTCGCGATGCGGCACCTGCGCCTTGCCGCCGGGATTGACCCGGTTCATCTGCGCCGTCATCTGGTAGCCGCGACCGAGCCAGGCTTCCGATGCCATGGCGATCGCATCCGATGCATAGTAACGGGCGAAATTGTCGGGGTCGGCGAGCGCGTGTTTCTGCAGCGCGTTCCAGATGCGGTCATTGGCGCCGGGCTTGGCGAAATGGTCTGCGGCGGCCTTGCCCGCTTCCTTCTCCGCCTGGACGATCTCGTTGAAGACCTCGGTGGCGCGATCGATCACAGAATGATCGGCAATGGCCGCCCTGATGACGATCACCCCGGGTCCGGTCGAGAAGGCTTCGACCCATTCCGCCATCAACTCGCGGCGGCTGTCGGGATTGCGGGCCAGCCTGTTCACCGTGTCCCAGTCGTAGATCAGGACATTCTTTTCCACCCCCATGGCGAAAGGCCAATCTGCCGGATTGGTTTCCTGCGCGACGAGCGCGCGAAACGGCTCGATGTCTCCGGCCTGGGTGTCGAGCCAGACCTTCTGGCGTCTGCGGCTGCTCAAAATCCTGACATCCATGACTTCCTCCCGAAATCCTTTTCCCGACTTGACCATAGACAAGACGCGCGCGAGACATGAGCTGGTAAAGACCTCAAAAACACCTCAAGGTTCTGACCATGCGCCCACCCTTCCCGCTCAAGGAGATCGCCCTGCAGTCCGGTCTCAGCCTCGCCACCGTCGATCGGGCGCTGCATGGGCGCTCGCATGTGGCCAAGGCGACGGGGCTTCGCATCGAGGCGGCGATTGCCGAGCTCGAGCGGCAATATGCGCAGGCGCGCATCGCCGGGCGGCGGCTCGTCATCGACGTTGTCATGGAAACGCCGCAGCGCTTTTCCAATGCCGTGCGTGCCGCCTTCGAGGCGGAACTGCCGGCCCTGCGGCCAGCCTCGCTGTCGGCCCGCTTCCATGTGGCCGATACGTTCGCGGAGCGCGACCTTCTGGCGATCCTGGCGCGCATCCGCCGACGCGGCAGTCATGGCGTGGTGCTGAAAGTGCCCTCGACGCCGGCGGTCGCCGACATGGCGGGCGGGCTGATGCAAAGCGGCATTCCCGTCGTGACGCTGGTGACCGACCTGCCGGCGCCGGTGCGCCTGGGCTATGTCGGCATGGACAACCGGGTGGCCGGGGCAACGGTCGCCTATCTGCTGGCGCGCATGGCGGGGCCAGCCGGGGGCAAGGTGCTGCTGACGCTGTCGAGTGCCCGGTTTGCAGGAGAAGAGGAGCGGGAGCGCGGCTTTTGCGATGCACTGCAGCGGGATGCACCGCATCTGGGAGCCGTCACCGTTTCGGAAGGCTTCGGCGTCGATCGCACGACCGAGCAACAGGTGAAGGCGGCGCTCGCAGCCGAGCCCGAGATCCGCGCCGTCTATTCGATCGGCGGCGGCAACCGGGCGATCCTCAGAGCGTTTGCGCAGGAGAATCGCAAGATCGACGTCTTTGCCGCCCACGATCTCGATGCCGAAAACCGCACCCTGCTGGCAGGCGGACAACTGACCTTCGTCATCCACCACGACCTGCGCCAGGATGCCCGCAGCGCCTGCCAGATGGTGATGGCACATCACCGCATGCTGCCGAAGGATTTCCGCATCGCCCCGTCACGGGTGGCTATCGCCACGCCGCATGAGGTGATGTGAAAGGGCGATCCCTTTCGCCCCCCTCAGGCCGCCCGGCCCACTGCGTTCTGCATCTGACCGGGTTTCAGTGCCGAGGTCTGGAAACGGGAGACGAGGCCGTAGAGGTCTCTTGCGCCGTCGGCGAGGGAGTTGGCGGCAGCGCTCGCCTCTTCCACGGTCGCCGCACTCTGTTGCGTCACCTTGTCGAGCATGCTGATCGAGCCGTTGATTTCGCCGATACCCTGAGCCTGATCGCGAGCCGCGACCGAGATCGCATCGACGTTGCCGTCGATTTCCTGAACCTGATCGACGATCGACACGAGCGCATGGCCCGTCTTGTCGACGAGGGCGACGCCATGGCGGACAGCATCCGCGGACTTGGCGATGAGACCCTTGATATCCTTGGCGGCGCTGGCCGAGCGCTGGGCGAGTTCACGCACCTCCTGGGCAACAACGGCAAAACCCTTGCCCGCCTCTCCCGCCCTTGCCGCCTCGACGCCTGCATTGAGCGCCAGCAGATTTGTCTGGAAAGCGATCTCGTCGATGACGCCGATGATATTTTCAATCTCGCGCGATGAGCCGGCGATTTCGCCCATGGCCGTGGTCGCCTGTGTGACGATCGTGCCGGAGGCCTCGGCATTGGCGCGGGTCTCGCCGACAAGGCGGGTGGTATCGAGTGTGCGGGTCGTCGTGTCCTTGACCGTGCGGTTGATCTCTTCGAGAGCGGCTGCCGTCTCTTCGACCGTCGCTGCCTGACGTTCGCCGTTGGAAGCGATGCTGTTGGAGACCTCACTGATGACGGCGGCATTTTCAGACAGGGTCTGGGCCGCCCGCACGATGCCGGTCATGGTCTGATCAAGCGCTTCGGCGGCTGTGTTGACGTCATGGCGCGTGTTCTCCAGCACCGGATCAAGCGATTCGGTGAGGCGGACGGTGAGATCGCCATCGGCAAGGCGCTTGATGGCCTGGCCGATGATCTTGACGGCGCGCATGCGCGGGCTGATGTCGGTGGCCACCTTGATCACCTTGTAGACCTTGCCGCGCGAATTGAAGACCGGCGTATAGGCAGCCTGGATCCACACCTCGCGGCCACCCTTGCCGTAACGGACGAAATTGGAGGCGATGAATTCGCCGGCGCGCAGGCGCTCCCAGAAACGAGCGTAATCTGGAGTGTCGACATAGGCGGGATCGCAGAACATGCGGTGGTGCTTGCCGATGATCTCGGCCTGGTCATAGCCCATGGCCTTCAGGAAGTTGTCGTTTGCCTGCACGACGGCACCGTCGACCTCGAACTCGATGATGGCCTGCGACTGGTCGATTGCCCGCAGGCGATTGCCGTCATGCAAGGCGGCGATCTTGCTCGCGGTGATGTCGGAGGCGATCTTCAGGATTCGCACCACGCGGCCCCCATGAAAGACCGGATTGTAGGTCGCCTCGATCCAGACATCGTCGCCGGCCTTGCTCTGGCGGCGGAACTGGCCGCTCTGGAAACGACCCGCAGCGAGATCTGGCCAGAACCGCTGATAATCTGGCGACTGGCGGAGTTCTTCGTCGCAAAAGATGCGGTGGTGCTTTCCGACGATCTCCTCAAGGCGGTAGCCGAGGGTCTTCAGGAAGTTCTCGTTTGCCTCGAGGATCGTGCCGTCCGGCGCGAACGAGATCATCGCCTGCGCTTTGGAAAGGGCTCTCATGTCATCGGCAAGCTTGTTCGCGTTCAGGTAGTTCGACAGCATGTTGGCCCCTCGCCTTGAATACATGCATCAATCAAACCCGCTTCATGTTAACGACTGCTAAATGACAGCATGGTCTCGCCGCAAATAACAAACGCAATGCGCGAATTTTTTTCGCTGAAAACAATATTTGATTGAATTCACGATGGCTCACAGGCCCTGCGATACAGCGCCACCCCAATTCTGGGATGGTACAGACCGGTGACTGGCAGTGCAGATGCCCATGCCATGCAAGCCCATTCTCATGTTCCAGGAATGGAACAATAAATCCGATCCGCGAGCCAATAAAAAAACCGCCGGATCTGCATCCGACGGTTGATTTGCTTTTGCAACGACTGATGGCTCAGACGAACTGGCTGAGGCCCGGAACGGAGGCGACCACCTCGTCGACCACGTCAGCACCGGCATATTCGCGGGCAACCGACATGGTTTCCTTGGCGAGGGTGGAGATCTCGCCCATGCCGAGCCCTTGAGACATCAGCTGCTGGCCGAGACCCATGACGCCGCCGCCGCCGATGGCGCTCATCAGGCCACCGAGCAGACCGCCGCCGCCGGAACCTTCGCCATTGTGCTTGGCAACCAGTTCAGCGGCGCCGGGGATCGCTTCGATCATCTTGGCGACCGGGCCGTCAGCGGCTTCGCGCTGCAGGAAACCGAGCATCATGCCCAGCGCCGTTTCGGCCTTGTCCGGGGAAATGCCGACGCTGTCGGCGATGCGGGTGACGATTTCGCTCATTCTCGAAGTCCTCCTGAGGCATTTTTTTGACGTTGACGTCAACGTAACGGAAGTCGTTTCCGAACTCAAGCGCCTGTCGGCTCGGGCCGGTGAAATTTGCCGGGACCGAAGGGGCGACCGCCTGACCATCCGGAAGCGGGTCCCCTGCATCATGGCGGGACATCCGACCGTTGTCGATGTCCGATACTGCACCTATAAGAGAAAACTGAAGTCCTGATGACGAATGGGAGACACGTCCGCATGCTGCAAGAAGGTTCGCTCTATCTCGGCACCAGCCGCAATCCGGACGACAGCCTGAACAAGGCCGAATATCTGGCTTTGAAATACGGCAACCGCCATGGGATCGTGACCGGGGCCACCGGCACCGGCAAGACTGTGACGCTGCAGGTGCTGGCGGAAAGCTTCTCCGAGGCCGGCGTGCCGGTCTTCGCCTCCGACATCAAGGGCGACCTCTCCGGCATTGCCGCCATGGGCGAACCGAAGGACTGGATCACCCAGCGCGCGGAGCAGATCGGTTTCACTGATTTTGCGCCAGCCGAATTCCCCGTCATCTTCTGGGATCTCTACGGCGAGAAAGGCCACCGGGTGCGCACCACCGTGGCCGAGATGGGGCCGCTGCTTCTGTCGCGCCTGATGAATGCCTCGGAGGCCCAGGAAGGCGCGCTCAACATCGCTTTCAAGATCGCCGACGAAGGCGGGCTGCCGCTGATGGATCTCAAGGATCTGCAGGCGCTTCTGACCTATATGGCCGAGCATGCGACGGAATTGTCCAGCCAGTTCGGCCTCATCTCCAAGGCATCGATCGCCACGCTGCAGCGGGGCTTGCTGATCCTCGAACAGCAGGGGGCGGAGAATTTCTTCGGTGAACCGGCGCTCAAGGTCACCGACATCATGCGCACGACGAATGACGGGCGCGGTGCGATTTCCATCCTGGCTGCCGACAAGCTGATGATGAATCCGCGACTTTACGCGACCTTCCTGCTCTGGCTGCTCTCGGAACTGTTCGAGGAACTGCCCGAAGTGGGCGATCTCGACAAGCCGAAGCTGGTCTTCTTCTTCGACGAGGCTCATCTTCTCTTCAATGATGCGCCGAAAGTGCTGCTCGAGCGGGTCGAGCAGGTTGTGCGCCTGATCCGCTCGAAGGGCGTCGGCGTCTACTTCGTTACGCAGAACCCACTCGACGTGCCCGAAACCGTGCTCGCCCAGCTTGGCAACCGGGTGCAGCATGCACTGCGTGCCTATACGCCGCGTGAGCAGAAGGCGGTGAAGACGGCGGCAGACACGTTCCGGCCCAATCCGGCCTTCGACTGTGCCGATGCGATCTCCCAGCTCGGCATCGGCGAGGCGCTTGTCTCCACACTCGAAGCCAAGGGCATTCCCTCCATGGTCGAGCGCACGCTGATCCGTCCGCCTTCCGGCAAGGTCGGGCCGATCGACGATGCAACACGTCAAAAGGTGATGAACCTCTCGCCGGTCGCCGGGCAGTACGACGTCGATCTCGATTCGGAATCGGCTTACGAGATCCTGATGGCGCGGGCGAAGAAGGCCGCCGATGCCGAGGCGGCGCGCCAGGCGGCGGAGGAGAAGGCAGCAGGCGGAGACAGCGCTGCCGGTCGCTGGACGCTTCCCGGTTTCGGCGACGAGCCGACGGAGACATCCTCCGGCCGCACGACGACCAAGCGCCGCTCCGGCTATCAGCGCGAGAGCGTCATCGAGGCTGCGATGAAGAGCGCGGCCCGCTCCGTCGCGTCATCCGTCGGGCGGGCGCTGGTGCGCGGGATTCTCGGCAGCCTGAAGCGGTAAGCTCTGAAGATAACACCCGTTTTTGCCTTTGCGTGGCCGCGCAAGCGCATGCAACCCTTGATTACATAATCGCAACAAATGCACGCAGTATTTACTTGCGTGTAACTTCATGTATCCTCCACTTCCGGTGGCGGTTGTCATTCAGACAAACGCAGATGGATGCGGGCTGACGCCAGCGTCTGGGGGACATGATGGCTCATTCTCGAGCGGTCACGCGACCGCGCGCACGCTTCACTTTTGCACTGATTCCGCTCTGTCTCGGCGGATGCAATGGTGCTGTGGATCTGGCTGACGGGATCGCGCCTGTCCTGCAGGGCCCGAGCGTCGAGGCGGCCAGCAGCAACCGCTCAACCGTGCTGGACGGGCTTCGCCGGGATGCCGGGTACGGAAATGTGGAGGCGGGATGGTATGACGTGACGCTCGCCGGCTTCAACTATGTCGACGATGCCTGCTCGGCCTATTTCGATCGTCTCTTCAAGTTGAACAGGCGCAAGGACGCAATCCGGTCGACGCTTTCGGTCGGCGGGCAGACGACAAATGCCATTCTCTTTGCAACCAAGGCCTCCCAGCTTTCCATGGCGGTGGTTGCGCAGGCCTTCGGGCTCGCCTCCAGCCTCACCGACATTGTCAGCGGCACCTATCTCTACCAACTGCCGCCAGCGACGACGAAGTCCTTCGTGGCCAAGCTGTCGCGTGCCTATCGCGAAGGGGCGGCACAGCAGAAGTCGGGGATCAACGGACCGGCGTCTGCCTATGGATATGTTCGCGGCTATCTCGACCTCTGCCTGCCGGCGACCATCGAGGCCTCGCTCGTGGAGCATGTCGGAGCGGCAACCGCCGTGCCGGTGAGCGCCCCGGGCGCCAGCAGTGTCGGCGTCAAGGTCGGAAGCGAGCGCGATCCCGAGGTCGCCGCAGCCCTTCAGGAGCCGGCAAGCGCCACGACACCCCTGCCGCCGCAGGGCCCGCGCCGCGACGTGCCCCGGTTCAGCGCGCTGATTTCCACCGAAAGACTGAAGCGCATCCAGGCGCTTGTCTGCGTGCCGAGCGACGGGCAGCCGGGACCTGCCACGGATCAGGCGATCCGGCAGTTTCTATTGGGCCGCAACGTCTTGCGGCCAGATACGGAGGCGACTGGCATCAACAGTGCCGAAGTCGAGATGCTGACCGAGGAGGCGGACCTCGCCGCCGGGAAAACCTGCGCGCAACGTGGCGTCAGGGATGCTTTCGACGCGGGAGAACAGTCTCGCTGATAGCGGGCCGGGGAATTGCGAGACCCTTCACCCCGGCCCTGAACCTGACCGCACCGACGATCGATCCGCAGCAGAAATGTCATCAGGAGGACATGCCATGGCCATCATGATTGCAGATCGGACACTCCGGGAGACGGCCGGCGGTGCACCGACCGAAACCGCGCTCAAACATGGCACGGTGGTCGAGGTGCTGGACGACAGCACATTGCCCTGGACGAAGATCAGGGTGAAGGAAACCGGCCAGGAGGGCTGGACCACTGACGGCGCCATCGACAAGGCGTCTGATTCTCTCGGTCCCCTCAGCCGCGAGGAGGTCGCCTGGGAATGCGTCGATCTGGCCGGCGTTTTCGACATCAACGCCTTCTATCTGATGGCCGTGGCCCAGCTTCGGAGCAATGTCACCGGCTGGGCGACCGATGACGGCTCACGTTTCGGCCCTATCGGATTTTCCAGACAGGAATGGTCGCTCAATGCGGTCCAGCCCGAATGGAAGATCGAATATTCGTCAGACCATATCACGCGCTGGCGCGCGCAGATGATGGTCTTCGCAGCGATGGCCTCGACCCGACAGCGGGCGCTGGCCGACACGCTCTCGCGGCAGCCCAGCATGGCGGAACTTCTGCTGGCCCAGGTTCTGGGAACAGAGGCCGCTGCACTTGCCATTGCGACACCGGCAACCGGTCTCGCAGATATCCTCGATGTGGCGCGGCGCAAGGCAGCCTCCGAAAAGATCGATGCCGCCAATCTGGATGGCCGCGACAAGCCGCTTCTGTCGCGCGATGGCAAGACTTCGCTGGGCCTGGTCGGAGACCACCTCGAGGCCGCGCTCGCGGCGAGCCGCGGACCGGTTCGCGAGGAGGTGGACAAGATGATCGCCAAGCTCGATGAGCACTTCGGCCCTGCCCTGCCCGCCACAGGCATCAACCTGAACTCCCCCCATGTCCCTGCCTCGCGCAGGGCGATCGCAAGCCTGATCGCGGAGGGATTCGCAGCGGCGGGTTTCGGCGCGATCCAGCAGATCGCGGCCATTGCCAATGCAATCGCCGAATCGGGCCTGAACCCCGCCGCGGAAAATCTGAACGGCGAACGCAGCTTCGGGCTCTTCCAGCTCAACCAGAATGGTGGGGTGGGCACCGGCTTTCCCGAAGCGGAACTGAAGGACCCGAAGCGCAACATTGCCATCATGCTGGCCGAGATCGGCAAGCCGCATCAGAAACCACACCGGCAACGTTTCATGGCAACAACCAGCCTGCTGGAGGCCGTGCAAACCTTCGTGTTTCATTTCGAAAAACCGGGGGACAAGGCGGGCGAGACCACGAAACGCTTCAAGATCGCGCAAACGCTGGTGCCCTGAGAGGACGCGCGAGATCTATCGTTTCCAGATGCCTCACCGCTCTGCCGACGCTTGCTTTTTTCCGCAGGCGACAAGAACTGAGTGACAAAAGCTCGCCGTTTCCGCCGCGTTTTTGTTCACCTCCGAGCAACTAAGCCTGATATATGATGTGTGTTGATACAATTCACGGGCAATGGCCCTGTGGGTTCATGGGGTCGAGTTTGGACAGCACTCTGGATCAAATCGTTCTGGTCAACAATGCAAAGCGCGCGCTTGAACGCGGTCGCTTCGAACTCACCTATCAACCTACCTATTCCGTCGATCAGCGCGAAGTGGACAGCGTCGAGACCTTGCTGCGTTGGCGTCTGGGGCCTGACCGGCTGGCGGCCGCGCAGGATTTCCGCTCCGTCTTCCACGATCCGATGCTGTCGCTGTCGATCCGCGACTTCGTGCTTTCGACCACGCTGCGCCAGGCGGCGCGCTGGAGGGCCGAGGGGCATGATTTCGGTCGGATCAGCGTCAATGCCACGGCCTTCGACCTGTGTGCGGGGGATTTTGCCCTGCGCCTGACCGACATGGTGCAGGACTTCGGCCTGACGCCGGACATGCTGGAGATCGAGGTTGCCGAGCCTGCCTTTTACGGCCCGCTTGCCAAGCCGGTCAGTCTGGCGCTCGAGGCGCTGCATTATTGCGGCTTTGCGCTTGCGATGGACAATTTCGGCGCCACCCATGCCGGGCTTTCGGCACTGCGCAATCACAGCTTCCAGCGCCTGAAGATCGACCATTCGCTGATGCGCAGCGCGCTCACCAGTCCCGTCGACAAGGCGATCGTGCGCCATGTCATCGCCCTCTGCCACGATCTCGGCATGATCGTGACGGCTGCCGGCGTGGAAAACGAGGACCAGATGGAAAGTGCCGTACAGCTCGGCTTCGACAGCGTGCAGGGCTTCTTCGTCTGTTTCCCGAAAGAGGCGGACCTCTTGCCGCGGGTCTGTCACGTCCTGAACCTGCAGGGTCGATCGGGCTGACGACGTCCCCGCCCTTTCGCCGCCCTGCGTGACATGAGAAGATCGGCGCCATGACCCTGCTGATCTATTCCCTTGCCGCACTTGCCGAAATTGCCGGATGTTTTGCCTTCTGGGCCTGGCTCAAGCTCGACCGCTCGCCCCTCTGGCTCGTGCCGGGGCTTGCCTCGCTCGCCCTCTTTGCCTGGCTTTTGACGCTGGTGCCATCGGATGCGGCGGGTCGGGCCTATGCTGCCTATGGCGGGGTCTATATCGCGGCGTCGTTGAGCTGGCTCTGGGTGATTGAAGGACAGCGGCCTGATCGATTCGATCTGACCGGCGCTGCGATCTGCCTCGCCGGGGCGGCGGTGATCCTGTTGCCAGCAAGGGGCTGAGCGGATTCCCCTAAAAACGCAGGATGCCGGCTTGCGGAATTTCCGTATATACATAAAATATGGCGATCGTCTGGGATGAACCGAAGCGGCAGCAGAATCTGGCGAAGCACCGGCTGGACTTCGCGGATCTCGACATGTCGTTCTTTCTGAACGCATAGATCCGGACGGCAAAGACCGGTCGGGCGATCGCAATCGGTGAGCTTCAGGGCCGGATCATCATCGCGGTCGTCTTTCTGCCGATAGGACATGAAGCGATCTCGATCATCTCCATGCGACCAGCCAGCCGGAAGGAAAGGAGCGAGCCATGAAGAACAAATTCTCCTCGGCCCGTCCGCTGACAGATGCGGAAGAGGCCGAGATCCAGGCAATGATTGCGTCGGATCCGGACAATCCGGAACTGACCGACGAGGAACTGAAAGAACTCCGCCCCTTCCGCGAGGTCTTTCCCGATCTTGCCGCCTCGATCGACCGCAAGCTGGGGCGCCCCAAGGCCGAGACGCCGAAAAAGGCGATCAGCATCCGGCTCGACCAGGAGGTCATCGACCGGTTCAAGGCGAGTGGCGACGGGTGGCAGTCACGGATGAACGAGGCTTTGCGGAAGGCCGTGGGGCTTTAGGCCCCGCCCCTTTCCACCTCATCTCACCAGCTGCGCCACCCCTCGATCAACACCAGCACCGCCACTGCCATCAGCAGCCAGCCGGCGGCGCGGCCAATCCAGATGGTGATCGCGGGCTTCGAGACCAGCGCCTCCCGGCCCCTCGCCGCAGCAAAGGCGAGCCCGCCATAGACCAGCGCCTGCAAGAGCAGGGTGAGCGCACCCATGACGAGCGCCTGGCGCCAGAAGGCGCCGTATTCGGGGCGCATGAATTGCGGATAGACGGCGAGAATGAAGAGCCAGGCTTTCGGATTGAGCAGGCAGGTGATGAGGCCCTGGGTGAAGATGCGCGCCGTTCGGTACAGCCTCGACGCCTCGATGCCGTCGATGACGATGGCGCTTTTCGCCAGCGTGTAGCCGATCCAGATCATGTAGGCGGAGCCCGCCACCAGCATGGGGCCGGCAAGCTGGGGCACGAACGTCGAGAGCGCCGCAACGGCGATCGTGCCGAAGAGCGTGTGGAAGGCGCCGCCGAGCATGATGCCCGACGTCGCGGCAATGCCTGCGCGACGACCACCCGTCAGTCCATTGGCGATGACGAAGATCATGTCCATGCCGGGGACGACGATGATGCCGGCGAGCAAGAGGGAGAAGAGCCAGAGGTTTTCGGCATAGGTCATGTCAGTAGGATCTCCTCAGTTGCGCAGACAGCCCGGTCGGAACCGCTTGTTTTCAATGTGTTGGGGATGCTTTAGACAAAGGCTACTGACAAAGCTGTGTCAGTTGAGTTGAGGTCTGACCCATGCGCAAGGCGTCCCGGCTGTTCGAGATCATCCAGACCTTGAGGCTTGCTGCCCACCCGATAACGGCGCAACAGATCGCAGAAAAGCTGGAGGTGACGCAGCGGTCGATCTACCGCGACATCGCGGCACTCCAGGCGATGCGCGTTCCGATCGAGGGTGAACGCGGCGTCGGTTACATTCTGAGGCCCGGTTTCCACCTGCCGCCGCTGATGTTTACCGCAGAAGAGACCGAGGCGATCGTGCTCGGCATGGCCTTGACCCGACGCACGGCGGACAAGGAACTGCGCGAAGCGTCAGTCCGGGTGCTCGACAAGATCGCGGCGGCGGTTCCCGGGCCGCTCAAGGAGGCGATCGTGTCGCGCTCGCTCTATGCCTGGGGACGGGTGGCCGAGGCGCCCGATGCGATTGATTTCTCGATGATCCGCCGTGCCATCCGCGATGAGGAAAAGCTGGAGATCGACTATACCAACGAACAGCGACAGGCGACGACGCGGCGCATCCGGCCGATCGCAGTGATCCATTATGCCGAGGCTGAAGTCATCGTCGGCTGGTGCGAGTTGCGCGGCGCGCTCCGCAATTTCCGTGCCGACCGGATCAGCGCCTGTCGGGCGACGGGGAACCACTTCCGCCGTGAAGGGGACCGGCTGCGCAAGCTCTGGGTCGCCGGGTGGGAGACGGGTGCGAAGAGCTGATTCGGCGGCGCTGCCCCCACAAAACAAGACGCCCGCCGCTTGCGGAGCGACGGGCATCAACTGATCGTGGACCGCAAGGAGAGGCGCGGCCTCAGGCCACCGCCATCCGTCGCGCTTCCCGAAACGATACCAGCCGGCCACAGGCCTCGTCCCAGAGAACGAGTTTCACGCAGGCGAAGCTTTCCTTCAGCGTGATGCGGCTGATGGTCTTCAGCTCCGGATGGTCGCGCAGGACTTCGGGCAGACGGTAGAAGGGGATCTTGCTCGACAGGTGATGCACATGGTGCACGCCGATATGGCCGGTCAGCCAGCGCAGGCCCCAGGGCAGGTCGTAATGCGAGGCGCCGTGAAGGGCCGCATGCTGGAACTGCCATTCCGGCGAGTTCGACCAGTGGGTGTCTTCAAACTGGTGCTGGACATAGAAGAGCCAGATGCCGAGTGCGCCGGCGAGCAGCACGATCGGCAGATGCACGACGAGGAAGGTATCGAGGCCAGCGATCCAGATCATCAGCGCGGCCATTGCGACCATGCCGGCATTGGTGGCCATGGTCGAAACCCAAGGCAGAGCGCCATCCTTCATCATGCCGAAAGGCAGACGCTGCTTGAGCAGGAAAACCCAGATCGGACCGATGCCGAAGAGGACGATCGGATTGCGGTAGAGGCGATAGCCGAGGCGGCCGAGCGGCGAGAGCGCGCGGTATTCGGCAACGGTCAGCGTGGTGATGTCACCGACGCCGCGTTCATCGAGATTGCCGGCGGTCGCATGGTGTTCGGCATGCGCGCGGCGCCAGTAGTCGTACGGCGTATAGGTCAGCACACCCAGCAGACGGCCGGTCCAGTCGTCGACCGAGCGGCGGGCGAAGAAGGCGCCGTGGCCGCAGTCATGCTGGATGATGAAAAGGCGCAGCAGGAATGCGGCGGCCGGAACGACCAGGACGAGACCCGGCCAGAAGGCAAACTGGAAGCTCGCCCAGGCACCGGCCCAGAGAGCCAGGAAAGGAACGAGGGTGACGGCGAGCTCGACGCTCGAACGCGTCAGGTTCGGCTTGCGATAGGCATTGACGATCTTCAGCCAGGCCTTGGCATCGGGCGTCTCGTCCTTGGGGGTCTGATCTTCGCGGTAATCGAATGCAGCGCTCACAGGCCGGCCTCCGAAAGGTTTGCATGATCGGGAAAGGCGGCGGAGGGGCTGGATGCGCCCAAAATCGGGGCGCGCGACACGGGGCATCCGAAGGAGAGGCCCGCAGCAATGGTCATGGTCGGCTGGCTTTCGTGGCTTAGAGATCGCCCGTCACTCCAGGAACGGGTGCGCTCTCCTAGCAGATCGCCGCCGGCTTGTCGCTATGGAACTCGGAAACGAAACCGACTGCGGCATTTCGCCGGGCCGCAACCCGGCCCAGAGCCCGTCACGATCCGCCCCGGCCCGGTCCGGCACGGGGCGCAGTTTTCCGTCACATCGCGATCGGTGTCGGCCGACCTTATTTTGCCGGCTTGAGCGTGGCGAGGATCTTGCCGACTTCAAGCAGGTTCTCCTCCTCGGTCTCGGTCGAGGCCCAGTAGGAGATGATGGCGATCCCCGTCTGCCGAGAGCGCGACGATGCCGACGCCGATCGAAACGGGACCGTCCTTGTCCATGCCTTTCCATTCGATGGTCTGGAAGGGCATGCCGTCCAGTTCATCCTCGGTTTCCTTCTGGGCGCCCGGATCCGCCGTCACCCCATTCTCCTCCAGGAAGGCGAAGACATCGGTCATGACCTGTTCCATGTCCTCATTGCCTGCGATGTCGAAGGAGATATAGGTGCCGGCGTCGGGCGAATTGCCCTCGATCCCGTCGTCGGTCACGGTCGGCTGCCAGTCATCCGGAATCTCCACTGTCGCGGCGGGTTGACCGGCCGGAAAGGTGAAGCTGCCGGCAAGCGGTGCCGTGGCGGAGATCAGGAGAATGGCCGTTGCGGCGAGAACCGTGTTCATCGGACATGCCCGTTGATGAGAGAGATCCGTTGCGCCGACAGTCTGCCCTGACGGCAAGGGTGACCGGATGATGCAACTCCCAGCAAGGTCGCTGAGAGAATCGTCGTACTGTTTTTGTGTGGACCCGCCCGTGGCTGATCCGCAGCCGGGTTTCAGGATTTTCGCGCAGGAGTGCGGATAAGGCGCCTTGCCGACGCTGACAGCGCCCTTTGCCAGAATCCCGATTTGTCGGGCACTTGGGGCTCCATACAGTCGCAATTGCCACAGCCCCGGCGCAAATGGCCATTTTTGCTTGTCAGCGAGGCTCGCACCCACTATATTGCCGCCATCGAAGATTGCGAGCGACTTTGTCTACGCGCCCCGGCGCACGCCAGATTTCCTTCAACGTCGATATACCAGCCGTCGAATGTCTCGGCGGCACGCCCAACGATTGAAAGGAAATCGTTATGAACACAGGTACCGTAAAGTGGTTCAACAGCACCAAGGGTTTTGGCTTCATTCAGCCGGATGAAGGCTCTGCCGACGTGTTTGTCCACATCTCTGCCGTTCAGCGCGCCGGCATGCGCGATCTCGTCGAAGGCCAGAAGATCGGCTACGACATCGTTCAGGACAAGCGTTCGGGCAAGAGCTCGGCCGACAACCTGCGCGCCGCTTAAAGATTTGTCGCTCGCCCCGCTGACCACGGACGTACCGCAGCGGGGCTGAGTGGCGACAAAAGGTCGGGTTTCGCCCGGCCTTTTTTATTGTTCGCCTGACGCAACTCCTGTATGCGATGGGCCAAACCCGATTTTTCGGGATCTTCGCCGGGGCGTGGCGCGTTAGCCTGCAGTATCCCCTTTTTCGCAACACCAGATCAATCGGGCTCGACGCCCGGAAAGGAAACGACCGTGCAAGTTCTCGTTCGTGACAACAATGTCGACCAGGCGCTCCGCGTGCTGAAGAAGAAGATGCAGCGCGAAGGCCTGTTTCGCGAAATGAAGGCTCGCAGCGCCTTCGAAAAGCCGTCGGAAAAGCGCGTGCGCGAAAAGGCTGAAGCCATTCGCCGCCAGCGCAAGCTGGCGCGCAAGAAGATGCAGCGCGAAGGCCTGCTTCCGGCTCCGAAGAAGGCTGCCGTTCGCGGCGCACGCTGATCCGACCCCCTCCGTGCGCCCTCGGGCGCGCGGATGTCCGACCAGGAGGAAGGCCACCGGCCTTTCCTCGGTCACCGGCTTCGGTGACCGGCCACGGTCATCGGACCATTTCCTCGGGCCAGGGCCGCCGGACCTCACCCCCATGCCGAGACAGGCAGCCAGGCTGCAGGAAGGACTCCGAGATGAACGCTACCAAAGATACGTTTTTCAAGCCTGAGAAGGTTTCGCCGCAGGACAAGGCCGCGACCACCGACAGCGTCGCGCGTTCATTGATCGCAGCGGAAGCCACTGCGCGCGAACGCAAGACCGAGGCGTTGAAGGCGCTGCGCATGCAGCGCGAAGCCGTCGAGGCCGAAAACGCGCCCGCACCGAAAAAGCGCGCGGTGAAAAAGGCCGTGAAGCGCGGCTGAGGCCAGCGCATGCGGACCCTTACAGCAGAATTCGACAAAGGCCGGAGGGCAATATGCCACTCCGGCCTTTGCGCGTCATTTCGTGGCTGACGTCAGGTTGAAGTAAGCGCCCTGCGGATCCTGACAGGCGGCGATCCATGAGCCGCCGGGAACCTGATGGGGACCCATCAGGATCTTGCCGCCAAGCGACTTGACCTTCTCGACCGCCGAATCGATCCCGGGCACGATGAAATAGTATCCCCAATAGGCCATGGGCATTTCGGGGCGCTTGGTCATCATGCCGCCAATGCCGCGATCACCGAGCTTGAAGGTCTGGTAGATGCCCATGGCATCCATGTCGACGGCCATGTCTTTTTCCCAGCCGAATCGGGCGGCGTAGAAGTCCCAGACCTTTTCCCAGTCGCCAGCCATGAGCTCGTTCCAGCCGACGGTGCCGGTGCTGCCGGGGGTGGGCCAGGTGCCGGTGCTCCTGTCTTCCATCATCGGGGTCATGATGCAGACGACGGCACCTTGCGGATCAGCAACGACGGCGAAGCGGCCGACGCCGGGGATATCTTCCGGGGGACGGCAGATCACGCCACCTTCCCTTTGATAGTCCGCAGCCGTTTTATCGACGTCATCGACGGCGATATAGCCGGTCCAGTTGGGCGGGATGCCCTGCCCTTTCATTTCCTCGGTCAACGCCATCATGCCGGCGACACCAGAGGGAAATCCGGGGAGGGCAAACGATGTGTATGTGAAGCCTTCCATTGGCATGTCGGTCGGCTCCCAGCCGAGCAGCGGACCATAGAAGGCTTTCGCCGCGGCGGGGTCAGGTGTCATCAGTTCGTGCCAGATGAATGTGCCATGCATGCGCAGTCCCTCTCTCCTTGTGGCCGGCCTTCAGCCGGCGCGTTTTGCCTGGCTGGTCATGAAGGTCTTGAAAGTCCCGTCCGGCTGACGCACGCTGCCGGAGAAGGTTCTGGTATCATCATCGATGAAGTGGATGACATCCCGATAAAGCTCGGTGCGCTCGGGGTCCTGCATGCTCGGGCCTTCCGCCTCGAGCACGAGCGTCTGGCCGTCATCCTCGATCCAGCCCTTGTAGACCCAGAACTTGTCCATCATCGACCCGACCCAGCTGCCGACATAGTGACCCAGCCGCGGGTCGTAGCCAAGGGTGATGATCATCGTGGCGCGACTGCCATCCGGCATGCCGCCCTCACCTTCGCCCACCATCCAGAGGCCGCCGACGGAGCGGAAGGTTTCAGTCCAGCACTTGGCTGGATCATCGGGATCGTAATCCGGGTGGCCGGTCGAGGTGACATAGAGCCAATCACCAACGAGGCGCTCGAGCAAACGGTGATGTTCGGTAGGCTTCGGGAATTCCATCATGCAGTCTCCCTCAATGGCAGGAGCCGGCCTTTTCTACCGGCTTTGCGGCATATTCGTCCTTGCGCTTCACGAAACTCAGCGTGCCGGTCTCGTTGCGACCGAGCGGTGCATGATCCAGGATCATCAAGGTCCCGAGAGCCTCTTCGCCTCCACGGGCATATTGCGAATAGGTATGGAAGATCTCGCCCTTCTCGTTCCTGTAAAAGGCCGAGAGGCCGGGCAGTTCATCATGCGCCTGCTCGCGCGGCGTGTCGCGAAAATTGTACCTGACCGTGTCCGAGGCGAGCTGCTCGGGCGTGAAGGAGACGTGGAAATCGTAGTTGAACTGACTGCCGAAGGAGGACACCCAGGGAAAGATCCAGTTCATCCGGCGCTTGTAGGCCTCGATCTTGTCGAGCGGGGCGCGCGAGACACAGACGAAGGTGACGTCGTGGTTGTTCAGGTGCGGCAGCATGCCATCGATATGGTCGCCGAAGAAGGAGCAACCGGGGCAGCCGGCCTCCCAGTCGGGGCCGAACATGAAGTGATAGATCATCAACTGGCTGCGCCCCTCGAAGAGATCGGCGAGCAGCACCTCCCCCTTCGGCGTCTGGAAGCGGTAGTCCTCGTCGATACGCACCCAGGGCAAGGCGCGGCGCTCCGCGTTGACGCGATCGCGATGGCGGGTGAGTTCCTTCTCCTTCGCGAGCAGGGCCTTGCGGGCTTCGAGCCATTCCTCCCGCGAAACAACCTGACAGTCCATCTTGCCGTCCTCCTCTTGACATATAGGTTGATATCAACATATTTATTCCATGTCAAACGGGCCACTGATTCCCTATTCCACCACCATTCACATCAAAGACACCTGCCTTTGCCTGCATGCCCAGCGCGCAGCCCGAGCGCTTGGACGCCGCTTCGATCTGGCGCTGAAGCCTGTCGGACTGACAAACCAACAGTTCTCGTTGATGATGGCGCTGAACCGGCCGGAACCGCCGCCGATGGGCCCTGTTGCCAGACTTCTGGCCATGGACCGGACCACGCTGACGGCCGCCCTGAAGCCGCTATCGGCGCGCGGCTGGGTGTCCATCGAGCCTGACCCGAAGGACCGGCGCGGCAAGCGGTTGCGGCTGACGCCCGAGGGTAGTCTGGCGCTTTCAGACGCCGTCCCGATCTGGAAAGACGTGCATGCCGCCATCGAAGCGACGATGACGAGCGACGCGCATGTGCTGCGCCAGGGGCTGACGGAGGTGAGCGGCTGATCCAGCTCCACCACACCCGGCGGCTGGCCATCATCCGGTCGCGCCCGCGGGCTTTTTTCCACCGCACGGAAGAGGCAACGAAGGAACGCCATGACGAATATCACGCTGACGACGTATGACTGGGTGCCGGAATTGCCGCGCGGCTATGTGCGCGACCTCAGGATACGCTGGGCACTGGAAGAAGCCGGCCTGCCCTATCAGGTGGCCAGCACATCCTTTCGCCAGCGCGAGGCGGACCATCTCGCGCACCAGCCCTTCGCGCAGGTTCCCTGGTTGACCGATGGCGAACTCTCCATCTTCGAAACCGGCGCGATCCTGCTGCATCTGGGCAGCCGGAGCGAGCTGTTGATGCCGGGCGACCCGGCTGGACGGGCCAAAGTGACGGAATGGCTGTTCGCAGCCCTCAATTCCGTCGAGGCGGCCAGCCTGCCCTGGTCGATCCTGACCTTCTCCAAGCCGGAAGGCGGCATTCCGCAAGCCCTGGTCGGCTTTCTGTCCGCGCGGATCTCGCGCATGGAGGCGGTGCTGTCGAGCGGCGACTGGCTTGCCGGTTCGTTTTCCGTCGCCGATATCGCCATGGCGGATGTGCTGCGGCTCGTCGGGCGGCTCGGCGGCCTTTTAGATTATCCCGCCTGCCAGGCCTATGTTGCCCGGGCCACAGCAAGACCCGCCTTCATCCAGGCCCATGCCGATCAGATGGCGCATTTTGCTGCGGCAGATACGCGCTGACGGCCGAGCAAGGCTCAGAAATCATGGAGACTTCCGCATCCTCCTCTGGCCACCTCCCCCGTGTCCAGCAAGCCGTACCTCCGCAACGCGGCTGACGCAAAAAAAGGCCGGCACAAGGCCGGCCTTCGGGCGGTGGATCTTAAAGGGGCCAGGCGATCAGGCGACCGTGACCGGCACTTCGGTCGAGGTACGCATGGCGTGGCTGTAGGGGCAGACGATATGGGCTGCGGCTGCGAGGCGCTCGACCAGTTCGCGGTCAAGGCCGGGCACTTCGACGGTGAGCTTGACCTCGATGCCGAAACCGCCGCCGTCTTCACGCGGGCCGATGCCGACTGCGGCATGCACCTTGGCATCTTCCGGAATCTTCACCTTTTCCTTCGAGGCGACGAACTTGAGCGCGCCGAGGAAGCAGGCGGAATAACCGACGGCGAACAGCTGTTCGGGATTGGTGCCGGTCGCGCCGTCGCCACCCATTTCCTTCGGGGTCGTCAATGTCACATCAAGTACGCCGTTGTCGCTTACGCCGTGGCCGGAGCGGCCGCCGGTGGCATGGGCGTGCGCGGTATAGAGGATTGCCATGGGTGTTCTCCTTGTTTGACGGTTGGTAATGTTTATATAGAGCACAATTGAATTGTGCGCAATTGTTTTTTGCGCATTGAAATGTGCGCCAGTTTTGGCCACTGTGGAAACAATAGATGCCGAAGGGGGTTCATCAAGGGCCATGACCGACGAAACACTCGAAAAGGAACTAAGGCTGGACAAGCAGCTGTGCTTTGCGCTCTACGGCGCCGCACACGCCTTCACGCGCGCCTATAAGCCGCTGCTCACGCCGCTCGGCCTCACCTATCCGCAATATGTGGTGATGATGGCGCTGTGGGAGGAGGACGACCTTTCGGTAAAGGCGCTCGGCGAAAAGGTGGGGCTCGATTCCGGCACGCTTTCGCCGCTCCTGAAGCGGCTCGAACAGATCCAGTATGTCTCCCGTCGCCGCGATGCCGCTGACGAACGCGTGGTCTTCATCACCCTGACGGAGGAAGGCCGGGCGCTGAAACGCCGGGCGCTGGAGGTCTTCTCGACGATCGGCAACCAGACCGGCTGCGACATTGCCGAGATCGAAAGCCTGCGCGACAGCCTGAACCGGCTGAAGGACCAGCTGGAGACCGTGCACGAGCGGTGAGGTCGGGATCATCCCCGGCCACAGAGGCTGAGCGGAAAGCGGAAATTCCGCCCCGTCATCGGACACGGAAGGGAGCCAGGCCTGTCATCGCTGCGCCTCGCTCCTGCCTTGTTCGCCTTCAATCTGAAAGGCGCGACAGGGAGAACCGCATGACAAGCATCCGACCTATCACGCCATTTCGCATGACCGCCCTTCTGTTGGGCATTGTCCTGCCGGCACTGCTGCATGCGCCCGGGCCGGCGTCGGCGCAGGTCAAGGACGCCGATCCGGTGACAGCAGCCGCAGAGCGCGTCGAGACGACGCTCGGCATGCGCGTCGGCTTTGCGGTCATCGATACCGGCACCGGCGCAATGCACGGCTACCGGGCGGGTGAACGCTTCACCATGGCCAGCACCTTCAAGGCGCTCGCCTGCGCCGCTGCCCTCTCTTCCGGCGACCCCGTGCTCGAAAAGAAACACAAGATCCGCCAGGCAGATCTGCGCCCGCATTCCCCCGTCACGGAAAAGCGGGTCGGCACGAGCCTTTCCACCCGTGCACTCTGCGAGATCACCCTGCGCACCAGCGACAATGCGGCTGCCAATACCGTCCTGAAAGCGATCGGCGGACCGCCTGCGCTGACGGATTTTCTGCGGCGCACCGGCGACGACACGACACGGCTCGACCGATACGAACCGGAACTCAACCAGGCAACCCCCGGTGATCCGCGCGACACGACCACGCCCCAGGCCATGGCCAGCACCCTGCGCCGGCTGCTGCTGGACGGTGCGCTCGAGCCTGAGGCCGCGGACCAGCTGGAATCCTGGATGGCGGCGAATGCCGTGGCGGGCGGCTTGCTGCGCGCCGAGCTGCCGAAGGGCTGGAGGATCGCCGACCGCAGCGGTGCCGGTGGTCACGGCACGCGCGGCGTCATCGCCCTTCTGCGACCGCCGGAGGGTGCGCCACTGGTCGTCGCCATCTACATGGACGGGCGAAAGCACCCACTGAAGACAAGGGATGCCGCCATTGCCGAGATTGGTGCTGCGATCTTTGCGGAATACGGTCAATGACCGGCCATGCGACGACGACGGGCCACGCGATTTTCCGTCTCGGCCTCGCCCTTGCCTGTCTGACGGCGGGTGTCGTTTCGATGACGATGTTGAACGCCCAGGCATGGGCGCAGGAGGCCGGCACGACGGTGGAGGGGCGGTCGGACTGGCAACGGACGAAATGCGAGGTCTATGCCAGGGCCCTCGACGACATCCTCGACCACGTCGGGCATGACGGCGTCTCCGACCGTTTCCTGGCCCGGAACCGGGAATTTATCGCCAGCGGCTGCCTCGCCGATGTCGATGCCTGTCCGGAGACCGATACCGATATCGAGGTCGCCAACGGGCTGACCATTGCCACCATGAATGCCGGGGCTGCGAGTTCTTTCAGCCCGTTTCGCTGTCGGGGGTGAGGCCAAAGGCAGGAGGTCGGAGTGCCATGCCGGCGATCGGGGCCTGCGATGAAGGAACGATCAAAAGCCCGAGGGGTTGTCCTCCGGTCACCTGCGGCAGCGCCACCTTCGGTGGACCTCGCACAGACCAGCAAGGAGAACTTTCATGCAAGTGCCCCAGAACACCGTCATTGCCGTCGCCGACGGCGAGAAGCTGAGCCTTTTCCAGAACGAGGGCAACGCGCTTGATATCAAGCTGAAGGCCATGCCGGCGGAAGAGATCGACAGCTCGAAGATCACCTCCGGCAACCGTCATTCCAGCAGCGCCGCCAATCCTGACGACAGCCAGCAGGAGGAAGACGGTTTCGGCAGCGGCATCACCGACATGCTGAACCGCCATGTGCTGGACGGCAAGATCAAGAACCTCGTCATCATCGCCGCGCCGCGGACGCTGGGCGAGATGCGCAAGGGCTATCACAAGCAGCTTTCGGCCGTCCTGATCGGCGAACTCGACAAGGACCTGACCGGCCATACGGTTCAGGACATCGAAAAGGCGCTCGAGGCCGCCTGACCTCCGCCAGCGCGGAACACAGGCCAATATGAGGAAGGCCCCGTCGGCTTGCCGGCGGGGCCTTTCGTCTGTGCTGAAATCGCTGAACGGCGTTGCCGGCCGTTACTGCCGGACGACGATCTTCGCCTTGTTCGGCACGCGCTCATAGAGGTCGATGACGTCCTGGTTCATCAGGCGCACGCAGCCCGACGAGACGGCCTTGCCGATGGAATTCCATTCCGGCGAACCATGCAGGCGGTAGAGCGTGTCCTGTCCGTTCTGGAAGATGTAAAGCGCGCGGGCACCGAGCGGGTTGTCGATACCGCCCGGCTTGCCGCCGTTGCGCACCGAATAGATCTCCAGTTCCGGCTGGCGGGCGATCATCTCGTCCGGCGGGGTCCATTTCGGCCACTTCTGGCGCCACTGGATCACACCGGCGCCACCCCAGGAAAAGCCGTCACGGCCGATGCCGACGCCGTAACGCATGGCGGTGCCACCGCGCTCGACGAGATAGAGGAAGCGGTTTGGCGTATCGACGACGACCGTGCCGGGGACCTCACCGGTGGGATCGACGACCTGCTGGCGATAGAAGCGGTCGGGGATCTTCCAGTAAGGGACGGCCGGAATGACGAAACCGCCGTCATAGACTTCGCCATACATGGCGTCGAGTTCGGGCGTGCGACCCTTCGGGGCGGCGGGGACGGCCGGGCCATCGAGGCGAACGCCGGGAGGGAGCGGACGGGAGGTGGTGCAGCTTGCGAGCAGCGAGGCGGCTCCGAGGCCTGTCAACGACAGAAGCGAACGGCGGGTCAGGGGAGGCATTGAAGACATGTAGGTTACAAATTTCCTGTGGCAGCGCTGCGGAGGAAGACGCCGGGAGGTGCGCTTTGTTCCGCGATGATGCGATGCAAACAGGAAAGCTTCACTTAATGCAACGCCGACCCCCGCTCACGTTTTGGAGAGATGGATCCCGTCGCAAACGACTGTCGCTAAATGACAACAATCGGGGTGTTGTCGGGCACGCGATCGAAGAGATCGATGACGTCCTGATTGAACATGCGCACGCAGCCAGACGAGGTGGCCTTGCCGACCGACTGCCAGTCGGGCGTGCCGTGCACGCGGTAGAGCGTGTCCTTGCCGCCCTGATAGATGTAGAGCGCACGGGCACCGAGCGGATTGTTGAGACCGGCGACCAGACCGCCGCGCTCGGCGGAAACGGGGCGCAGGTTGGGATTGGCCTCGACCATGTCATCGGTCGGCGTCCAGTGCGGCCATTTCGCCTTGCGTTGAATGACACCCCTGCCCGACCAGGCAAAACCATCGCGGCCGAGACCGACGCCATAGCGGACCGCCTTGCCACCGGGCTGGACCAGATAGAGGTAATGCGCCTTGGTGTCGACGACGATGGTGCCGGGCGCTTCCGCCGTCTGGTAGTCCACCTCGTGGCGCAGCATGTCAGAGCGGACGCGGTCGAGCGGGATCGGCGGCAGGGTGTGGCCATCATCGACCATCAGGCCGTAGATGGTGCGGTGCAGCGGATTGCTGACGGGCAGGCCATAGGTCTGATGGAACTGGGTCTTGTAGAGATCGCGCTTCTGCGGCGCCGTCTGATCGGCGGCCGGCGGCGTGCGGGCCGGATCGTACCAGACGGGGGCGACCTCATCCTGGAAGACATCGATGTTCATGCGGCTGGTATCGGTCATCAGGATGCAGCCCGAGAGCGAGCCGACCAGCGCAGTGCCGAGCCCGAGCGACAGAACCCGCCTTGCGACCGAAGACTGCGGTCTTGCCGATGATGAGCTCGAAACCTTGGACATGCTGCACCTGATCACACTGACGTCGTAGGCCGCAATCTGTCAGGCGCGGCTGGCGCGAAGCTTATGCCGAAGGTCAGCTTCGCGCCTCGGCGCAGGATTTGCACGCGGCTCAAAGGCAATCCGGGTGGTGACAGCCGGAGGGTCGGACACGGAGGCTTTCAGGCGCCTCCATTTGCGGTTCAACGAAGGGTTCGCGGCGCAGTTCGACCATATCGAACATGACGAAAGCCGACAGACGAAATCGACAAACGGCAGAATCGATCCGACCGGCACGCCCTCCCCCGAGAAAATGCCGGCCGGTCGCCATGGGACTGGTATCCACCGCCCTTTCCACTCCGCCAGGACCGAAAGGGTTTGCGTCCCATATCGAAAGTCTGAAGCCTGCCTGGCGAAGCAGTTTCGCCATCAATGCGATCTCTCTCCGTAGTCACGCCACTTCGCACGCGAAGCCGGTTCCCGCCATTGCCGGGATGGCGTGAGGTCAGACGGGTTTTGGACCTTGCAGGGCATTGTAGATCTTCTTGCCGAGCACGGCAGCAATCGGGATCGAGATCACCAGACCTGCCACAAAGGCGGCTGCGATCTGCCAGCCTTCACGCATGTCGAGCGACAGAACCGTGATCACCGCCGCACCGCCGACGGCGCTGGCGACAAGAATGTAGAGGACTGCAGCGAGACGAAGCATGATCGTTTTCCTTCGTGTTCCTATCTTTCGAGGATCACCTTAGGCGCATCCGGGCGCCTTTCCTTGATCTGGCTCAACTCCTTGCGATGACGTCCCCAGACCAAAGGCGAAGATCTTCATCTGGGGCGTTAACACTGTTTTAAGCCTCTTCTTGCCGCCAGAGGCCCGTTCCGCCAAGTTCGCAGCGATATCCAATCGTCTCGAACGGAACGACAAGATGCCCTCACGACGCTCGGTCATTGCAGGACTGGGCGGGCTGCTCGCCACTGCGGGCCTGCCCGTGAGCATCCGCGCGCCCCTGGCACAGACGCTGGCAATGGCGGAACTGCGGGGCGGTTTCGATGCGGCAGAGGCGGGCATCCTGCCCGGTACCGAGGACGACCAGAGCCGCAAGCTGCAGACCCTGATCGACCGGGCGGCGGCCGTCGGACAACCGGTCTTCCTCCCAGCCGGCACCTATGAGGTGGCCAATCTGGAGTTGCGCGACGGCAGTCGGCTGACCGGGATTCCAGGCCTGACACGGCTCGTCTATCGCGGCGACGGGCATCTCATCGCAGCCCAGGACATCCGACGGGTCAGCCTCTCGGGCATCACATTCGATGGCGCCAATCGATGGCTTGCGGACTATACGGAGGGGCTTCTCGCCTTTCGCAGCGTCGACGATGTGGTGATCGAAGCCTGCGAGATCATCGGCAGCCGCAAATGCGGCATCTATCTCGCACGTTCCGGCGGTCGCATCGAGACGACCCGGGTGGCCGGGGCGGCGGAAGCGGGGATCTGGTCGATCGAGGGCAAGGCCTTCACGCTGCGCAACAACGAGATATTCGACTGCGGCAATGGCGGCATTCTCGTGCATCGCTGGACCAAGGGCGAGGACGGCAGCGTGATCTCGGGCAATCGGGTGGCGCGGATCGGCGCGACCAATGGCGGCACCGGGCAATATGGCAATGGCATCAATGTGTTCCGGGCCGACAATATGCTGGTTTCCGGCAATCACGTCTCCGATTGCGCATTTTCCGCAATCCGCGCCAATTCCGCCTCCAACATCACCATCAGCGGCAACCAGGCTTTCCGCTCCGGCGAGACCGCCATCTATGCCGAGTTCGAATTCGAGGGGGCAATGATCGAGGGCAATGTCATCGATGGGGCGGCGATCGGGATTTCGGTCGCCAATTTCGATCATGGGGGGCGGCTCTCGACGGTCAGCGGCAACATCGTGCGCGGCATTGTCGACAAGGGACCTTACGAGCCTACGGTGAGCGGCTTTGGCTTCGGCATCTCGGTCGAGGCCGATACGCTGGTGACGGACAATCTCGTCGATGGCGCCGAGACGGCGGCACTCGCCATTGGCTGGGGACCCTATCTGCGCAATGTCATCGTCAGTGACAATATCCTGCGCGGCAGCGCCGAGGGCATGCGGGTGAGTGTGGTGGAGGGCGCCGGCGAGACTGTGATCCGCAACAATATCGTGGATGGGGCCACGGGGGGCGCCATCGTCGGATATCGCTGGAAAGACCGGGTGGGTGGTGCGCTCGAAGACGGGGATACGACCTTCCCGCATCTGACGCTTTCCGGGAACCGCATGGCCGGCGGCTAAACCGGGACGCCCCGGGTGAATTGATTAATGATCCGGAAACCAACATCAGAGCTTTCGAATGGTCGTAATGTCTATTTAAGGCTCACCTGATCTAGTCTGCGGCAGTCAACATGTTGCAGGTCCCATGCTTCTACCCTTGCAGAACATCATCCTCGAGAAAATCGCGACAGGGCAGTCGTTGGCTGAGACCGTGGATTATCTGTGCCGCGAAGTGGAGACCATGAAGGATGATATCGTCTGCTCTGTTCTGTTGCTCGACGAAGAGCGGCGGCTGCGCCATCTGGCCGGCCCTTCACTTCCGCTCGAATACATTTCCGCCATCGACGGCGTCGCGATCGGCCACGGGGTCGGATCCTGCGGAACGGCGGCCTATCACGGCGAGCCGGTTCTGGTGGAGGATATCGACACCCATGAATACTGGCAGCCCTACAAGCAACTCGCCCTGCCACTCGGGCTGAGGGCCTGCTGGTCGACGCCGATCATCGGCTCGGGCAAAGTGCTGGGGACCTTCGCCTTCTACTACCGCACCATCCGCGGACCGTCGGACCTGGAGCGGCAGATCGTCAGCGCCTGCGTGCATCTCTGCGCCATTGCCATCGAACGCGACCAGCGCATGGCCGAACGGCGGCGCATGGCCGATACAGACGGCCTGACAGGCCTGCCCAATCGCAGCCGGTTCACCGAGGTCATCAACGAAGTTTCCCGGCGCGAGCCCGACTGGGCCCTGATGCTTGTCGATCTCGACAACCTCAAGATGGTCAACGACACGTTCGGCCACGGCGCGGGTGACGATCTGATCCAGGTCGTGGCGGAACGCATGAAGCAGGAAGCAGCGCCCGGCATGGCCTTCCGTCTCGGTGGTGACGAATTTGCCGTAATCGTGCCCTGCATCGCAACGACCGATCCGGCGGCTCTCGCCGATACGCTGATTGCCCGCATCAAGGAACCGGCCGATTGCGCGGGGCACCTGATCTATCCGGCCGCGACGCTGGGTGGCGCCCGGGCCGGCGTGGAGCGGAGCCCGCAACAGGTGCGACAGAACGCCGACTACGCGCTCTATCACGCGAAGGAACGGGCGCGTGGGCGCTACGTCGAATATCAGCCGGGTCTCGGCACCGCGATCGCCAAACGTTTCCGCTCGGTGCAGGAGGTCGACCAGGCGCTGCGTGAAGACCGGATCGATGCACATTTCCAGCCGCTGATCGAACTTGCGACCGGGCGCATCACGGGTTTTGAATCGCTCTGCCGGATGAAAATGCCGGACGGCCGCCTGATTGCGGCTGCGCATTTTCACGAGGCGATGAAAGACGCCCATGCGGCGATCGAGATTACTGAGCGCATGCTGGAACGCATTTCGACCGCCGCCGGCGACTGGCATCGTGAAGGGCTTAAATTCGCGCGCGTGGGGCTGAACCTCGCGGCTGCCGACTTCCATCGCGGCGGGCTGACGAAGCGGATCGTGGACAGTTTCGGCCGCGCCGGGCTTTCTCCGGACCATATCGTGGCCGAGGTCACGGAATCCGTCTATCTCGCGCAGAAGGACAATGTCGTGGCTGAAGAGATCCACACGATGCGCGAAGCAGGCATCAAGGTGGCCCTCGACGACTTCGGCACGGGCTTTGCCTCGCTGACCCACCTGCTCACGGTCCCCGTCGACATCATCAAGATCGACAAGTGTTTCGTCCGTCGCCTGGCCGATGCCGGCAGCGGAAGCGTGATCACGCGCGGCCTGCTCGATATCGCCAGAGGGCTCGACATACAGGTCGTGGCCGAAGGCATCGAAGAACAGGCGCAGGCCGAGCATTTGCTGTCGCTGGACTGCAGGGCCGGCCAGGGCTATTTCTTCGCCCGCCCCATCGACCGGGACAGCGTGCGCGAAATGCTCGAGGTCAGCAATTTCCATCCCGAATGGACACGCATCCTGCGGGAGCGCGAGCGGCTAATTCTTCACAAGGCCGGGTGAGACGCGACCGGCAAACCCGCCGCGTCCCATATCCGTTTGCCGGTCTTCTCAGCTTTCGCGGCGGCGGCTCGTTACCAGACGGATCAGCTCACGCGCCTCAGGCGGCGGTCGTTTTTCCACACGGCGATAGAGACGGCAGTCCTGCGTGCGGTTCAGGAGCCCCATATTGACCAACTCGCGGCGGATCAGGACATGGTCGCCGAAGCCGTTGTGACGCATCAGCACGGCATTGACCGCCTTCTCCCCCACATCCTCCCCCGACGGCAGAAAGGACCAGAGCACCCAGAGCGCCAGTTGCTGCTGGTTGAACTTGCCCGGCCAGCGGACGAGTATGTCCGTCCCGGCAAAGCAGCGGGCGGTGAGTTCCACACGCCGGTAATCGATTGCGGGCTCCGCTTCGATCCCAGGCGGATTGGCGAGACGCTCCTGCGCCGCGTGGCTCACCTTGAAATGCTGGTAGTTGCGGAAGCCGACGGCGCGGGTAAGCATGTTCAAAAGTTCGACATGGCCGGGCAGGTCTGTCCGCGCATCAAGTTCGCGCTTCAGGCTTTTCGCCAGCGCCGACAGATCGGGTGCCGCAAAGGCATGTGTCATCCTCGACATCTCATTTCTCCTGGTCGTGCCCTGGCGCCCGAAAGCAGCCAAGCTGGCCGGTGGTCACCGACTTCCGACGGGGCACGGGAAAACGAGCTGACGTCGACAAGAGAGAAGCAGGTTTAGCTCCCCTCATCGGGGCGGTGACGCCTGGGTGAACTGCAGACCCTGGAGCCGAAGGAATACGCGCCGAGGCCGGCTTTTGTCAATTCCAGCCGCGATCAGGAAATTTCATCGATGCGATCAGCGCAAGCGGCTTTTCCGGACGCCCCACGCAGGATAGCTTCCCGCGCAACAATCACGGGAGTGGCACATGCTGAAAATCTACGGCGTCTACAAGTCGCGCGCGACGCGCATTCTCTGGCTGATGGAAGAACTGGGCTCGCCCTTCGAACTGGTGCCGGTTCTGCAGGCCTACAAGCTCAAGGACCCCATGGCAGACGGCGCGCGGCTCAACACGCGCTCACCGGAATTCCTCAGCATCAACCCGATGGGCAGCATCCCGACGATCGAGGATAACGGTCTGGTGTTGAACGAGTCGCTGGCGCAGACGCTCTACGTGGCGAAGACATCAGGCGGGCCGCTTGCGCCGAAGGATGCGGCGGAAGACGCGCTGATGCTGCAATGGACGCTTTTCGGTGCGACATCGATCGAGTCAGAGGCCCTGAAGATCTCCATGGCCAATATTGACGGACGCCTCGCCACCGAGGCCGGCCAAGCGGAAGCCAAGGCCGTCGCCCGCATCCTCGCCCGCCCCTTCGGCGTGCTGGAAAAGCACTTTGCCGGCAACGATTATGCCGTCGGTGGACGGTTTACCGTGGCCGACATCAATCTCGGCGAGATCGTGCGCTACGCCCAGGCCTATCAGCCGCTCTTCGACGCCCATCCGAAAACGGCAGCCTGGCTCGCCCGCATCCAGTCCCGCCCGTGCTTCAAGGCGATGTGGGCGAAGCGGCTGGCAGAAGTGGAGTAACCATTTCGCGCAGAGGGGTGTGGCTGTCTCCAGATGGCCTCACCTTCCCTCACCCGCAGCCCGGCACATCTTCCAGCCGGGTCCAGACCGGAATGCCGCGTTCAGTCGCGATGCGCACATCATTGTCGGCGCCCTTCGAGGCGCCGGGCAGGCGCAGGACGCCTTCGCAGAGTTGCAGCAACCGGCCGGCGACCGGATGGAAGATTTCCTCATAGAGATCGTCACCGACCGACTTTCCACCGGCTGCATGCCAGATCGGCAGTGCCACCCATTCGCCAATCATCGGCACATGGCCCGCCTTGAACAAGGCGTGAGATGGTGCTTCCAGCACCTTGAGATTGGCGGCCATTTTTTCCGGGTCGTCTCCGGTGCCCGAGCGATAGGGACCGGCAATCAAAATCAACATTTCATTCTCCTTCACGTCCTCCGCCTCATGCAGAGACATGCACACATCCGCACGATTCTTCTGGATTGTCGAATCTATTTCGCTAGAATCATGCATTATCGTGACACTTCGGGTAGGTTCATGCTGACAGAACAGAGACGACGGCAAATCCTCGACATGCTGAAGCGCGACGGGCGGGCAGTGGCTGGCGAGCTTGCGCGGTTATGGGGCGTGTCGGAGGACACAATCCGCAGAGACATGCGCGACATGGCCTCGGCCGGGCTTCTGAAGCGCGTGCATGGCGGAGCGTTGCCCGTTGCCGCTCCCCTGCCCGGGCTTTCGGTGCGGCGTGGTCTCGCGACCGAGGAAAAACGGCGACTGGCAGTGGCAGCCGTGCAGTTGATCGCGCCCGAGCAGGTGATCTTCCTCGACGGCGGCACGACGACGGCGGAGATCGTGCGCCATATCCCGCGGGACATGGCGCTCACCGTGATCACCCATGCGCCGACCATCGCTGCGGAGCTGGAAGCGCATGGCGCCGTGGACGTCGTGCTGATCGGCGGGCGGATCTACAAACATTCCATGGTGTCGGTCGGACCGACCGCGCTTGCCGCCATCGAGCGCTTGCGGCCGGATGTCTTCTTCCTCGGGGCGACGGCCGCGCATGCGAGCGACGGCCTGACGACCGGCGATTTCGAGGAGGCCGCGATCAAACGGCGGATCCTGGAGCGGAGCCTTGCAACCTATTGCCCGCTGACCCTGGACAAGCTCGACAGCGTCTCGCCTTTCGGCATCGCCGCCATCCCCGAGCTCACGGGCATGATCGTGGTGTCGGAGGCTGAGGACACGGTGCTCGAGGGCTACAGGTCCAGGGGGGCCAACGTGATCCTCGCCTGAGCCTTCGGGCGCCCGAGCTCCAGATGAGACGCCGAGGCCTACACCTCCTGCGTTCTCTGCGCGAACAGGCGCACCAACACCCAGTAGCCGGTCTGGCGATGAACGAGCCATGTCACCACGGCGAGACGCAGCACCTGGACGATGACCATGGCCATGGCTGCGCCGACAATACCCCAGAGGGGGACGAGGAAAAGCATCAGCAGGAGACAGGTCGCCACCGATATCGAAACGATGAGCAGGCTCAGGCGATAGCGTCCCTGGACCACCAGCAATTCGGCCGCCTGGCCAGTTGCCGCACGGATGACATAGGCGAGACCAAGCAAGGCGAGACACGGATAGGCGGCGAGGAATTCCGGGCCGAACAGGGCAAGCAAGGGATAGCCGGCAAGGAGCGTGAGCGCGACGGAGGGAATGGTGAGCCAGAAGGTGGCATTGGTGGAGCGGGTGATCTGCGCCTGAAGGCCTGCCCGGTCGGCCGAAGCGAGCGACAGCGAAAAGCCGCGCGCGGCGACCAGCATGAAGCCGTATTGCACGAAGGCTGCCAGCGACAGCGAGCGCTGGGCGGCGAAATATAGCGAGGCTTCGTCCGGGGCGACGAGGAAGCCGAGAATCAGGACATCGATCCAGACGAAGAGCTCCTCCGCCGTCATGGCCGGCATCATCAGGACGGAGGCGAGCAGCCAGAAGCGACGGCGCTGTGGCGTCGCCACGATGCGCTCAGTTTTCGGCAGGCGCGCGCGCAGGAGCAGAGCCTGGACAAGCAGGACGACGATGGAGGCGAGGACTACAATGGCGAGAACCGTGACGGCATCGAGCGGCAGCCCCACCGCCCGGGCGATGCCGATGCCGAGCATGATCAGCACCGGCCGGAGAATGTAGCCGGGGATGGTGGACAGCGCATACCAGCCGAAACCTCTGGAGACACCCGTCAGATAGGATTCGAGCGAGAGGACGGGAAAGCCAAGTGCCAACACGCCGAGCGGCAGCAGGAAAGCCGGATCGACGAAGCCGGGCAGCACGGTGAGGAAAACAAGTGTAAGGGCCGCGAGCAGGCCCGACCCCATCATGACCGCGCGAAAGCCCGTGGCCAGGTAGCCGGCGAGATGGGCATGCTTCTCACGCCTTCCGTAGCGCGGAATGAAGCGGGCGGCGGAATCGTAGAAGCCGAGGACGCCGACCTGACCGACGACGCTGACCCATGTCCACAGGATGACATAGATGCCGTAATCCTCGAGCGCCATCAGGCGGGCGAGCAGGATCTGCAGGGCGAGCCCGACAAAGGCAGCGGCAATGCGCACGGATATACTGACCAGCGCACCACGCAGGCCGGGATCGCCGACTAGATCGAGGGCCTTGCGCCGAAGTTTGCCGATCATGGAATGCAGCACAGCACGAGGCTCATATTGCCGCCATTGCGCCAGACGAAGCGATGCAGCGCATCGACCACTTTCCTGAAGCGGCATCGCCAAGCCGGGCCGATGCCATCATAGAGCGCACGCAGGCGCGGTCGAAGGCCGGCCTTCCAATGCCGGCAATAGAGCTGGCCGAGGCTGGTGAAGGGGATGTAACAGGCCGTGAGCGGCGCAGTCGTGTTGGTCCAGCTCGACTTGTAGGTGGAGGGATCATTGAGGAAGTCGAAGCGGCGGATGCCGGTTTCGATCGCCCAGCGCTGGGCCTGTTCCATCTGCACCTTGCCGGGCGAGAATTTCTGATAGGCGAGATCGATGGCGCCGAGAAAGCAGTAGTAATCCTGCCGGAAGCGCATGCCGAGTTCCATCGCAATCGGCACGCCGTCGAGCGTCAGCGCATGCAGGAAGACGCCGTCATCGTCCTTGCCAGGCGTGCTGCCGAGATCGTGCAGGAAAGTGGCGAAGCGCGGATCGAAGAGATCGCGTCCGAGACGGCCGGTGCCCTTCAGCCAGTCCTGTTTCATGGCGATGCAGTGGTCGATATGCTCGGCATAGCCCCGACTGCCTGCGGGATAGACCCGGTAATCGAGTGACCCCAGCTTTTCCAGCCGGTTGCGGCGGCTATTGCGCTGCAGGCGCTGCTTTTTCGGCAGGCTGGCATGGTGGCTTTCCCAGTCCGACACCTTGCTCAGATCGAGGATGGAGGATTTCTGCACCCCGTCAGGGCTGGATCCCTCGCCCTTGAGAATCTCGGCCAGCAGCGCGGATTGCGGCACATGGTCAAGGCAGATGGCATCGCAGCCGCTGTTCTTGCGGATCGCGGCAAAAACCGAACGACCAAGGGCGGGATCGAACCGGGCGGGATCATGGAGCAACGTCGCATACTGGTTCATCGGAGCCGTCAGGGGCACCAGAACGGTGATGGCGGGGGTGACCCGGCGGGTCATCAGCGGCCAGATCATCAGGCATTCGGCACCGTCCCAGAGAGCATAGACCCGAAGGCGGGGGTGATCGCCTGCCTCGTCCTCGAGAAAGGCACGGCACCAGTTCAGGCACCAGTCGAAACTCTGGAAATAGGCGAAGGGCTCGGAACACCGGCTCTCCAGGGCCTGCCAGGCCTCTTTCAGGGCATAGAGTTCATCGCAAGTTTCGCGGCAATCGAGTTGAAGCATACGGCCATTGCACTCAAGCGGCACAGCCGAGGCACAAAGGGCGGTATCGCCAGGGATCCGGTACGGGCTTCTCATCGAAGCATCCATGGAAATCGGCCTCGTCGGTTGCGCAGGATCGCTCGCCGCGCAGTCTAGCCCGAGAAGGGTTAAACCTCCCTTGCGGCAGGGAGGGTGACGTTCGACCAGCGCCGAAGCTGGAATCTCGTGCTCAGGCGAAGAGCACGTCCGTCACCCTGATCGTGCCGACATGAAGACCGTTCCAGTTGCTCATGCCGTGGCGGGACATTCCCGTGAGCGTGGTGTGTTCCGCGCTGCCCTCATCGAAATGGCGGGCAAGCAAAGCGGCGATCATGGCCTCGGCGGCGCGGGTGGCGCCATCCTCGGCCTTTACGGCAAACGAGAGGCCCTTGTCCGGGAGAAGTGCGCAGAAGACGCCTTCGGCGCCGGTCTTGGCGAATATCTTGCCCGGTGCCACCTGCATCAGTTTCGTGCAGAAGCGCCTGGTCCCGGCAACATAGAAGGGTTCGGCCATGCAGGCGTTGATGAGCCTGCGGGCGGCGGCGGCCCGGATGGGCTCCAAGCCACTGCCCGTTGCGAGCTTGCCGAAGCCGCGCGCGAGACCGATCAGCGGCACGGCATAGGTGGGGATGGAGCAGCCGTCGGTGCCGCAATTGTCTCTGGAGAGCACGGCACCGGTGAGATCCGCCATGATGGCGCGGATCGCCTGTTGCAGCGGATGGTCGAAACCGGCATAGCCGCGCGGGTCCTCGCCGGTGTGGCAGCAGGTGCACACGAAGCCGGAATGTTTGCCCGAACAATTGTTGTGAAGTGCGGTCGGCTTGTCCAGCGTGCGCGCCTGCTCGATCAGCACGGCCTGGTGCGACGACCAGTGGGCGCCGCATTCGAGCACGCTTTCATCACGACCCGCCGCCTTCAGCATGGCGGCAGCGGTTGCGACATGCTCCGGCTCACCGGAATGGGAGGCGCAGGCGAGTGCGAGTTCCCGGTTGCCGAAGCCATAGGCATCGGCCGCGCCGCTTTCGACCAGTGGCAAAGCCTGCATGGCCTTGCAGGCCGAGCGCGGGAACACGCCGGCATCGACATCACCGGCGGAGAAGACGATTTTGCCTTCGGCATCGACCACGATCGCCAGACCGCGATGGCGGCTCTCGACGAGTTGACCGCGCGTGACCTCGACCGTGATCGGATTTTCCATGATCTGCCTCAAAATGCCAATATTGTCTGATGCTTCTTAAAGCATGCATCTCCATCCCGTTCGAGGTCCGGATTGAAATTTCTGCTGCGCATCATCTCCGTCATCCTGCTCGTCTTCGTGCTGCCGACCCTGGTTTCCGCCGGGCTCTGGGCGACCCGGGACCATCCCGACGGCTGGAGTGCGGCAAAATGGGGCTCGTCGGGCCTGTTGCCGACGGCTGAAGAGAGCCCGGAAGCTGCGATCTATGTCTTTTCCGCCATGACGGGCGGATTGAAGGGCGCGATTGCCAGCCATGCCTGGATCGTCACCAAGGAGGAGAACGGCGCCTATCAGCGCTATGACAAGGTGGGATGGGGCTCCCCTATCCGCCGCAACCACCGGGCACCCGATGCCTTCTGGTATTCCAACCCGCCGCGACTGGTGGCGGAGGTGAAGGGCGAAGAGGCGAAGCGTCTGATCCCGATGGTGGAGGCTGCGATCGGCGGCTATCAGTATGGCCAGCCTGGAGGCTACCGGATCTATCCGGGGCCGAACTCCAACACCTTCGTCGCGCATGTGTTGCGCGAAGTGCCGGAACTGGGCGCCGTGCTGCCGGCCGATGCCGTGGGCCGCGACTATCTGGCCGGCGGGGCCTTCTATCATCTCGACAAGGATGGACGCGACCTGCACTTGAGCCTCGGCGGGCTCGCCGGACTGTCGGTCGGGGTGCGCAGCGGGCTGGAGGTGAATTTCCTCGGTCTCGTGGCGGGCGTGGATTTCGCCCGGCCGGGCATCAAGGTGCCGGGCTTCGGGACGGTCGGACCCTAGGGCATCCTGCCCTCGATGCAAAACCCTTGAATCAAAAGAGCCACCCGCGAGGGTGGCTCCCATGAGTTTTAGTCCTTTGTCTGGACCCGGATGGAAAACCATCCGAAGGAAGGCTGGATCAGGCCGAGGGCTGCCCCGTCAAAACCGCACCCTTTCCAAAGTCACACACGCAGACCGAAATCTCATTAGACATTGGATCACCTTCCTTTCGTTACGTTGCCGATGATTGAAAGGTAGGGTGCGTTCGCGGATTCGACAAGGCACATTGTGTGACGTTTTGTTGGGATAATTGTGTTGCATTGCGGCAGGTTTCGTCCACAATTCGCGCGCCGGTGACGAGATCAGACTGCGGTCGCTAGAGGCGTCAGAAAAACGCGCTCATAGCTGCGAAACGGTGGATCGTCGCCGAACCGTGCGTTCGCGGCCACGCCATCCGGATCTTTTGCCACCTGCTCCCGATAGCGCGCATAGGCTTCGTCATCCGCGAAGGTGAACAGCGCGATCGCCATGTCGGCCGCCCCCTCGCTCCCCAAGCCTTGAAAGCTCACCTTGGCATCCTGCGGCATTTCTCGCGGCATGAAATAGCCATGGTGCGTGCCGCCGTGACGTTCGATCAGTTTGATCCAGATGCGGGCATAGGCCTCGAATTCCGCGATGCGCTCCAGATCGAGGTGATAGCGAACTTCACACGTGACAGGGCTTTTGGGCATGAGGATCATTCCTTGTCGCAGTGCGGGTTCGTTCAGGGTTTCGGCAGACATGCCATATCCTATGGCATGAAACAGGCCTGAAAAAAGATGGTGTGAACCCGTCGCCAAGCGCTCAGCGCTGATCCAATCGCCAATTTATATTGACCGTCCCTGCTCCGGCGGTGACACTCGCCTCCGCAATGGGAGGAGTTACAACATGGAAGAAACCAACCGCTGGCGAAACATGCGCACGGCGCCGAAAGACGGCAGCCGTATCCTCGTGACCATCCGCGCCTCCGAACAGGGGCCTGGCGCGGTCGATCTCGTCTATTGGTCGAACGGGGACCGCTTCGGAGCCGATGGCTGGCGCTCGTCGGACTCGACGCCTGGCCTGATCGTTGCCTATGCGGAGCCGGAGCTGAAATGCTGGATGCCGCTTCCGGGGGTCAACCTGGATGCGATGGTCCGGCCGCCGGCCTGGGAGGGGAAGGACGAAAAGGAGCTGGACGGCTCGGGGATTTGAGCAGGCGCTCCCGCGTGTCTTACGCGGGTTTCAAGGGAGGAAACATTGGGCCGCAACATCATTCTGGTCGATCCATTGCCCAGGACACTCGAACTGATCATGGAGCCTTCGGTCAGAGCGCGGCTTGAGGCGCTGGGCGAGGTCATCGTCTCGGAAGACCGGGCAATGCCTGCCGAAGACGTCGAGCGACTTCTTCCCGAGACGGTGTTGATCTTCGGCCAGACCGACATGCCGAGGGAACGTCTGGACAAGGCGCCCAAGCTGAAGGCGATCATCAATGTCGAATCGAACTTCCTGCCGAATATCGACTATCAGGCCTGCGTCGAGCGCGGGATCTGGGTGATCACGCCGGCCTCGGCCTTCGCCTCTCCGGTGGCGGAGGCGGCCCTTGCCATGGCGCTCGATCTTGCCCGGGGGATCACCGCGGCGGATCGCGATTTTCGTCAGGGTGTCGAGCGCTATGGTCTGGAGGGCAATGCGAACACCTTCCGTTTCTCAGGCGCACCCGTCGGAATCATCGGTTTCGGCGATCTCGGCCGGGAGTTTCGGGACCTCATTCGCCCGTTCAGAAACAAGGTCCGCGTTTTTGACCCCTGGCTTCCCAAGGAGATTATCGAACGCCAGGATTGCGAGCCGACTACGCTCGACGACGTGCTCAGCGAAAGCCGGGTGGTTTGTGTATTTGCGAGCGTCACCAGCGAAAACGAGGGCTTCGTCGGAAAACGGGAATTCGCCCTGATGAAGCCGGGTGCGGCGTTTCTGCTGATGAGCCGGGCTGCCGTCGTCGACTTCCCGGCGATGATCGAGGCTGCGCAATCCGGCCATATCAAGGTGGCAACGGACGTGTTTCCGGAGGAGCCCGTCGCCGCAGACGATCCCGTGCGCAAAACCTCCGGCATTCTGCTGTCCGCGCACAGGACGGGCGGGACACGGGACGCCTTTTATGCCCTGGGTTCGATGGCGGTCGTCGATGCCGAACTGATCATGAAAGGACTGCCGCCCCGCCTCTGTCGGCGCGCCGACCCGGCTACGGCCAGCATGCTGCGGTCGAAGCCGGTCACAGTGTCTTGACGGGGGGGACGGGTTTCTGGTCGGCGCTCCGATCCGAAAGCCCGGAGCGACAGTCGGCCTCAGTCCTGATGCAGGGGCAGGTACCGGCTGCATCACTTGGCGCTCTTCGGGTGCCGTGGCGGCCCTGACTGACGTCTAGTACCGAGCCGGATCGGATCTTTTCGGGTCCATGCGCTGCAGGGAGCATTTCCAAAGGCGTCGGCCAGGAGCGTTCCGTGCCGGCCTGATCAGTCGAAGATGTCGCCGATGATGGCCTGCTCGGCCTCCTCCCATCGGCCCACGATACCGCTGAGTTCCTCGATCTCCTCGTCGCTGAGGTGATGGGCGCCCTCGGCATCGATCCGACACAGGCTGAACGGCTTGCCGACGCTGGCCGAGGTGAGATCGAGCGCCTGCAGGACCCGCAACACCGCCGCGCAGCCAAAACGCGTCGACCGCTCGCTCAGGTGGAAGTGGGACAAGAGCGACCCCGCCTGCTGGGCCATGGCCGCACCGCTGCCAATCGCGTGAAAACCGATATCGGCATAGTGGCCGATCATGCCCGAGGGAGTTATCTCGATGATCCAGGGTTCGCCCTCCCGCCATCCGGCGGCCATCACATAGGCCGATGGCGTGCCGCCGCCTTCCTCGCCCGGCACGTCGGGAATGAAGGTGTCGTAATGGTGGCGCAGGATCGGGAGAACCTGCGCCTGCAGCGCACGGCCAATGTCGGGTGCCTCCAGAATGGATGCGCTGTTATCATTGAAGCAGCGTTTCACATCGGTCAGCACGGATCGCGCACCACTGCCACCCCAGGCCGCCGATTCTCCAAGGGGATGAAGCTTCTCGGCGGGATAGGTCATGCCTCTCCCCTTGTCGGTGATCTGGGAGTCCGAGCCGAGAACGACGCCATCCTGGCAAACGGTGGCAAGCACGACGGTCATATAGAAGTTCCTTTCACATTCGGCGTCCCAGATGCCCCACCGACCACCACCAAGGGATGGCCCGACGTTTGATGTCCTGACGCTCAAGACAATGCGAGGGAACGCATCATCGCTCTTCCTAGACGCCTGCGGCCCTGATGCCGTTCCATCGAGGTCACCGCTTTTCCGCCACGACGCCTGGAAAACGCGGGGCAAGGCATGCTCAATCGGCCTGCCATCCGGCAGGTTCGCACCGACACCTTCCTGCGCTGTCACCGATAGCCCCAGCGACAGCCCGGCTCGCCGGCCAGATTTTAGGGGTGGGCCTGACGGAATCTTAAGCTCCGCCTTTCACTCTTGAGGGAACAATGGCCCTCTACCGGGCCGACGGTCTGAATAAAGGGTTCGGTGTGCGCTACAGAGAGACCGACGATGTGTTCAAGATGCTGGTGTCGGAGCTCAACTCGACACTGACCCCGACGACAATCATGGCCGTGACCATTCTCGCCGTCGGCCTGTTCGCCTATGAGAGCCTTGGAAGCACGCCGCTGCTGATTGCCACGATCATCGGGGCCATTGCCTCGCTGGCCAAAATCGCCGTGACCCTCGCCCATCGGCACGCAGACGCGAGGCAGTCCGTGACGGTTGCGGATGCCGCCCGCTGGCAGGCGGCCCACGGACTTCTCATCTTTCTCATTGCGGGCTGCGTGGGGACAATCACCACCTCCGCCTTCTCCTACCGGGATCTGTCAGTCCACCTCCTCGCTGCAGCACTGATCTATGGATACTCTGCCGGGGTGGCGGTCAGGATATCCGTCCGGCCGTTCATCGCGGCAACCGCGATCTTGATTGCAGGCCTGCCGACGACAATCTCGGTCTTGTTGTATGGCGATACGGTCCACTGGATCCTGGGCATGATGTGCGTGCTCTTCCTGTTCGCTGCGATGCAGAGCGTCCTGCACGTCTACCGCCACACGACGAGACAAATGTGCCTGCGTCTGGATATGGAACGGCAGGCACGCCGTGACCCGCTGACAGGGCTACGCAACAGAACGGCGTTGATCGAGGCCTATTCGAGCCTCGAATGCACTGACGATATGCTCACCTGCATCCATCTCTTCGACCTTGACGGCTTCAAGGGCGTCAATGATCGCTTTGGTCATGCGGTCGGCGACGCTTTGCTCGCAGGTATCGCCAAGCGGCTGCAAGAGACCCTGGATCCGCCTATTGTTGCCGCGCGGATTGGCGGCGACGAATTCGTCATTCTGCAGCCCGACATCAGGGATCCCGCAGACGCTGAAACCCTGGCGCGAAAGATCCTGGATGTGCTCGGCCTGCCGTATCGGATTGGCGGTGAGGAGATCGCCATCGGCGTCAGCCTGGGATACACGATGGCACTTTCGGGCTCTGCGAAACTGGAGCACATGATGGCGACCGCAGACCGGGCCTCCTACCGGGCAAAGCGAAGCGGCGGCGGCATCGAACACGAAATCTCACCCGCGCTGGACCTGAGCAAGTTTTCGTATGTTGCCTGACCAGGGTCCCGGTCGGCGCTTTTGGGCCATGGATTGCAAGGCGAGCGAAGCGCCAGATGTCCCGAAGTGCGCCGCAGCCTCACCCCAGCTTCAGCACGATCTTGCCGATATGCGCCGAACTTTCCATCAGCCGATGCGCCTCCACGACAGACTCGAACGGCAGCACCGAATGGATGACAGGAGCCAGATCCCCGCGTTCCAGGCGGGGCCAGACCTGCGTCATCAGGTCGTCGCGGATAGCGCGTTTTTCTTCCTGACTGCGCGGGCGCATGGTGGAGCCTGTCACCGTCAGGCGCTTGACCATGATGGGTGAGAGATTGGCTTTTTCGACGGTCGAACCACCCAGGAAGGCGATGATCGAGAGGCAGCCGTCTTTCGCCAGAACCTGAAGATTGCGCTCGAAATAGGCAGCGCCGATCATGTCGAGCACCACATCGACGCCCTTGCCGCCGGTTTCTTCGCGGACGATCTCGACGAAATCCTCGGCCTTGTAGTTGATCGCCCTGGCAGCGCCGAGATCCATGCAGGCGGCGCATTTTTCGGCCGAGCCGGCCGTCGCGTAGACGGTGGCGCCGAATGCCCTGGCGAGCTGGATCGCGGTTGTGCCGATGCCGGAGGAGCCACCATGGATGAGCACGGTCTCGCCTTCGGTGAGGCCCGCCATCTGGAAGAGATTGGCCCAGACGGTGAAGAAGGTTTCGGGAAGGGCTGCTGCCTTCACGGCGTCATAGCCCTTGGGATATGGCAGGGCCTGGGTGGCCGGCACGCTACAGTATTCCGCGTAGCCACCGCCGTTCGCCAGGGCGCAGACCTGATCGCCGATCTGGAAGTCGGTGACGCCGTCCCCCAGTGCGACGATCTCGCCAGCGATTTCAAGGCCCAGGATGGGGCTTGCATCCTTCGGCGGCGGATAGGCGCCCTGGCGCTGGGCGACATCCGGCCGGTTGACGCCCGCAGCCGCCACCTTCACCAGAATTTCGCCGGTGCGCGGGCTCGGCAGTGGCCCCTTGATGAGGCTCATGACCTCCGGGCCGCCATGGGCGGGAAAATCGACGTGGCGCATGGTGGCGGGCAGTGACATCGGGAGAACTCCAATTGACAGAAACGATAGCTAACGCACGATACCGTCAGCAGAAATGTGGTGAATTGCCTCGGCTGGCAAGGTGATCATTTTTGGTTGCAATGATGAAAGTATGAAACCTCGCATTGGCCGATTTACATTTCGTTAACCATGCAGGCCCTTAAACAGATATCACTTATTGACGCATGATGCGTCGCCATCATCCCCCTCCGCGAGTCTTTTTCATGACCAGTATTCACACGAATCTGGGCGCCATTGCTGCGCTCCAGACACTGCGGAGCGTTGCCGCAAATCTGACCGTCTCACAGCAGCAGGCAGCCTCCGGACTGCGGGTTGCAGCAGCCTCAGACAATGCAGCCTACTGGTCGATAGCCACCACGATGCGCTCGGACAACATGGCAATTTCCGCCGTATCCGACGCGCTTGGCCTCGGCGCTGCCAAACTCGACACCGCCTATGCCGGCACGGCCGCCATCACCGACATCCTCGGGGAGTTCAAGGCAAAACTGGTTGCGGCCAAGGAACAAGGCGTCGACCGGGCGAAGATCCAGGAAGAGCTTTCGCAGCTGAACGCGCAAGCCGAATCCATCGTGGAATCGGCAAGTTTCAGCGGCGAGAACCTGCTGAAGACAAAATCCACTCTGCCACTCCTCGAAGAAGGGCCGATGACGACGAGCGTGGTCTCTTCCTTCGTCCGCGACGCGAGCGGCAATGTCCAGGTCAAGACCATGGATATCGACCTGAAGCAGTCCAGCATGCTGAACGAAGGCGGCGGTGGGGGCATCCTGCAGAAACAGATCCACAGTGTCGGCGATATCGGCGGCTTCCGCGGCACCGGCGTCAATTCCGTCGCGCATCAGGGGCATGAGCGCCACAAGTTCACCGGTGGCGTGACGTTTGCCGCGGGCGATACCATCACCTTCGACATCAATGTCGATTCCGGGACCCATTCGACGGGCAATGACCATACACTGACGATCGACAAGGCTCTCGTGGATGCCGCACTCGGCACCACCGACGGGATCGTCGCCAGTCCGGCACAATTGCGTGCCGTGCTGGAACGTGCCTTCACCGACAATGGTGTTCCTGCGACGGCTTACGAGTCCCTGTTTTCCGGCGGCGGTTCCACCACGCATTTCGAGATCGGGTCGCTGGAAACTTCCGGCCATCCGGGATCCAGCATCACGATCTCCAATGTCGCCTCCAGCTTTGCCAGCGGCGCCTATCCGGCAAATTTTGCCATGGGTCTGGAGGACGCGCCGGATCAGAACCATGACAACATGTATCCCGGAGCGTCGATCTCGTTCACCACGGCGTTTACGGTATCCCCCCTGGCAGAGGTCTATTTCGATGTGCAGGTCGGCCCCGGCGCCACGACGACCTACACGATCAACCGGGCGGTCGTTGATGCGGCACTCGGTACGGTCGACGGCTATATCGGCAGCGCAGCAGACCTGGCTGCCGTCATCAGCCAGGCCTCCATCGGGAGCAATCTGATGGCCGTTGCAAGCGGCAACTTGATCAGCTTTTCCGCCGACCAGACCGTCTATCCGGAAGCCGGCAATCCTGCCGCGCGTGTCTATGTTGGCAACATCCAGTCAAACCCGCCCTATGCGCCGGACTTCGATCTGGCGGAAGTCGACATCACCCAGAACGTCCGAACCATCGACCAGTATCTGAGGGGTGTCGACCACATGGAAAAGATGGCGATCAGCAGCGCCAGCCAGCTGGGCGCGCTGCAGACGCGCATCGAGATGCAGGCAGAGTTTGCAGACAAGCTCTCCGACAGCATCGACAGCGGGGTCGGCCGCCTTGTCGATGCAGACATGAACGAGGTTTCCACACGCCTGAAGGCGCTGCAGACCCAGCAACAGATTGCCGTGCAGTCGCTGTCTATCGCCAACAGCAACAGCGAGACATTGATGCAGCTGTTTCGCTGATATCCGGATACGCCTCACCCGCCTTACAGGCTGATCTCCATGAACGTGGCAATCGGCGTATCAAGGTACGACGCGAATGGACCCCGGTCGCGAAAACCGGCGCGTTCGTATAGACGGCGGGCCTTGATGTTACGGATGCCAACTTCGAGCAGCACGCTTCGCATGCCGCGTTGGCGGGCCCCCTCCAGAGCTGCGTGGATGAGCCCGCTGCCTATGCCTCGGTTTGCGTATTCAGGGTCGACGATCATCCGCTTGAGTTCAGCCGTGCCGTCCGACAGATCAAGGAGTGCGGCACAACCGAGCGCGCGGCTCCCCTCAATGTCGGCGGTATTGCGCGCGACATAAAGCGCGATGTCGGGCCGCGATAGGGTGGCGCAGTTCAACGGCTGGCGAAAGGCACCGGGATAAAGGGATGCGGCAACGGCGTCCGAAAGGTCCAGAAGGCGCTGGATCTCTGGCTGGTCTGCGGGCTCCTTGGCCACCGAAAACATCTGTCTCTCATTCATGGTCTTCGCGCGGCGCTGTCCACACTTGCGGCATCATGACGAATAAGACTGCAGGTTCAAGCGGCACGGCCGGAGGATAACGTCGCCTCTTTGTCGCCCGACACGCCGATCACCACGCCTTCGGCGCTTTCCTTGGCCTGTTTCTTCAGCTCGGCGATCTCGCCACTGATGCGATTGACATCGTCGATGACGAGGCCTGAGGGGAGTTCGAGAACGCCGATCGAGCAGCGCATCAGCGGGAAATCGCGCTCCAGGCCCTGGCGATCGAGGCCCCTGATATGGCCGGCCTGGCGGTCGGCCTCGGAATAGAGGTCGATGACGTCGTCGTGGAAATCCGACAGGAGGCGGTCGAGGATTTCGGCCAGTTCCTCGCGGGTCCAATCGTTGACGCCGATGAAGAAATCATCGCCGCCGACATGGCCGAGGAAATCGTCTTCAGAGAAGAAATAGCGGCGCAGGAGGGCCGCGAAGAGCGAGATCGCGTGGTCGCCCTGGTGGAAGCCGTAATGGTCGTTGAACGGCTTGAAATGGTCGAAATCGCAGTAACAGCAGAATCGTGTTCCATCGCCATCCAGGGCCGCCGAGCGCATGAAATCGCGGATGGCGCGATTGCCGGGCAGGCCCGTCAGCGGGTTCTGGTCCTGAGCGGTCTTCAGCTGCTTCTCGCTCATGATGCGGATCAGCGAGGCAGCCGAGACGACACCTGCATACCGCATGTTTTCCGTCAGGATGACGCAGTCGGAACCTTCCATATTGGCAAACATCGTCATCAGCCGCTCGGCATCGGCATCGAGGCCGACAATCGGGGCGCGGTCGACGAAGTGGGAAATCGAACGCTCGTAGAGCTTGTTCTTCAGAAGATCGCGGCCAAAGGGCTGGTAGATGTATTCCTTCAGATGCCGCTCATTGATGATGCCGCGTGGCTCGCCATTGGCATTCAGGACGGGGAAGAAGGATTGGCCGGGATTGCGGCGGAACAGATCGAAGACATGGTCGATGTTTTCGTGCTCGAAGACTGTTGGCAGGGTCTCGATCTGCTTGCGGATCAAGATCTCGTCGAGCGACTGCGTGGCGCGGCGAGCCTTGCCCACATCCTGGAGATGGGGAAAGGCGCTCTTCAGCTCCGAGACAATGGTGCTGGGGCGGGCGATATACCAGCCCTGGACCAGATCGACACCGAACTCCCGGCAGGCGAGGAATTCGTTTTCGGTTTCGATGCCCTCGGCGATGACACGCACGCCGAGCACATGGCAGAAATTGACGATGTTTTTCACCAGGTGGCGCTTGCGCGGATTGCTGTCGAGGCCGGTGATGAAATGGCGGTCGATCTTCACATAGTCGACCGGATAGTCGCAGAGCAGTTTCATCTCGCCATGGCCGACACCGAAGTCGTCGATGGCGAGCTTGAAGCCCGAACGGCGCAGACGCTCGACAAGGGCGGCAAATTCCGGGACACGGGTGTTGTCGAAGCGCTCTGACAGTTCGAAGCAGACGGAAGACGGCGGCACATGCGCCTTGCGAAGCTGGTCGAGCAGCGTATCAACCAGCTCATTGCCTTCGGGGATGAGGCGAACGTCGAGATTGAGGAACAGCGTGGCGCCGGCGCGATCGGGGAGCGTTGCGAACTTGGCAAGCGCCCGGGTCGCGACCATCTGCTCCAGCGGCAGAAGCTGGCCCGTGGCGGCGGCCTGGTCGAGAAGATCGAGAGGGCTTTCAAAGCCGATGCGGTCCTGACCGCGCATCAGGCTTTCATGACCGAACACCGCCCCGGTTCCGACCTCGACGATCGGCTGGAAGGCATTTTCCACGACAAGCTTGGCAAGCGTGACCAACTGGTCACTGGCGAAGCGCCGCAATGCGCCCAAATCTTCCGCGACCCCCGCACCCATAGGCGATACTCCAGTATGCATTTGTTTTTATGGGCGGAAATTTGGCGGTTCAATCGTCAACAAAGGCTTTCGGCAGTGTGACAGTGCGATGAAAGTTTCATGGCACAAAACCGGATGACGATAAGACCTGGGCGGCTCCCGAAGCCGGGAAAGGCCGCGAAACATGCGTTTTGGCAACTCGTTTTCGGTTCCCGTCGACATATCGCCCGGCGAAACCCCATGCGCCAGCCTCACCGGTTTACCGTTAATGGAACGCCGCTGCGGCCCATCGAGAGACGTTTCCGATTTTTAGTTGATTGATCAGTCAATCAAAAGTATGGTGGTGCAAGACAAGGGGATCTGGAATGCCGAAAGTCGGAATGGAGCCGGTGCGTCGAAAGGCGCTTGTCGATGCCGCATTGAAAACGATCGGGCATCACGGATCGCTCACCGTGACCATGTCGGAGATCGCCCGCGCGGCGGGTGTCTCGCCGGCGCTCGCCCATCACTATTTCGGCTCCAAGGATCAATTGCTGGTCGAGACGATCCGCTCGCTGCTGCGCCAGCTGCGCGCCGATGCGGTGACCGCACTTGCGTCGTCGGAGACGCCGCGCGAACGGATTTCGGCCGTGCTGCGCATTTCCTTCCAGGCCAACCAGTTCGCGCCTCACGTCGTCGCCGCCTGGCTCGCCTTCTATTCGGAAGCGCAGCGTTCGGAAGAGGTGCGCCGACTGCTCGTCGTCTATGCGCGGCGGCTGCATTCGAACCTGCTCTCGGGGCTGAAGCCGCTTTGCGGGGCCGCCGACGCGGGGCGGATTGCCGATGGCGCAGCCGCGATGATCGACGGGCTCTATATCCGTCAATCTCTGAAAGCGGCACCTTTATCGATTGATGCCTCTGTCGCATTGGTCGAGGATTATGTGGCGGGGCAATTGCAGACCACGATCGCAGCAAGGATTGCCCCTCACCCAACCCCGTCCCCGCGCGTGGGGAGAGGAAAAGACGAAGGCTAAGCCCCCTCCTCTCCGCCTCCCCGTTCAGACGGGAGACGGTGCCAGGCCGGGTCAGGCGCAACACCTTGTGCCCGCAATGAGGGGCATGACCCGATGATTAGACCAGATTGAACGCTGTCCGGAGAAACATCATGAGAGCACAACCGCAAGCCTCGCATTTCATCGACGGAGACTATGTCGAGGATACAGACGGCGCCGTAATCGAGAGCATCTACCCGGCCACCGGCGAGGTGATCGCGCGGCTGCACGCGGCCACGCCTGCGATCGTCGAGATGGCGATTGCATCGGCCAAGCGGGCGCAGAAGGAATGGGCCTCCTGGACACCGGCTGCGCGCGGACGTGTTTTGAAAAAGGCCGCCGAGATCATGCGGGAGCGCAATCGCGAGCTGTCCGAGCTTGAGACGCTCGACACCGGCAAGCCTATTCAGGAGACCATCGTCGCCGACCCGACCTCGGGCGCCGACAGTTTTGAATTCTTCGGCGGCATCATTGCAAGTGCGATGAATGGCAGCCAGATCCCGCTTGGGGGCGACTGGGCCTATACGAAGCGCGTGCCGCTCGGCGTGGTCGCCGGCATCGGAGCCTGGAACTATCCGCAACAGATCGCCTGCTGGAAGGGTGCGCCGGCACTCGCCGCCGGCAATGCCATGGTGTTCAAGCCATCGGAAGTGACGCCGCTCGGGGCCTTGAAGATCGCCGAGATCCTGATCGAGGCCGGCGCGCCGAAGGGCGTCTACAATGTCATCCAGGGGGACCGCGAGACCGGGCCGCTGCTCGTGTCGCATCCCGATGTCGCCAAGGTGTCGCTGACCGGCTCCGTGCCGACGGGCCGCAAGGTGGCAGGCGCTGCCGCCTCGCAGCTGAAGCATGTTACCATGGAGCTCGGCGGCAAGTCGCCGATTGTCGTCTTCGACGATGCCGATGTCGACAGCGCGATTTCGGGCGCCATGCTCGGCAACTTCTATTCGACCGGCCAGGTCTGCTCGAACGGCACGCGCGTCTTCGTGCACAAGGCGATCAAGGACACCTTCCTCTCGCGCCTCAAGGCCCGCACCGAAGCCATCCTGATCGGCGACCCGCAGGACGAGACAACCCAGATGGGGCCGATGGTTTCGCTTGCCCAGCGCGAGAAGGTGCTCTCCTATATCGACAAGGGCAAGGCGGAGGGTGCCACGCTGGTGACCGGCGGCGGCATTCCCAACAGCGTCACCGGCGAAGGCTTCTACATCCAGCCGACCGTGTTTGCCGATGTCACCGACGACATGACCATCGCGCGCGAAGAGATCTTCGGGCCTGTGATGTGCGTGCTCGATTTCGAGGACGAGGCGGAGGTCATCGAGCGGGCCAATGCGACGGAATTCGGCCTCTCGGCCGGTGTCTTCACCGCAGACTTCTCCCGCGCCCATCGCGTGGTCGACCAGCTGGAGGCCGGCACGCTCTGGATCAACACCTATAATCTCTGCCCGGTCGAAATCCCCTTCGGCGGGTCGAAACAATCGGGCTTTGGTCGCGAGAATTCGGCAGCGGCGCTCGAGCATTATTCCGAGCTGAAGACGATTTACGTCGGCATGGGCAAATGCGAGGCGCCGTATTGATCTGACGTAACGACGCCTCCCCTGCGGGGGAGGCCGGGGGACATCACCACTTATCCGAGGCTGGGATACATACCGCAATGAACCAGGCAGATTTCATCATCATCGGCTCCGGCTCGGCCGGCTCGGCCATGGCCTACCGGCTGTCGGAAGACGGCAAGCACACCGTCATGGTGCTGGAATATGGCGGGTCGGATATCGGGCCCTTCATCCAGATGCCGGCAGCCCTTGCCTGGCCGATGAGCATGAAGCGCTACAACTGGGGTTATCTCTCCGAGCCGGAACCCAATCTCAACAACAGGCGGATCACCGCCCCCCGCGGCAAGGTGATCGGCGGGTCGTCCTCGATCAACGGCATGGTCTATGTGCGGGGATCTGCCGAGGACTTCGACGGCTGGGAAGAGAGCGGCGCCTCCGGCTGGGGCTATGCGGACGTGCTTCCCTACTTCAAGCGCATGGAAAATTCGCATGGCGGTCAGGAAGGCTGGCGCGGCACGGACGGGCCGTTGCATGTCCAGCGCGGCCCGGCGAAGAACCCTCTGGTGCGCGCCTTTGTCGAAGCCGGCCGCGAGGCGGGCTTCGAGACGACCGAGGATTACAACGGCGAGAAGCAGGAAGGCTTCGGCCTGATGGAGCAGACCATCTGGCGCTCGCGCCGCTGGTCGGCCGCGAATGCTTACCTCAAGCCGGCGATGAAACGGCCCAATGTGGAACTGGTGCGCTGCTTTGCCCGCAGGATCGTCATCGAGAACGGCCGTGCCGTTGGCGTCGAAATCGAGCGCAATGGCAAAATCGAAGTGGTCAGGGCCAATCGCGAGGTGATCGTTTCAGCCTCCTCCTTCAACACGCCGAAGCTGCTGATGCTGTCCGGCATCGGACCGGCAGCGCATCTGAAGGAAATGGGCATCGAGGTGAAGGTGGACCGGCCGGGCGTCGGCGCCAACCTGATGGACCACATGGAATTCTACTTCCAGCAGATCTCTTTGAAGCCCGTATCGCTCTATTCCTGGCTGCCCTGGTTCTGGCAGGGGGTGGCCGGCGCGCAATGGCTGTTTTCCGGCCGTGGGCTCGGCGGCTCGAACCAGTTCGAATCTTGCGCCTTCGTGCGCTCGGCGCCTGGCGTCAAGCAGCCGGACATCCAGTTCCACTTCCTGCCCGTCGCCATTTCCTATGACGGAAAGGCTGCGGCCAAGAGCCATGGCTTCCAGGTCCATGTGGGCTACAACCACTCCAAGTCGCGCGGGTCGGTGACCCTCGCCTCGCCAGATCCGATGGCCGATCCCGTCATCAAGTTCAACTATATGAGCCATGAGGAAGACTGGATCAAATTCCGCCACTGCGTGCGCCTGACCCGCGAAATCTTCGGCCAGAAGGCCTTCGACGCCTTCCGCGGCCCGGAAATCCAGCCCGGCGAAGGGGTCCAGACGGACGACCAGATAGATGCCTTCCTGCGCGAGCATCTGGAAAGCGCCTATCACCCTTGCGGCACGGCGAAGATGGGATCGAAGGACGACCCGATGGCCGTGGTCGATTCGGAATGCCGGGTGATCGGAGTGGAGGGCCTGCGCGTGGCGGACTCATCCATCTTCCCGAAACTGACCTATGGCAATCTGAACGGCCCCTCGATCATGACCGGCGAGAAGGCGGCCGACCATATTCTCGGCAAGACACCCCTGCCCCGCAGCAATCAGGAACCGTGGATCAATCCGCGCTGGGAGACGAGCGACCGGTAGGGCTTCAATCGACGGCACCAGCTTGCCTTGCTCGCGCGAAGATGCCATCGGCCAGCAGCTCATAATTCTCGTCGAAGTGATGGCCGCCGGGGCGGGCGATGAGTTCAAGACCGTCCCTGACACGGGGTTCGAGCGCCGGGCAGCCCGTATCCTCCTCATCGAGCCCGTAGACGCACTGTATCTTGGCGGCCTCGACACCGGCGAGATGATCGACGGGATCGCCATGTTTACCGGCACCTGCAGCACCCAGCCAGCCGGAGACGGCGATCTCGAAATCGGCCTGACGGGAGAGCGCGAGCAGCGAGAGGAGTGTTACACTCTTGCGGTCTGCCTCTGGCAGTAGATTGTAGACCCTGGGCAGGATATTGGCGCCGAAGGAGTAACCGATCAGGACGACATTCCGGACCCCGAGGCGGGCGCGGTAGTGGTCGATGATGGTCGAGAGGTCCGCGGCTGTCGCCTCGGGCGTCTTCTCGCTCCAGAAATAGCGCAGGGCATCGACGCCGACGACGGGTATGCCTTTCGCGTTCAAGCGGGCGGAGATGCGCTGGTCGATCTCCCGCCAGCCTCCGTCGCCGGAATAGAAGATCGCGACCGTATCATGGGTCGGCGTCACCAGATCCTCGACCAACGGCAGGTCGAGGGCTTCATCATCAGGTGCCAATCGCGCAACGAGATCGGCGGCTTCGGTGGAAAGGATGGGCGCGGCATCACCGTCCCCTCGTGCGATCACCACATCCGGATGGCTCGTCTGCAGGGATTGCGCATGATGCCGCGAGGTATCATCGGCCAGCGACGAGAAGGTGATGCGGATGGGATTGGGCAACGGGCCTGGCGACAGCCCATAGGCCGTTCCGTCTGCCGTTTCCTGGCGCGGGGCTGGCGTGCAGAGCGGCTTGGGAAGCATGACTGCCTGCGTCGGGTCGACGGCGACGGTCTCGCCGATCGTCTCGGCAAAGCTGCGATTCGGCGTCTGGGCTGCGATGGCGAGCGCCAGCGCCCCGCCTTCGCCGAAACCGATGATGCGCGGTGGGCGATAGAAATCTGCCTGGTGACTGCGATGCAACTGACGGGTCAGCCGTTCGATATCGGCGGGAAGGAAGAGGCACTCCCGCGCCGTCTCGCGCGCGAGCGCCGTCCGCCAGGTGCGCAGATCGACGCCGACGCCGATTGCGCCGCCGGCGACCACGGCTTCCAGCGCGGCCTGCTCGGCCATGTCCCAGCCATTGGCATCGGAGATCAGCACGACGACGCCTGATATCCTGTGGTCATCGGGGGTGGCAATGTGATCCTGCGGCAGACTGACAATGCCGTCGCTCGACGCCGTTGCTGGTGCGCCGCCTGCCATGACCGAAAGGAGGAAGACGGCCGCTGTCAGCCGCCTGCGCAGGCTGCTGCACTTAGCGACGCTTGCGCCTATCCACATCACTTGCGCATCAGGCTCTTCAGCCCGCCACCGATCAACAGCGTCACGTCGATCAGGGACAGGAGGGGGAGACCCTGGCCTGCGACGGCCAGATAGCGCGGCTGCCATTCGGGATCGAACTTCTCCTTGAAGGCACGCACGCCACGGAAGTTGTAGAAGCGTTCGCCGTGTTCGAAAACCTGGCGGGCGACATGGTTCCAGGTCGGCGCGCGACGATGGACGGAGAGCCCCGCGAGCGGCGCCATGCCGAGATTGAGCGTCCGGAATCCATCGGCTTTCAGTGCCTCCATGATCTTCACGAAGAGCAGGTCCATCATGCCGCGATGCACGCCCGGCACATGGCGCATCAGGTCGATGAAGGCATCGCCGTTCGAAGACGCAGTCATCAGGGTGGCAAAGGCGACGATCCGGCCTTCGAGACGGACCACGGCGACGGGGCCGGAGGCGACATAGTCCGGCTCGAAGGTTCCGAGCGAGAAGCCCTTTTCGCCGGCCTCGTGGGCAGAAAGCCAGGTTTCGGAAACAAGCCGGAGCTCATCGATCAGCGGCGCGACCGAACCGGCCGGGACGAGTTCGAAGCAAAGCCCATCGCGCTCGGCACGGTTGATCGAGCGCCTGAGCTTCAGCCAGTCGCCGCCGGCAAGGCTGAAACGGGGGAGGTCAACGACGGCCTGCTCGCCGAGCTTCAGGGGCTGCAGACGCATCTCCACGGCCACCGGCAGGAAATCGGCAGAGACTTGATAGAAGACGGGACGGCTGCGGGTCCGGCGGGCCTCCGCGATGAATTTTTCCACGAGCGGCGCCCAGAGATGCCTCGGTCCAACAGGGTCGAAGAGTGCCACCAGCGAGCGACCCCGGCGGGCATACATGATGAAGCCCTGGCCGCAGTCGGACATCAGGACGCGCTTGTCTCCAAGGCGGATAAGGCCGGCGCTGGCATTGCCCTGCCCGGACAGAAGGGCGACGGCACGGGCCAGTTCACCTTCCGCCGAGGCGTCATTGCGACGCCGCCGCGGCATGCGCACCAGGCCGCGCGAGGCAATGACGCCGAGAACCATCGACAGCCCCAGCGTGCCCTCGGCCGCATCGATACCCTGACGCGCCATGAAGAGGCTCCAGCCGAAACGGAGTGCGCTTTCCTCCGCGAGCACCGGGCCCAGCAGGGCAAGCATGACGATGGCGCCCAGCAGCAGCCCCGTGCGCGGCAGGCGCAGGAGGAGACGCGGAATCAGCGAGAGAGCCGCATGCGACAGCGGCTTGGGGAGATCCGCGGCGGGCGCGGACGCCGCCGGATCGGCACCGGACGAAGGAGAAGCCATGAAAGGAACCACTGGATGGAGAGACTCGACTGCTTATTAGCGCATTCGTATTTATCGAAGCTTGTGCCACCAAGGTGGTAAACGCTTCGGTAATGCGGCGCATAAACTGCGCGAGACACCCGAATGCCTCTCCCGTCAAGCGGACGCAAAGCAAGCCAGCCCTGCAGGAAAGGCCCGGCTGAAAAGCCCGTTGATCGACAAGACCGGTCGGATCACCGCTGGCGCAGGACGGTCGCTGCCAGCGAGAAGGGACTGGACACGGTCTGGGCTGCGGCATCCAGCACGAAGGCGCCGGCATCGCCCAGGGTCGCGGCGGCCGCCGGCTTGTTCAGTGCGACGGCCAGTTGCTTCACGTCGAAGAAGCGATTGTGGTTGGTCGCGTCGATCGATTCCAGCGAGGAGATATCGACGATCGTGATGCCGTAGCGCTGCGCCGCTTCCTCGACTTCCGGGCTTCGCGCATCGAGAGCGCCGACCCTCTGGGTGCCGGCGCCGAGGAAGCTCGACACCTGGAGGGCACGATCGTCGGGTGCAACGAGAATGGTGATGGGGGTGCGCATACGGCCGATCACATCGAGCTGGGCGGTGAAGACATCCTCGTCGATATCGGGGGCCGCCATGATCACCCTCAGACGGTCGAGCACATCGTCCTTGCCTTCCAGCCTGAGCTGCCGGAGCGCTTCGATGGTCAGCCAGCCACCCATGGAATGGGCGAAGACATCGACCTCACCCTTGCGCGCCCGCACCATGTCGGACAGCAAGTCAGCCAGCGCATCGCGCGAATAGGTAGCGGATTCCTTGTCCGCGACATAGGCCGGCAAGGCGGCAAGCGATGGCCAGGAGAAGAGCACCGGCGTGCCTTCGACATTGCTGTCCGTCTTCAGCTGGGCAAGCCGGAAGAGCGATTCCTGAAAATTGTAGTTGTAGCCGTGGACGAAGACAACCGGAGCGGCGGCCTCGCGCCGGCGGAGAACCTGCAGCAGCGAGGCCCGGTCGAGAACAGATTGGGAGACGACGGCAAAATCGGTTTTCGGGTCCACCTCGCGGCCCGGCTTCGGCCACTCGATCGCGGCCGCCACATGGGTCGGGGGAATGGAGATGTCGAAGCTCGCATAATTGGGTTGGCGCGTCTTGTCCGTCGTGAAGACATTTGCGCCCGTCGTGGCGCGGCCGCGGGTGGTGACCGTGTAGAGGGTCTCGACCCGGGTCGGCTCAAAGTCGCCGAGGTCGACCGTGCCCAGGGTTTCGGGACCGGGCCGTCCGGCACAGGATGACAGGAGAACTGCCGCGACAAGACCCGTGGCGAGAGAGAGCGACCTTGTCAGGCGGGCAGCTCCGGCAGCGGTGAAACTCATTCTCGACCCATCCCCGATACGCATCAACCGGTACGCCGCTCGTCATGAGCGGACCGGGGCGAGCTATAACCGAGCGCGCTGTCCTCGCCAAGGACTCCGGATCGAAGCTTGCAAGACATGCCCTGAAACACGCGTTAAAGATTGCGGCGCAGAGCATCCATTCATACAAGTTTGGTTATGCGTGACCGCCAGAAGATTATTTGCATGCGACGAAGCCATCTGTAAGCATAACCATCAAGGGAGAAGTTTGCCGGTCGGGAGTGAGGAGCCCAACGATGCGACCTTTCATGACCTCACGGTCATGTGTTCGGATCGCAACGAGATCTCGGATCGGCAGGTTCCCCGCGCTCAACAAGACATGGGAGGAGATCATGTTGCGCCCGTTTCTCATTGCCGGCCTGTCCGGATTGGTCATGTCGCTGTCGGCGACTGCCAGCTTTGCCGCCGACGTCACCCTGAAACTGCATCAGATGCTGCCGCCGCAGGCGACGATCCCGGCCAAGGTGCTGCAGCCCTGGGCCGACAAGATCAAGGCCGATTCCAATGGCCGGATCGAAGTCGAACTGTATCCGGCGATGCAGCTGGGCGGCAAACCGTCCGACCTCGTCGACCAGGTCAAGGACGGTGTCGTCGACCTCACCTGGACCCTTTTCGGTTATACGCCGGGTCGTTTCCCCAAGTCGGAAGCCTTCGAACTGCCATTCATGGTGACCACCGCGGAAGCGACCTCGCTCGCCTTCCAGGACTATTACGAAAAGCACCTGAAGGACGAGCTGACCGACTACCATGTGCTCGCCGTCCACACGCATGGCCCGGGGCTCATCCACACGATCGCCTCCAAGCCGGTTTCCAAGCTCGAAGACATGCAGGGCCTGAAGCTTCGCGGCACGTCCAAAGTGGTCAACCAGATGCTCGAGGCCATGGGCGCATCGGCCATCGGCATGCCGGTGACGGCCGTCCCGGAAAGCCTGTCGAAGAGCGTCATCGACGGCTCCGTCGTGCCGTGGGAAGTGACGCCGGCGATCAAGATCGCCGAACTCGCGCCGAACCATACGGCGTTTTCCGGCTCGACCGGCCTCTATACCGGCACGTTCTTCTTCGCGATGAACAAGGACAGCTACGACGCCATGCCTGACGATCTGAAGTCGGTGATCGACGCCAATTCGGGCAAGGAACTCGCCCGGCTCTTTGGGCAGGCCATGGACTCAGGCGACGTTCGCGGCAAGGAAATTGCCGACAAGGCCGGCAATACCACGATCACCCTGGATGAGGCCGAGACCGCACGCTGGAAGGCGGCCGGAGAGGCCGTCACCAAGGCCTGGATCGCCGAAATGGACGGCAAGGGCCTCGATGGCACGACCCTCTACAACGATGCACTTGCTCTGATCGAGGCGAACGCCAAGTAAGTTCCCACACCTGTCCGGGCGCCCTGTCGGAAGGCGCCCGGATTTTTTTTCGTCTGATACCCGAGGACCTCCCCATGGCGAACTCCACGTCAAGCAGCTTCGAGCGCCTCGAGCGGGCCAGCCATGCCCTTGCCGGGGCTCTGGTCGCGTTTGGCGGGCTCTGTTTGCTCGTCGCCTGCGGACTGACCGTGCTATCGATCGCCGGCAGCCTGACCATTCGACCCTTGCCCGGCGAAATCGAGCTCGTGGAAGCCTTGTGCGGTCTCGCCGTCTTCGCCTTCCTGCCCTATTGCCAGCTGAAGCGCGGTCATGTCGGTGTCGATCTCATCATCTCCGCCTTCGGGCCGAAGGCGATGAACTTCACCCAAGTCGTCGGCGACGTGCTGATCGCGGTGCTTCTCGGCCTCGTCACCTGGCGTCATTTCGTCGGGACGATGGACAAATTCGGCAATGGCGAAATCACGCCGCTGCTGCTCATTCCGGTCTGGTGGGGTTATGCCGTGGCGCTCGTGCTGCTGTTCGCCAACCTGATCATCTGCCTGTTTGTCGTCGTCGCCGATATCCGGGACATCCGGAACCGGCGCACCATCGTTGCATCGCTCGGAGCCCATTGATGAGCAGCGTCGAAATCGGACTCTGGTCCTTCCCCGTTCTCATCCTTCTGATCCTGATGCGCGTGCCGATCGGGGCTGCCATGCTGGCCACCGGCATCGTCGGCACCTATTTCGTGCTCGACAGGTGGACGCCGGTGCTTGCGCAGATGAAGGCGCTGGCCTGGAACACCAATGCGAACTACTCGCTGTCGATCATTCCGCTCTTCCTGCTGATGGGCCAGTTCGCCGCACGCGGTGGCATGAGCCAGGCGCTGTTCAATGCAGCGGCCGCCTTTCTCGGCCATCGCAAGGGCGGGGTCGCCATGGCGGCCGTCGGCGCCAGTGCGGGATTCGGCTCGATCTGCGGTTCGTCACTCGCGACCGCCGCCACCATGGCGCAGGTCGCGCTGCCGGAACTGAAGCGGAACGGCTATTCCGGCGGGCTGGCAACGGCTTCGCTTGCAGCCGGCGGCACGCTCGGCATCCTGATCCCGCCCTCGGTCGTGCTGGTCATCTATGCCATCCTCGCCGAGCAGAATATCGCCAAACTCTTCCTTGCCGCCTTCGTGCCCGGCATCATTGCGGCGCTCTCCTACCTGATCGTCATTGCCATCTATGTGCGGGTGAAACCCGGTTCGGCGGGACATGCGGCACGCGTCGCCTGGAGGGACCGGGTACCGGCGATGATTGCCGTCTGGCCCGTCATCGCCATCTTCTTCTCGGTCGTCGGCGGCATCTATCTCGGCTGGTTCACCCCGACCCAGGCGGCCGCCGTCGGCGCGGTCGGCGCGGGTCTCGTCGCCTTCGTCAATGGCGGCCTGGATCGCAAGTCTCTGTTCGAGTGTTTCAAGGAGACGGCCGTCTCGACCGGCATGATCTTCTTCATCATCCTCGGCGCCTCGGTCTTCAATTCCTTCCTCGCCTTCTCCCGCCTGCCCCAGCTCGGTGCGGAATGGGTGACGGCGCAGGGCTATGCGCCGATGACCGTGCTGATCATCATCCTCGCGCTCTACATCATCTTTGGCTGCATCATGGATTCGCTCTCCATGATCGTGCTCACCATTCCGATCTTCTTCCCGATCGTGACGGCCATGGATTTCGGCATGAGCCCTGAGCATTTCGCCATCTGGTTCGGCATCCTGGTGTTGATGGTGGCGGAGATCGGCATGATAACGCCACCGGTGGGGCTGAACCTCTTCATCATATCGGCCATGTCCCGCGACGTGCCGATCCGCGAGACCTATCGAGGCATCGTGCCCTTTGTCGGTGCCGACCTGATCCGGATCGCCATTCTCACGGCCTTTCCGATCATCTCGACCTTCCTCGTGTAAGCCGCGCCCGGCGGCAGGTCACCAGGCCTCAGGCCTATCAGGACGACAAAGCAGGCAGGGACGAAAGCCGGCTGCGCTCGCCTGCGCCACCGTCTCATAGCAGACGACACTCTCCGGCCGGGCGGGCCGGGCCGCACAGGAAGGGCGGCAGGCGATACCGGTGGAGAGGACCCCATAGAAAAAATGGCCGTCCATGGACGTGTCGCGACTGCGGATCGCCTGCCACTGCGCCGGGGTCGGGTTCCTATGGGTGCTGGTCAGCCTGTCGCTATGCATGCAATCCTCCGGTCTTCTGCCGGACCGACGATGTCGGCAAAGGGGTTCCGATGCCACCCGAAACCTGCGCGTCACAAATCTGCGGTTTGCAGGAGCGGGACTCCTCACGTATATGGAGCGTGTCGACGTTTCTCAGCCGCATGTTATTGTGCGTGACAGCTGAACGGAGGGACTGGCCGGCTTATCGGCATCCCGGATCACCGAGCGGCTCGCTCCGGCGCATCCTGACGTAATCAATGGACCACTCGTGTTAATCGAAATCTCCATCGTCGTTTTCCTGACACTGCTCAACGGCGTTCTCGCCATGTCCGAACTCGCCGTCGTCTCCTCCCGCCCGGTGCGCCTGAAGCTTCTCGCCGATCAGGGCAATCGCGGTGCTGCGATCGCCATCCGGCTTGCCGAAGATCCGGGGCGTTTCCTCTCCACGGTGCAGATCGGCATCACCCTTGTCGGCGTGCTCTCTGGCGCCTTTTCAGGCGCGACGCTGGGCGCGCGCCTCGCCGGATGGCTGCAGGCGCAGGGCCTGTCTGAAGCACTTTCAGACGGCCTGGGTGTCGGATCGGTCGTCGTTGCCATCACCTATCTGTCGCTGATCGTCGGCGAACTCGTGCCCAAGCAGATCGCACTTCGTGCGCCAGAGGCCGTCGCATCCAAGGTCGCGCCAGCCATGGCGATGCTTTCGAGGGTCGCGCTTCCTCTCGTCTGGCTGCTCAATGCCTCCGGCAAGCTCGTTCTCGCACTTCTCGGCCAGAAGGGCGACAAAGGCGAGAAGATGACCGACGAGGAAATCAGGAGCGTGCTCGCCGAGGCGCACAGCGCCGGCGTGATCGAGGAAGAAGAGTCGGAAATGATCTCGGGCGTCATGCGCCTCGCAGACCGGGCCGCGCGTGGCCTGATGACCCCGCGCCGCGAGGTCGAGGTCATCGACATCCAGAATGATTTCGCCGCAATCCGGGAACAGCTGCGCAATTCGCAGCGGTCGCGCCTTCCGGTGCGCAACGGTTCTTCGGACGAAATCCTGGGGGTCGTTTTCGTCAAGGACGCACTGGACGCCCTCCTGCAGGGTACAGAACTCGACATCCGCTCCCTGATGCGCGAGGCGCCCGTGGTGTCAGACCGGACCAGCGCCATCAACGTCATCCAGTCGTTGCGTCGCTCGCCCGCCCACATGGTTCTCGTCTATGACGAATATGGCCATTTCGAAGGGATCGTGACGTCGGGTGACGTGCTGGAAGCCATCACCGGCGTGTTTCAGGAGGAGGACGGCGAGGAGCCTCCCCTCACCGAGCGCGAGGATGGAACCTTCCTCGTGGCCGGCTGGATGCCGATCGACGAGTTTGCCGACGAGATGGGCTTTTCGATCGAGGCCGATCCGGACTACGAGACCGTCGCGGGCTTCGTCATCGACCAGATCAAGCGCCTCCCCTCCCTCGGCGAAAAATTCACCGCAAAGGGCTGGTCCTTCGAAGTCATCGACATGGACGGACGCCGGGTGGACAAGCTGCTGGTAAAGCGCATCGACGGCTGATCGGGCGTATCCGGGCAGTTTTTCGCCGAATAGCAGCCGCGCCGGGTGTCACACGCCGGAAAATCGCAGTAGTTGTCGGGCATCTCCTTCCAAACTCTGGCAGGTCCATGGAAACTTCACTCTACCTGCCGGTCAAGGCCTTCCTGGAAAAGGCCGGCTACAGCGTCAAGGGCGAGATCGGCGGCTGCGATCTCGTCGGCCTGAACGATGAGGATCCGCCTGTGCTCGTGGTCTGCGAGCTCAAGCTCAACTTCAATCTCGAACTCATCCTGCAGGCTGTCGATCGCGCCTCTGTCGCCGACGAAGTCTGGATCGCGGGGCGTGTCTCGGCCAAGGGCAAGGGGCGCGAGAGCGACAAACGCTACCGCGATCTCTGCCGACGGCTGGGGATCGGCATGCTCGGCATATCCGATGCCGGCGAGGTCAGCGTCATCGTCGGTTCGGTCACGCCCATGCCCCGCACCAATCCGAAACGGCGCTCACGGCTGATGCGCGAACACCAGCGGCGCAAGGGCGATCCTGCGGTGGGCGGCAGCACGAGGACACCGCTCATGACGGCCTATCGCCAGCAGGCGCTCGGCTGCGCTTCGGCGCTCGCATCGGGTCCGCTCATGGTGCGGGAGGTCCGGGCGCAGGTGCCTGAGGCGGCCAAGATCCTGCAGGGCAATGTCTATGGCTGGTTCGAGCGGGTGGAGCGCGGTGTCTATGGCTTGACCCCTGTGGGTCAAGAGGCGCTGGCGCGGTGGCGGCACGTGTGACCTGACAACCAGCGTATCAATGACCGCGCTCCAACCGGGGCGCCCGGGGGGCGCCCCTTGTGATGGCCGATCAGGCGCCGAATGCACCGTCAATCGTGTGCATGGCCCCCGTGACGAAACTGGCTTCCGGGCCAGACAGCCAGGCAACCATGCCGGCGACCTCTTCCGGGCGGCCGTGGCGCTTGATGGCCATGAAGCTGTGCATCAGATCCTTCATCGGCCCGTTCTCCGGATTGGCATCCGTATCGATCGGCCCTGGCTGGATGACATTGATGGTGATGCCGCGCGGACCGAAATCGCGTGCCAGCCCACGAGCGAGACCCTGCAGGGCGGATTTGCTGACTGCATAGGACGCCATGCCGGGAACAGGCATTCGATCACCGTTGACCGACCCCATCACAATGATACGGCCGCCCTCGGGCATCTGTCGCGCCGCTTCCACAGAGGCGTGATAGGGCGTGTGAATGTTGATCTGGAAAAGCCGATCTATGACATCGGGATCCTGGTCCAGCGCATCGCCGAAAACGCCGATACCGGAATTGACCACGAGGATGTCCAGCGGACCACTTTCGCGAACCCGTTGGACCACGGCCTCACGGTCGGCACTGTCGGTGACAACTGCCGTACTGCCAGTCTCGGCCGCCAATTGCTCGGCCGCAGCCTTCGATCCGGCATAGGTGAAGGTGACATTTGCGCCATCGGCTGCGAAGCGCCGGACGATGGCCGCGCCGATCCCGCGGCTGCCGCCGAGCACCAGCACTGATTTTCCTATAAACTTGGACATGTTCGCTCCTTGAGTGGTTACCTAACGAGCACTACATAAATATTGATTTCTCAGCTTCAAGGCTTTTTGTAATGACTGATACAAAAAATATCCGGCCACGCGGCAGACCGCGCCGCTTCGACCCGGAAGAGGCGATCGCCGTTGCTCAGCAACTTTTCCACGGTCGTGGGTATGACGCGGTCAGCGTGGCCGACATCACGACGGCCCTCGGCATCAACCCGCCGAGTTTCTACGCCGCCTTCGGCAGCAAGATGGGGCTCTATGCGCGCGTCCTGGACCGTTACACGGCAACCGAGGCCATCCCGCTTGCCGAACTGTTGCGGCCGGACGAGCCGGTGGCCGCGTGCCTTACAGCTGTGCTCGAGGATGCGGCGCGCCGGTATGCGGGCAATCCGGACGCAACGGGATGTATGGTGGTGGAAGGTGTCCGATCGGACGACCCGGACGCGCGAGCAGCCGCCTGTGCCCTACAGCGCGGTGCAGAAGAGGCCATCCTTGACTATGTCGCCGCACGACATCCGGACAAGGCCAGCGAAGTGGCGGATTTCGTCGGCGCGACCATGACCGGAATGTCGGCCAAGGCCCGCGCGGGGCTTTCCCTCGACCGGCTCATGGCGATCGCAAGGATCGCGGGACAGGCGGTTGCACAGACTATCGACGACTAGGTCTCACCAACCCAGCCGTCGAGCCCCAAGTGTGGCCTACGCCGTACCGATCCTGCTCACGCCTTGCGCGTAAACAGGATCATGGCAAACAGCAGGACGCCGGAAAACGTCACCAGCGAGGAGATCGCCACGACGGGTTCCAGGGCCGGATTGCCGGTCAGCATCAGGAAGAGCGATGGTGCCATGACCAGAATGCCGATCGTGTAGAGCATGTACTGGATCTTGGCGATCCGGCTCGCGGCCTGGACCGGGTTCAATGCGTAGTAGATGCCGAAGATCGCCATGGTGACCCAGCCGAGCAGGTTGATATGGGCATGCGCACCGGTCGCCTCAAACTGGTGCGTGATCGACATGTACAGGCCGAGACAGATGCCGGCGATCAGAAAGAGAATGGCCGTACGGAAATACCAGACAGATAATTGTGGCATGTTGAAATCCCCCGAACAACGAAGGGAGAGTACCATTGCTTCGGCCCGGTGCAAAGATACTGACAATCGTCATTTTCCGGCGGATCCAGGGGAGAGATCCCGAAGCGGTTGCACTCAGAGAAACCCGATCCAGCGCCCGGCAAGCAACGCTCCCAGCCAGAAGACAAGCGAGGCCAGCGCCGCCAGACGGAGCAGCGCCGTCGCGGGCGCGCCGGCCACCATCGCCTGCCAGTCGCGCGATCGGTGGACAGCAAGGGCATTGGCCGTGCCAAGAAGAACGAGCACGATCTTGATGAGGAAAGCGGTGTTGGTTGCATAGTCCAGCGGACGCACGGAGAAGAGATGCGCGCCGGTCAGCACCGCAAACCCCAGAGCGACCGCTGCGATCCGCGAGAGGACGGTCAGCGTCTCCGCCAGCGGCAGGCGGGCGAAGGCGCCGAGCAGGCGCAGATCGAGGATGACGCTCGCCCCGACCAGCATGCCAAGCGAGAGGATGTGGCTGGCATTGACGAAGATGTAGAGCACCGGCCAGCGCATCAGCGCCTGGGCCACAGGTGTCTCGCCGAGAGCCGCCAGCCAGTCCATGCAGTCAGTTCGTCACGATGCGACTGGGATAGATATCGTAGTTCTTGCCCGCCACGATGACACGCACGGCCTTCAGCCGCTTCTCCGCGGGATCGAGCGAGCGATTGCCGCGCACGGTGATCTCATCGCCGACAGCAACCACGCCTTCGACAAAGCCGGATCGCTGGGTCTGGTTCGGATTGCCGAGTTCGATGCGCCAGCCGCCATCGGCCGTGTCGAGTTCGAGCGTCGGATGCGGCGGGGCAAAGGAGATCGCGGTGATCTTGCCGGTCAGGTCGATCTGGTCGGCCTCGGCCCAGGACCAGCCGTGATGGGCCATGGCCGCACCGGCGCACAGAGCGACGCCTGCCAGGGCAGACAAGGAGAGTAAGCGGTTCATGATCTTTCTCCGGACTGTGGGCACTCCCTGCAAGACTAGTGCACCCATCCGGTTTTTCGACGTCACCTTTGCTTGATTGAATGGTGACGTCGAAAAAGGGCGCCGAATTTCCGGCGCCCGGTCTGCTTCAAATCAGTGCAGGGCAGCACTTGCGGCAAGCCGCTCGTCCTTGTCGTGCAGAGCGAAACGATCGACCATGTCGGCACTCGCCTCGTTGAAGCCGAGAACATCGACCTCGACGCCAGCCTTGCGGTATTTCAGCACGACCTTGTCGAGCGCGCCGACCGCAGTGATGTCCCAGAGATGGGCGGTGGTCACGTCGATCACCACCTTGTCTGCCACGTCGGCGAAATCGAAGGCGTGGATGAAGCTCTCGGCCGAGGCGAAGAAGATCTGGCCCGTGACCCGGTAGGTGACCGTGCCGGACGCCCCGTCGGCATGGCGGCTGACGCTGAACAGCTTGGCCACCTTGCCGGCAAAGAAGATCCCGGACAGGAGTACGCCGACGATGACGCCCTTGGCGAGATCGTGGGTCGCAACGACTGTCACGACGGTTGCCAGCATCACGACCGTGGATGGCCAGGGATTGCGGCTCACATCGAGGATCGAGCGCCAGGAGAAGGTGCCGATCGAGACCATGATCATGACGGCGACGAGGGCTGCCATGGGGATGATGCGGACGAGATCGTCGAGCACCACGATCAGGAAGAGCAGAAAGGCGCCGGCGACGAAGGCCGACAGGCGCCCGCGGCCACCGGAGGTAATGTTGATGACAGACTGGCCGATCATGGCGCAACCGCCCATGCCGCCGATCATGGCGGAGGCGATGTTGCCCGTGCCCTGACCGATGCATTCCTGGCTCTTGTTGCTGGGCGTATCCGTCATGTCGTCAACGATCTGCGCGGTCAGCAAGGACTCGAGCAAGCCGACGGCAGCGAGAGTGAGCGAATAGGGCAAGATGATCTGCAGCGTCTCAAGGGTGAGCGGCACATCCGGCAGCAGGAAGACCGGCAGCGTCGAGGGCAGTTCACCGAGATCGCCAACGGTGCGCAGGTCCATGCCCGTCCACCAGGCAAGCGTGGTCAGGACCGCGATGGCGACCAGCGGCGACGGGATGGCCTTCGTCACATAGGGGAAGAGGTAGATGATCGCGAGGCCGCCGGCGATCATCGCATAGGTCATGCCCGGCACGCCGATCAGTTCGGGGAGCTGCGCCATGAAGATGAGAATGGCGAGTGCGTTGACGAAGCCGGTGATGACCGAGCGCGAGACGAAGCGCATGACCCGGCCGAGCTTCAGGAAGCCGGCGAGGATCTGGATGATGCCCATCAGGATCGTGGCGGCGAAAAGATATTGCAGGCCGTGTTCCTTGACCAAGGTCACCATGATCACGGCAGTCGCGGCAGTGGCAGCCGAAATCATGCCGGGCCGGCCGCCGACAAAGGCGGTGACGCAGGCGATGGCGAAGGAGGCATAAAGGCCGACCTTGGGATCGACGCCGGCAATGACGGAAAAGCCGATCGCTTCGGGGATGAGGGCCAGCGCCACGACGATGCCGGAAAGGATGTCGCCACGGATGTTGGAGAACCACTCGCGGCGGTAATTGATAAGAGTTTGCATTGTTGATTTTTCACAGTTGTTGCAACGGTCCGAGCGGGTCCCGGGCCAGAAAAGAAGTAATGGGTTGCGTTGCTGTGTTGTCTGGCGGATCGGCGGCCAGAAGAGCCACCCGGATTTTCACCGGGTCCTTGTGGATGAGGGTCTGTAGCTCAAAACATGCCGCAGCGCAACAATAGGCGTCGGCTGGAAGGCAAGATCGTCTTGTCCGACTCTGCCGAAAAACAAGGAAGGCGGCCCCTTCGGAACCGCCTTCCTTACCCTTGGGAGGTGCCACCCGTCAGGGGCGGTAGATCCGGTCGAAGATACCACCTTCGCCGAAATGCTCCTGCTGAGCTTTAGCCCAGCCGCCGAAGAGTGGATCGTCGATGGTGACGAGATCGAGCCTGGGCAATTCGGGACCGGAGCCTGCGGCCACGAGATCCGGCCGCGAGGGGCGGTAGAAATGCTTGGCGGCGAGCGCCTGGCCCTCTGCCGAATAGAGGTAGTTCAGATAGGCTTCCGCCTCCCTGCGGGTGCCCTTCTCGTCGACATTGACATCGACGACGGCAACCGGCGGTTCGGCGAGGATCGACAGCGACGGGGTGACGATCTCGAACTGGTCTGCGCCAAATTCCCTGCCGGCGAGATAGGCCTCGTTTTCCCAGGAAATCAGTACGTCGCCGATTTCGCGCTGGGCAAAGCTCGTCAGCGCGCCGCGTGCGCCGGTATCAAGCACCGGCGCGCGGCGGTAGATCTCGGCGATATACTCGCCAATCTTCTGCTGATCACCGCCGAACTTCTTGTTGGCCCAGGCCCAGGCGGCGAGATAGTTCCAGCGTGCACCGCCCGAGGTCTTCGGATTGGGCGTGACGATCTGGATGTCCCCCTTCACCAGGTCACCCCAGTCCTTGATGCCCTTGGGATTGCCCTTGCGCACCAGGAACACGATGGTCGACGTATAGGGGGACGACCTGTTCGGCAGACGGGCTCGCCAGTCCGCGGCGATCAGCTTTGACCGCTCTGCGATAATGTCTATGTCACTCTGCAGGGCGAGTGTGACGACATCTGCCTTGAGGCCTTCCATCACGGCGCGGGCCTGGCGGCCGGAACCGCCATGCGACTGGCTCACCGTCACGGTCTCGCCGGTCTCGGTTTGCCAGTGCCTGGCAAAGACCGTGTTGAATTCGGCATAGAACTCGCGCGTCGGATCATAGGAAACGTTCAGGAGCTCCGTGGCGCCTGCCGGCAGCACGAGGCCGGTGGACAGGCCCAGGCCGATAAGAAACGCCGCAAGATTTTTCCCAATGCACTTCATGTCTGTGCCTCCTCTCTGGCGTTAACGATTTAAGACTACCTGACAAGTCGTCTTAGTCAACGTGGATCCATGCGTTCGCAAAAGCGTTTCCCGTGCCCCCGGGGCTGGCGCGACAGGCGTTCTGCCGAGCATCGACATGGAGGACAAAGCTTCCGCAGATTGTTGGAATGGCGGAACGTCCGAATTTTGCGCGGAGGGCCGCGAGCAGGCTTCTTGAAATATCGGGACGAAAGACCGATTGCCGCCGCACAGGGGCCACCCGCGGTCGCCTGCGACGCCCCGATCGGGGTCTGGACAGTCAAGCAGCAGTCACAAAAGGGTGAGAGAAATAAAAAATAATCGTTCTATGTCATAGTTAAATGACAGCCAAAACACAGCCTAAACCGCTGATTTCAATAGGACAAATTTCAAGTGCCTCTCCGTATACCGGGTACACCAACCGAACCAATCAGTTCGATTGTGCGCAATGGGGTATTGTAATCCGCAGCCGTCTGCGCCAAATCTACATCATCGAACCGCACAGTTCGATTGAACAAGGTTCTCAAGGCACAACGACAATGAAGTTCATCGCAGCAGCACTCCTCACAACCCTCGCAGGCACATCGGCCGCCTTCGCGGTAGAGCCAATCCCGGGCTCCATCACCTATGGCGGTGCGCAGCCGAGGCTCGAACAGGCCCCGACCGGTTCGAACTTCTTTCATACCTTCTACACCGGTGGATCCGAGGTCCGCGAGATCTACCAGGTGAATGCAGACAGGACCGTATCGATCGTTTCCCGTTCCATGTCGAACGACTGACGCAAGAGACGATTCTAAATCCCGGGTGAAACTCTACCCAGACATACAATCATGAGCTGAACACGCAGCGTGTCACTCAATTCAAGATAAGGAACTCCGACCATGAAGACCATCATCTCCGCCGCCCTGATCTCCCTCGCAGCCGGTTCGGCCGCTTTCGCCTCCGTCCAGCCGATCCCGGGTTCGATCACCTATGACAACGCCACTGTTCAGCTGGAAAAGGCCCCTGTTGGTTCGACCTTCTTCCACACATTTGCAAACGGTGACGGCCGCGACGTCCGCGAGATCTACAAGGTCAATGCCGACAAGTCGGTGACCCTCGTCAACCGCACGGTATCCAACGCCTCGTAATTCGAAGCGATCAAACATAGCGCCTCCCAAGACGCAAAAGACCCTTCGGCGGCCGGCTCGGCCCTCTCCCCCGCCCCGAGCCACCGCCAAACTAACGCACAAAGGAATATCACCATGAAGACCATCATTTCCGCCGCCCTGATCTCCCTCGCAGCCGGTTCGGCCGCTTTCGCCTCCGTCCAGCCGATCCCGGGTTCGATCACCTATGACAACGCCACTGTTCAGCTGGAAAAGGCACCTGTTGGTTCGACCTTCTTCCACACGTTTGCAAACGGTGACGGCCGCGATGTTCGCGAGATCTACAAGGTCAATGCCGACAAGTCGGTGACCCTCGTCAACCGCACGGTGTCCAACGCTTCGTAATTCGAAGCGATCAAACATAGCGCCTCCCAAGACGCAAAAGACCCTTCGGCGGCTGGCTCGGCCCCTCTCCCCCGCCCCAACCGAGCCGCCGCCAACCCAACGCACAAAGGAATATCACCATGAAGACCATCATCTCTGCCGCCCTGATCTCCCTCGCAGCCGGCTCGGCCGCTTTCGCATCCGTCCAGCCGATCCCGGGTTCGATCACCTATGACAACGCCACTGTTCAGCTGGAAAAGGCCCCTGTTGGTTCGACCTTCTTCCACACGTTTGCAAACGGTGACGGCCGCGACGTTCGCGAGATCTACAAGGTCAATGCCGACAAGTCGGTGACCCTCGTCAACCGCACGGTGTCCAACGCCTCGTAATTCGAAGCGATCAACAAAGCGCCTCCCAAGACGCACCCTTCGGCGGCCGGCCCGGTTCCCCTCTCCCCCTTCCCTCAACCGGGTCGCCGCCAACCCAACGCACAAAGGAATATCACCATGAAGACCATCATCTCTGCCGCCCTGATCACCCTCGCAGCCGGCTCGGCCGCTTTCGCCTCCGTCCAGCCGATCCCGGGTTCGATCACCTATGACAACGCCACTGTTCAGCTGGAAAAGGCACCTGTTGGTTCGACCTTCTTCCACACGTTTGCAAACGGTGACGGCCGCGACGTTCGCGAGATCTACAAGGTCAATGCCGACAAGTCGGTGACCCTCGTCAACCGCACGGTTTCCAACGCCTCGTAATCCGAAGCGATCAACATAGCGCCTCCCAAGACGCAAAGACCTCCAGCGGCAGGCTCGGCCTTTTCCACCGCCCCGAGCCACCGCCAAACTAACGCACAAAGGAATATCACCATGAAGACCATCATCTCTGCCGCCCTGATCACCTTCGCAGCCGGCTCGGCCGCTTTCGCCTCCGTCCAGCCGATCCCGGGTTCGATCACCTATGACAACGCCACTGTTCAGCTGGAAAAGGCACCTGTTGGTTCGACCTTCTTCCACACGTTTGCAAACGGTGACGGCCGCGACGTCCACGAGATCTACAAGGTCAATGCCGACAAGTCGGTGACCCTCGTCAACCGCACGGTTTCCAACGCTTCCTGATCCAAGGGTGCGTGGTGGGCCTCGGGGCTTCGGCCCCGGGGCCTTTTTTCGTTTGTAGGGACGTTGTGAAAGACCTTCCGCCCGGCCCGTTCAGTGAGGACGTTCGGCCACCTCGCCTGCGGCATCCGCGAGGCTCGTGGAGAGCAGTACGGCCCGGGTCTCATCGGCAACGCGCGCAAAGACGCGGCGGATTTCGCAGTCGGTCTCGCCGTCGCAATCCTCGCAGCGGCGATAGGCGGTGAGCGACAGGCAGGGCAAAGGTGCCACGGGACCATCGATCAGCCGCAACACCTCACCATAGGTAATGTCGCTTGCCGGCCTGAGGAGAAGATAGCCCCCCTGCTTGCCCCGTCGACTTTCGACCATGCCGCCGCGTTTCAGGTCGAGCATGATCTGCTCGAGGAATTTCTTCGGGATCTTCTGCTTGTCGGCGATGTCGGGAATCTGGATCGGCTCACCCGGCTCGGCGCGGGCGAGAAGCGTCAGCGCCCTCAGCGCATATTTGGCTTTCTGTGTGATCATCGATCGTCAGCGCCTGCCAGAACCGTTCCAAAATCTTGGTTCCGGCCATAGCGCACTTCAACCAGTCGTTCCAAGGGCCATTTCCGAGACGCAGGACGAATTGCCGCGATTAGCGCATAGGAGAGAGATATTTGCTCTTTGTCTGCGGCTCGGCGAACGTCGATTTCTGTCCGCACCGCTGCTCTTGCCAGATAATGGCGAGACTGAGCAGGGACCCCAAGATGACTGTAGACACTTCCACAGACCTGGCCAGAGCACTGGACCAGCAACTCGCATCGGCAAACCTCACCGAACGCCTCCGCATCGTCGCCGGCCTCGACGGCCGCGCCGTCTTCACCACCTCGCTCGGCATCGAGGACCAGGTGATCACGGCTGCGATCGGACTATCCGGTCTGCCGATCGACGTGTCGACGCTCGAGACCGGTCGCCTTTTCAAGGAAACTGTCGACCTGATCTCCGAGACCGAGGACCGCTTCGGCATCGCGATCAAGCGGTTTCATCCCAGCCAAGACGATATCGATGCCTATGCGGCGAGATACGGATTGAACGGCTTTTATGAAAGCGTCGAAGCCCGGCATGCCTGCTGTCATGTGCGCAAGCTGGTTCCGCTGGCGGAGGCGCTTGCCGGCGCCCGCTTCTGGATCACGGGCTTGCGCCGCTCCCAATCCGGCAATCGGGCGGCCACGCCCTTTGCCGAATATGACGCCGAGCGTGACCTGATCAAGGTGAACCCGCTGGCCGACTGGTCGCTCGACGACATCAACGCCTATGTCGAGGCCGAGAGCGTTCCGACCAATCCGCTGCACCGCAAAGGCTACCCCTCTATTGGCTGCGAACCCTGCACCCGGGCGATCAAGCCGGGCGAGCCGGAACGCGCCGGCCGCTGGTGGTGGGAGAATGACGAAAAGCGGGAATGCGGGCTGCATGTTCCGGAAGCCGCTTCATCCGCGATCCCGACGCCGGCCTGACGGCTGGCACGATCCCGCGCGCAGCAAGACAGAGATTTCGGGCCACAGCCCCGGGAAAGAAAAGAAGACCATGCACGTACACGCCTCCGAATTCGATCCGCATTCCAAGGATCCCGTCACCAAGCCGCCGCTTGATCCGCATCTGAAGGCGCTTGAGAACGAAGCCATTTACATCTTCCGCGAAGTGGCGGCCGAGTTTGAAAAGCCGGTCATGCTCTATTCGATCGGCAAGGATTCGTCCGTCCTCCTGCATCTCGCGCGCAAGGCCTTCTTCCCCGGTCGCGTGCCTTTCCCGCTGCTGCATGTCGACACGGGCTGGAAGTTTCCGGAAATGATCGCGTTCCGTGACGCGACGGCGGAAAAATTCGACCTTGATCTCATCGTGCACACCAATCCGCGCGGCAAGGAAGAGGGCATCGGCCCTTTCAGCCATGGCTCGTCCCATCATACCGACGTGATGAAGACAGAAGCACTGCGCCAGGCGCTGGATGCCGGCAAATACGACGCGGCCTTCGGCGGTGCGCGGCGCGACGAGGAGGCCTCCCGCGCCAAGGAGCGCATCTATTCCTTCCGTACGCCCGATCACAAATGGGATCCGCGCAACCAGCGGCCGGAGCTGTGGAACATCTATAATGGCATGGTCCGCCGCGGCGAGAGCGTACGGGCCTTCCCGCTGTCGAACTGGACCGAAGTCGACATCTGGCGCTACATCCAGGCCGAAAACATCGAACTGCCGCCGCTCTACTATGCGAAGAGCCAAAAGTATGTGGAGCGCGACGGCATGCTGATGTGGGCCGAAGATCCGCGCTTCGAGGCGCTGCCCGGCGAGCAGATCCAGGAAGGCATGCTGCGTTTCCGCACGCTCGGTTGCTGGCCGCTGACCGGCGGCATCCGCTCGCAGGCGACCACGCTCGACGAGGTGATCGCCGAACTCGAAATCGCCACCGTCTCCGAACGCCAGGGCCGCGCCATCGACCGCGATCAGGCCGGATCGATGGAAAAGAAGAAGCGCGAAGGATATTTCTGAGATGACTGCAGTTGCCAACACCGCCCTCGCCTCCCCCGCTCCCGAGGCTGACACAGCACCGGCCACGCGCGACAGCCGCCCGCTGCGTCTGATCACCTGCGGCTCTGTCGACGACGGCAAGTCGACGCTGATCGGTCGCCTGCTCTGGGACACCAAGGCGGTCAAGGAAGACCAGGCGGTGACGCTGCGCCGTGACTCGGGCCAGCAGAACGATCTCGGCCTGCCCGATTTCGCGCTGCTGCTCGACGGTCTGCAGGCGGAGCGCGAACAGGGCATCACCATCGATGTCGCCTATCGCTATTTTGCCACCGACCGACGCTCTTTCATCGTCGCCGACACGCCCGGCCACGAGCAGTATACCCGCAACATGGCGACCGGTGCCTCGACGGCGGATCTCGCCATCCTGCTGGTCGATGCGCGTGCCGGCCTGCTCGAGCAGACCCGCCGCCATGCCACCATTGCCTCGCTGATGGGCATCAAGCAGTTCGTGCTGGCGGTCAACAAGTTCGACCTGGTCGCCTATGACCGCGCCGTGTTCGACCAGATCAGCAATGATTTCAAGGCACTGGCTCTCTCGCTCGGCGTGCGCCAGGTGACCGCGATCCCGATGTCGGCGCTGAAGGGCGAAAACGTCGTCTATTCGGCACGCTCGGTCATCCCATGGTACGAAGGCCCGACCCTGGTCGAGACGCTGGAGCTGGCCACGCTGCGCTCCGGCCAGTCGACCGGCTTCCGCCTGCCCGTCCAGCGCGTCTCGCGTCCGGGCGAAAGTTTTCGCGGCTATCAGGGCACGGTCGCCGGCGGTGCGGTAAAGCCCGGCGACAGCGTCGCCATCCTGCCCTCCGGTCAGGTCGCGAACGTCAAGCAGATCGTCACCTTCGACCTGGTGCGCAACGCCGCCGTCGCGGGTGACGCGATCACGCTGGTGCTCGACCGGCAGGTGGACGTGGCGCGTGGCGACATGATCGTCTCGCTCGATGCCCAGCCGCAGACGGGCCTTGCCTTCGACGCCCAGATCGTGGCGCTGCAGCCTGACGGCATCGTGCCCGGCAAGCGCTACTGGCTGAAGGCCGGCTCACGCCGCCAGCGTGTGCAGGTAGAGCCGGCACAGCAGCTCGACCTCAAGTCGGGCAAGTGGCAGCCGGCCGAGATGCTGCAGATGAATGCGATCGGCAAGGTGCAGCTCGCCTTCGACGAGGCCGCGATCTTCGACCCCTACGACGTGAACCGCGGCACCGGCGCCTTCATCCTGATCGATCCGGATACCAACAACACGGTCGCCGGCGGCATGATCACGGCTAAGCGCACCGAGCTCGGCGGGCTGAACGCCCATGAGGGCCGCGTGATCCTGTCGCTGCCATCCGATCTCGCCGAACAACTGCTGGCAACCGAATTGCTCGCCAGCCGTCGCGACGAGGTGGAGACACGCCGCGTGACCACGGCCATCGCGCGTGCGCTTCTGGACGACATCGACGGCTGAGACGGCATCGCGACGCCGACCCGAAGCGGCCCGCCTTGCGCGGGCCGTTTTTATTCGTTGATGCCATGGGCCGGCCGGGTGTGCATCCCACAAGGCAGGTGAAGCCCTTTGCGGACATACTGAAGGCGGCGCTGATCGGCGATACGGGAGGACCGCGAGATCGCGGACGCTGCCGATCGCGGGACCCTGTCTGTCTGCATGTCTATCGGCTGAGCGCATGCAATGGCCACCGTGCGGGGCTTGCTTGATCTTCGGGCGGAACTCGCCGCTTCCAGACCGAACGGCTGCCCTCGACGCGGGTGCGAAGCCACGTGTGCCGTTCACTCGGACGGCGGATTGTCGTCGTGCCAGAAGAGGTGCGCGCGCTTGCCCCTCGGCAAACTCACCCTTCGCGGGCGGTCGAGCCGCGCTCGATGAGCTGGAAGCCGAGATCGACCAAGGTCGGCGGGGGCATGCCGCTACCGGCGGCACGAATGATCGTGTCGGCGGCGCGGTAACCGATTTCATAGCGGGGGACACGCACCGAGGTGATGGCCGGGAAGGCGAAACCCGCATATTCAAGATCGTTGAAACCGCATATGCCGAACTCAGTCGGAACGGACAATCCGCGGCGCTGGCATTCGAAGAGCGCGCCGAGCGCAATATCGTCGTTCTGACAGAAGGCGGCATCGGCGTCGGGATGCTCACTCTTGAGCCGTTCGAGCAGTTCGCAGCCGAGGCCGACACTGCTGCTGCTGTCGACCGACAGGACCAGCGCCGGGTCAAACAGGCCCGCCTCTTCCAGAACCGTCTGATAGCCTTCCAAGCGGCGACGGGCGCGGAAATCCGAGCCGCTGCCCAGCATGGCGATGCGACGATAACCCTTCGCGATCAGATGACGGGTGGCCGTCTCCGCTGCCAGCCGGTGATCGATGCCGATCACCATGTCGGAGGGCGGCCGGCTGATATCCATGATTTCCACAACGGGACAGGGCGCGGATCGGAGAAGCTCGTCGATGGCAGGATCCGGCATCTGACCGACATGGATCAGCCCCGCCGGGTTCTGCGAGACAAAGAAACGCAATTGCCGGAGCTGATCCTCGCTGTTGCTGTCGGAACTCGCATACTGGATGCGAAGGTCGGAGGACCGGACGCGATCCTCGATGCCCCTGATGACAGCGACGAAGACGTGACTGGCGAGACCGGGGGAAATGACGCCGACGAGGCCGCTGTTCTTGCTGGCGAGCGCCCGGGCGGCGAGATCGGGCACATAGCCCATCTCTTCGACAATCCTGAGGATCGTATCACGCAGATGCGGGGAGACTTTTTCCGGATCGCGCAGCGCCCGCGAGACGGTGATCGCGCTGACACCGGCGTTCTGCGCCACATCGGACAGGGTGACCTTGTCCTGACGCTGTCGACGCTTTCTCATTCCTGGCGTCATATCCTCCGAACCGGTTGGATTTCATTTTTTCGGTGGATCAGGCGCCTATCGTATCGTCCAACGCCGAGTGCCCCGACAACAATTCAAGATAACCTAATCTTCTTGTTGCAGCAATGGTTTGCAGGCCGTCATCGGAGAAATCGGGCGGTCGAGTGGTGCGTGTTCAGCATCACTGTTTGTGGCAGATACCAATTTCTGAAGTTCATCCCCGTCTGCATGGACGAGCCGCCAGCGGCGGCCGCTCGCCCTCAGGAGAGCGAAAGTCTTTTTGCAACAGGGGATTGGTCGGGGATTTAAGCTGGTCGGAGTGAGATGATTCGAACATCCGACCCCCACGTCCCGAACGTGTCCCGGCAGAGCCGCGAACACCTGCTCATATTACGCCACTCCTTGAATTCATTCGCTTTTTGTCCGCTTTGGTTTCGTTTGGTGAATTCTCGTTCTGTTTCGTTCTGTCGATTTCTGTCGATTTCTGTCGGCCGTTCTTAGTCCTTACTCCCTTCGTTCCAGACACCCTGGAGTTGAAGTCGTGGAACGAAGAACTACCGATCACCGCAGCAACCTTCTCCAAATCCTGATCTCGGAATTTTGCGTAGATGCGGATCAATGTCTCCAGAGACATACCGAGATAAGCAGCGATTGCGGGAAACGGGAGCTTACCCTCGGCACACAGATGAGTGGCTACGGTATGCCGGAATGTATGCACAACGGCGTCATTCTCTCCGCCAAAGAAATAGTCAAAGATCGCCCTCATCCCGTCACCAACGTCACCAGGCTCTTCTTTCCCATATCGACCGTATGGGTAAGCGCATGGGTACTTGATGCCAGCCTCGCGCCACTTCGCGAAGATAGCAGCCACTCCGCTGGCGAGCGGAACTGACGGCGCGAGTTTCGTTCCATACTCGATTTCGTCGTCACCTCGGCGGTGGTAAATGCCATTCCATACCGTGCGAGTGTATTCCACCCCTGTGACGTTATGGATGCGCGCCTCAGTGGTCTGCCAGAGTTCCACCCAGGGGCTCTCTCCGTCATCGACGAAACCGACCCTTTCCACACGATCCTTTCTGGACCCGGTGACGCCTGAAACGAACATGAAACGTGCCAGATGTCGTCGTGTGAAGAGGCCTTTAACAGGCTTACCATCGACCCAGCCCATGCCTTTGAAGAAAAAGGCATGACGGTACATCTCCTTAATGTCATTGATCGAGAAGCTGGCTTTCCGAGGGTCATATTTGGGAGGTAAGTGCACAGTGACGCGGTGCTTGATCACGTCGTAGAGCACGGCACACTTGATAGCTGCCTGAAGGTCTTCGAGATAGCGTCTGGAAGCAGAAGGCCGCCGTTCAATGTCGTCCGGATTAAACGGGGGTAATGGTGTTGGCGGCTTGCTGCGTAGGGGCGGCAGCACACGGTTCCATCCCCTCTCCTTCAGGTCAGCAATGAACTTTTTACGAGCGTCGACCTTCTTCTGATAGACCTCTAATTTCTCCGAATAGATTTTCATCTGGATGTCATATAGCGCGCGTGCTCGTGCGATTTCCCTCTTATGCAGGTAATCGCCGAATGCTTCGCAGTTAGTTCTCGTGACTGCGCTGAGAGTCGCCCCTTTGAAAAACGACAGAACGATTTTCAAGCGGTGTTTGACCTCGTCCGGACGCGAAATCGGTGTCTTGTACTCTTTCGATTTCACCCACTTCGTGATGCGCTTCTCGATATAGAGGGCAATGATATCCGCGATTAGCACCTGGTCAGTCGGCTGATTTAACAGAAGCGCATTGTTTCCGGCCTGCTTGCGGAGCTTGTAAAGCCTCACCTCTTCCGCAGCTCGATCCTTATAATTCGGGTCGTCAGGCGGACCATCCTTACCAAAGCCAAGGCTGAACTTAGCTCTCGGAGCATCAGGATACGGATCACGGATATGCCATTTCTTCGCCTTTTCGTCATACCAGGCGCGGATTCCGTCGGACTTTCTTCCCATCTTAGCGGCCCTTCTTCTTCTGGCTCTTGCTCTTCATCATCATCTTATCGATAGCGGCGAAAGCGTTTGCTGCTCGATCCATAGCTGCGTCTTCAAGGCTTTTCTCATGAAGGGTGCGCTGACGTGGCGGAACATAATCGTTGGTTGGGACGGCAGACTTTTTGTCTTTCATCGTGCTCTGTCCAGCGATCCAGGTCCTCAGAGCCGCACCAGTCACCAGCTGATTACCGCCGGTCCACATCGTCTCCAGCTCACCGCACTTGGCCGCTCGTCGCAGAGACGAGACGCCAAAATTGGGACCCGGCACGTCCATCTTTGCATCCTTATAAAGGACACCTCCGAGCACTGGATGGCAGTGAGCCCGCTTGATCGGAACAGGCGTATGATCATTGACCGGCACGCGTTTGAAGTGCTCTCTCAATGACGCCAGACCCACGTTCAGCCTGTTCATTCGGGCCTTAAATTCTGCGGCGGATCGCAGTGCCTCCTGCATTTCCAAATCCATCTTTCAATCCGAAAAAGTTAACGGGACAGAAAGATAGTTGCCGACATACGTGGATGCTAGACCATTGATTCAGAAAGCAAAATCCATCCAGATTTATGTTACTATTTTCCCCACCTGGCCTGTTTTGAGGAAAAATGTAACATTAGAGGAACCTAACAAAGCGTCGTTCCCGGAGGGAAAACAACGCCTTGCTAATTTAACTAGAATTTTAGCGGAATTTCTCGTTTTGCGAGAGATGAAATAGGTTTCTACAGGCGCACTGATTTACGGACCAGACCGCCACTCTTGTGTCTCTTTACACGGGTCGCAAACACGGAGCCCTCGACCGGTAGATATCATAGGCCATTCACATATAAGACATGCACGTTCATTCTGAGACGACACGTCCGCGATACGGTTCCGCTTGTTCCCTTTGTATGTAAGACCGATCCTACTGGCTCTGGATGCAATGGAACTGTACGTGCGGCTCATCTCAGCGCCAACTTGCTTCGCCGTCAGCCCTGATTTGGCCAAGTTGATCAGTCGCTGCGTCACCTCTTCCGTCCACAATTCTGGTTCTCTGATGGGCTCCATGGTATGCTCACTCAACTGCTTTTCATCGAGTGTGCAGCTGCAGTTCGTTGGCCGGAAAAGGAAATTTTTCCTATGACAGAGTTTCAACGAGACAGGGTCCGAGACGACTATAAGGCAGACATCCAGGATATACGTGATCGACATGGTGACGAAGTTCTCGTTGACTGGATCGAGCGCTATTATGCCTCGCAGGACGTCGACCGCGATGATGTCATGATCGCGCTAGGGATCGATTACGTCGGCACATTTTACGAGCTGATAAGAGCTTATGATGTGGACAAGCCGGAGCCCGATCCAGCGGAAGATGCGCGCCAGGCGGAGGTAATAGGGCTGGTGTTGGACGGTGGAGAGGTTCCACAGGAGCTGCGGCGACCGGCATCCTGGCGGCGGGCGATTAACTGAGGCCGTGTTTGGCAGCCACTCTCTCGCGAATTTCCGCGATCCTGCCATCTATATCGGCGAGATCAGTGATGTGGCCTTCGCGGAAAATAGAGCCTGCGACGAAGCCAAGGTTTTGCACCATATCTACCATTATCGCGTCGATCAGGTCATCTTGGAGTGCTGTGCCGTCGTTGTCCCAGCTGACGCTGTAGCCACCGGTATCCTCAGAATCTCGATAGTCGACGCACATCTCCAGGCCGAAATTGGTATCGTCACCAACAGCCTGAACGTGCCCAAGGTAAGCTTTCAAGACCTCGAACTGTAGTTCATCGAGCACTACCCGGCAGCCGGGTGCCATCATATGATGCGCCAGAAATTCGAGCGCTTTCGTGTAGTCGACAGTTCGCCCGTTGATCCGATTATCGTTCGCGATCAAACGTGCTCTCCTCGCATGATCATCTCGATCTCAGCGATGATTGCGTCCCGCTTTATTTCATCTACGGTTGAAGCCAGTGTCGTGTCGATGGCGATCTCATAGCCGCGCCGCCGCAGCCGAAATCTCACCTCGTGGTGCCCGCCAATAGCCTGGTCAACAGCAAGCAGTTTCCGGTGGATGTCGGCTAGCTCCAGGTCGGTGCCGTCGAGCTTGAGGTCCGGGTCCAAAAATGGTTTGCATTCGGTCTCGATCTGTTTCGCCAGGTCCATAGACGTGCCCTCGTCGGGCTCAGTCGGATGCTGCAGACGGTAAACCTGCAGAGGTGTTAGGTGCCGGTCACGCCCATAAGCCAGCTGCATTGTAATGGCCATCCGGACAGCCATACGCGCTTGCTCTTCGCCCTGATATTCAGGTGACCACGGCAGCAGATCAGCCCATGCCTTGATGGCTTCAACTGTGCGCTGATGTTCGACCGGATGAAAATTGAGAAAAGCATCGGCCCAAGATCGAATATCGATCTCGTGCTCTTTCTGGACCGTTTGAAAAAGCTCGATCCAGTCACGGGACCTGTCGGCGAAAAATCCTGCTTTGAATTCTGACGGGATGTTGTCGTTCATTTTGGGCTCCAATGCTCATCACAGCGGACACGCCACCAGCGTTCCTGCTTAAGTTTTCCAGGCTGACCGCAATACCAGCACGTCTCCTGTGCTCGGTGGGACGCACGTTTGACAATTGCTTCGACATCGTCAGAGCGGTCCCCGGGATAGAGATAAGAGACCCTCAGCCCTCCCCACTTTTCGTGAGCCGACAGGAAACCGAGGTCGTCGATTTTGGCGAATTCGCGGACTAGATCATCGAGGATCGCATGCCAACCTTCTCCCACGTGATAGCCAGATCGAGCGCGATCCACATCACCATCGAACACGGCAACTTGTCGTCGACGCTCCTCCATCTGTTCCTGCGTCATCACCATTATCGAGCCGCCATTCGCGCGATCCATTCAGCATGGTGCTTGTCACAGCAGACGCCGTACCATCCTTCCACAACGCGCATCTCGCCTGGCTCTCCGCATTCTTCACAGATGTGAGCAGCGCGGCCGATAACTTGCTCTTTGATGATGCCGATCATTTCAGTGACGGGCGTCGGTGCAGACGGATCGATGTCGTCGACCCATTTGGCAAAACCATCGATATCCAGGCGCTCGTAGGGTGCCGGTCTGACGTAAATTCGTAACTCGCCAAACTTCTCCTTCACCTGCCGGATGTACCAACGACCGATCTCGCCGTGGTGACGGAGCACACCTTCAAGCTGCTCGCAGAAATCGGTCAGCAGCGGCCACCAGCCTCTATTGATGGTGATCAGATACTGCCAATCGCCGTCGCTGTTATTCGGGTCAAAGAGGGCGGCATAGCGCTCTCGGATGTAGGCGACATACTCATCATGCGTCATCGCCATGGCCTCCCCTATTCGCTTTCAGTGAAGCTTCGTCGGAGAGCCGCTGGGCGTGGTGGATGATGTCATCCACATCTAGACGACTAGCCATATCCACGGCCTGATCGTACCTGACCGAAAGGAAAAGCTGCCCCTCCGATTCAGTGATTTTGGTGACGTAGATTTTCCCGATCAGGTCACGATCTACGACGATCTTTTTGATGTCGGTCAGAGCTTTGCGGAGGATCGGCGTATTGTGATCGGAGACGTTCAGCCAGACGGTAGAGCGCTCTTGGAAAAGGACTGAGACTTCTTCGCGAAAGCGGACTCGCGCGTCGAATGCCTGGACCTGAGCCGTCAGTTTTTCCTCGGCCGATGTTCTATGCTGCTGACACAGGAAGAAGGTCACACGCTCACCGAGCTGGACCGGTTGAGCGTCGAGCTTACCGCACCACTCACATACGTCGCGCACGGATTTGTAGAGAACCCGCTGCCATTTCAGCAGCTCCCAACTTTTCCTGGGCGTCCATTTCATTTCGGGATTTGCGAAGATATGGGCTTTGAGGCCGCTATTGGTGCGTTCAAAACTGACATCACCAGGTGACATCATGCCTTCACCAAGGGCCTCGAACTCCTCCAAAAATACCTTCACAGCTTCTGTCCAACCATCCGGCAGCGAAGCAATAGACGGGTCATAAAGGTCGGGGTGTGCAGCCCGGATACGCTCGACATTCTCAGGTTTCATCGCCGCGTTCACTTCCGTCTCGACCTTCAAATTCAACTGGGATGCTGCCTGCATTGCCTTGCGCTGTGCCTCGATCAGACCCTCACTGCGCATTCCACTTCTCCGGTTTGTCAGCGCAAAAATCCGGCGAGATACAGTGGCGGTCTCCAGGCAAACCACAGACCTCGCAGGTGGAATGCTGACGATCATTGAAGAACTGGACGGCGATGATGAGCGCCAAAGCGCTGCCGTCAGTCCATCGCTCGAAATCCACCAGCGGCGCGGCATAGGCTCTGAAAAGTCCATCGGGAAGCCGCTCGAAATGCAGTGTGACCCAGGGCTGCGTATCACCATGATCAACAGCGATCAGAGCGCACTGATGGCAGAGCCTCGCAATGAGATTCCAATGCCCAGCAGGCAGGGATGTCAGCTTTTCATCCCAGAAATGCGGATACTCATCTTTGAGAAAATCGATCTGTTCCGGGCTCATGACCAACGCCTTTCTTCCATGTGCGTTTGGCACAAGAGTTCCTGGCGACGGTGATCTTGATATTTCAAGGTGCCGACGGACTGGTCACCACACACTTCGCAAGTGTGTCGGGAGCGGTCATTGAAGCGACTGACGATCTGCACCAGCCGCAGCGCCATTTCTCCAGTCCAGTGGCGATGATGTGCCAGAGGACGCGCATAGATGACGTATCCCGTCGAAGGGTAGAGGTGCCAAGTGATGGCGACTATTTGGATAGGCAGATCGCAATCCATAAAGCCAGGAGACAGCTTTTGGAGATCGTAGAGATCACGGAACAGATCGCTCACGATATCAGTCCAACCGTCAGGCAAGACCAAGAGGCGAAGATCGGCGTAGAATGGAAAATCCGCCATCAACTGGTCAACAATTTCTCGTTTCACGACACAACCTCCGCTTCACGCATTCCTGCCGTCAGCTGTTGGAAAGTCTGCGGCGCATAGCTGATGTCATAGCAATCGACACCACAATCCCGGGAACGTCCGTAAGCAGGCAGGCGACCGTGTGAATGACCGTACAGGTGCCAGGAGCCATGAACGGATGCCGCCCATGTGCGCATGGCGTAGTGGTGCAGGATGACGCGTTCGCCACCCTGTTTGACTTCGGCGTAGTGGGTGGGTGTTTGGTCCCAGGCGAGGTCGCAAAGGGATTTCCTGATCTCTCCATGGTGGAGATCATGATTGCCGAGGATCAGCCTTTTACGGCCGGGGAGCCTGTCAAAAATCTGTTTCGTTCTGGCGACATCGTGACAGCTGAAATCGCCGAGATGCCAAACGACATCGTGCGGTCGAACGACCGAATTCCAGGCGTTAATGATGAACTGATCCATTTCATCCGTTGAAACGAACGGACGAAAGTCGAGCATTTTCGAATGGCCAAAATGGGTGTCGGCGGTGAAATAGTGCTGGGTATACGCCATGATGAAGGTCCCTTTGAAATCGCAATAAATCCTAGGCACCGGCTGCTAGCCGATGAGAACGCGGTAAGCGTCATAGGTTTATTGCGAAGGCCTTCATTTCATTCTGCTCCGAGAGCTTGTTGGCGATGAAAGGAAGATAGCAGGTACCGCCCCGATGTAAAGCGGTACCTTTTCAAACACTTAAATGGTTAGCCAAAGTTGGTTAACGCGCCTGTACCGGTGGCCATGGCTTCGGCCTCGCCTTCAGTGATCGGCATGAACGCGAATGAGTTCTCAGATTTAGGGGTTGGGTCTTTGTATCTTTCTCCAGTCACCGGATGGCCGAACAGCTTCTTCTCGTTGGCAAAGATCGCTTTCATGATCTTCTCGATCTTCTCAAAATCTTCGCTCCAGACCGCCTCGACGATGTTTTTCGCAGTGTGCCTCATACGGACCGGGTGGGCCTTCGACATCATAGCCATCGCCTTGGTGAGGCCTCCCAATTTCACGTATGCAGGAGCGGCATTCGAGATTGCACGCCATACGTGGTCAAGATTGGCAAAAGCCTCCACAAGCGTCTGGTGGCTATACAGTCCATTGTCGTTTTTATAGACCTGCAGATCGTTGGCATAACTTTCCATCCTCGCCAGAGAGCCATAGCTGACAGGATGGAGGAACATCTTCTCTGGCGGCAAGCGCTGAGGTGTTGGAAGCGGTTTTATGGAAGTCCGCACTGGCACGCCCAAATAGGATAGTCCCATTCTATGGCTGAGTGCCCACTGCTCAAAAATGCGGTCGACGCCGATATAAGGATTGTCGAGAGCCGATAGGATGTCGTGACCGGTAAGATCGACGGAAACCTGAACATCAGGGTTTGCTACAATGGCGTCTAGTGTTGTCCTCCAAGCCAATGCCAGTGTCATCGGACGGCGACGATTTTCTCCGGCGATGCGTCCGAGGCTAAACGGATTTGCTTCTCGCAGCTGGTGACTGACACGAGAGATTGCATCGATAGACGGCAGCCATTCCTGCGGGTGTATTGAGTCAGGAAGCGTGACTCTGGTCCGAAGCTGTGTTCCAACCTTCTGCCTTTTCTTTCCCTTGAGGGCAGACGAGGACAACAGGTGGTTCTGCTTCACGAGGACCCAGAATTTTAGGTCTTCAAGCGGACGTCCGTGCTTCGAACTATCCCTTTCCGGCTCATCGAAAATTACATCAAACTCTTCGACGCATGCTCGGATGTCTTCCAGCGCTGGCTTCACAACGCGCTGCAGGAAAAGCGCTGCGTTGAATGGCTTTGCACGTGCATGGCTCCAGCCCAGCTTGATAGCCAGGTCTTGAGCCGAGATTACCAGAGGAGTGCGATATCGCTGGTCATGGCCAGCCTTGACCGCAAGGAGCTGGTAGAGGCCGTTCGAATATTTGTTCTTGAACTGACTGACGCTGCACAAGTTGATCCAGGTGTACGGCTTCGGAAGCACAAAGACTTCCCGGACCACTTCCGGAACTGAGAACCTCAGGATTGATGAACCTCTTTCAATCTTGTCCCTGATCGCCTTCGACGCTTTAGGTCCAGCGAGATCGGACTCGATCATAAACTGGATCAGGCTGACGGCTCTACGATATCTTTTCTTTGCAGTGAAATCCCGGACGTCATATTTGACCGATGTGCTTTGTATACGAGTGAGGCTATCGACTAGCCGGTCTACGGAGGTGATTCCGAGGTAGTCCAAGAGAACGCTGGCGCGCACTTCATGGTATGGCTTTGTTATATTCACGTCACGAGCAATGGCTAAGAGGGCTTCGGTGAGCGCCATATCCTTTGCGCTCGTGCGGCTTTCGCCCACAATTTCAGCGCTCTCTATAAGGACTGTCGGCTTTGCAATGGCAGGGCGCTGACTGCGCATCTCCCCTATGTCTGAAAGTGCCAAGAGAAGATTTTTGGCTCTAATGCCCTTGCGGTTTACTGCGACTTCGAGTGCGCTGGGTGTGCGCCGCTCAAGAAGCTCGACTAATTCTCCCGACTGCGTTTCCTGGAACTGCTTCTTCTTCATGGGGTATGCTCTGATGCGATGAAGAAGTGTGAGTCCGTCAGCCGAAATAGATCAAGCTGTTTTTACGTTTTGTTAGCAGAGCGGGTCGGTCGAAATTTACAGAATGTTAGTAAAGATTTTTTTGGAAACTTCATATCTATCAGAGACTTAAGGCAATTTTCTTTAGCGTTTGTTACCCGGATATTCTTTAAAGATAATAGGGCTGCGCCACTCCAAAGGGTTTTTCTGTTCTTCAGGTTAGTTTTGTTCCCACTGCTAGGCTATTTTGAAAAAGAATCATAAATTAGAAAAGGGAAATTTCCAAACACCAAAAGATTAAGTCTACCTACCTTCTCAACTCTGCATCCCAGAAAAAACAAAATTCATTTTGACATGTCAAAATCGTTTTGAATTTTTCCGCCCACATTCAATGATCATCTCATGGCATTTAGACTGAAGATCATGACCACAGCTTTAGACATTCTCCTGCAACAGGCAAAACTTCAGCCCGGCAAGATCGAGGCTATGATGCCCGAGGAACGCCGCGCTTACAATGCTGCGGCGAAACGTGCTTCCAGGGATCGCCAGCGTGAAGCCCTAGCATCTGGTAAAGCCAACCCGTCTGTGGACGTCACTCGTGAGCTTTTAGCAGATATAGCCGTCATGATGCTGGCGTCTGACGCACCTGGCTCTGAGACGATTATGGCCGGTCTGCAGAGGTATTTCACAGACCGGGTTGGCTACCCCATCAAAATCAAAAACGATTGCCGACGCGGCAAGCTTAAGACGAAAATCATTGGGAAGGTACAGGACGCTCCAACGCGAACTGCGACAGATATCTGACTAGCTCAGCCACCTCTTGTCGCTCGGATGCAGAAACTCCCTGATCGGAGATTTTGTCTGCCAGTTCGAGCAACATTTCACGGGCCGTTTTTGCGTTCTCTTCGTCGATGTCGCCATCGCGTATCATGCCCTGGTATGTTGCCAAAATGAAAGCGCCCTGCCGGGAAATACCGATACGTTCAGCTGCCTTGGCGATATCTTGCTGCCGATTTCCGAACTCAACGGCGAAAGTCTCGATCTGCGTCATTCCACTGCTCCAATCTCGGGGCGTCCATCAGCGCCCAACATGTCAGCTCTGTCAACGACGTTGACCTCTGCTAACCTTCATCGGCTACCGGCACGGAAAATCTGCTGTAAAATTGATCACTAAAATGCTTTTTACCGTTGGTCTCTTGCATCGCGAAATCTCACTGTGACGGTGTTGTTGTTACAGTGTGACGGGAGAGGCGTATGGACGCGATTGAGCATGTTACGGCGGGAGCGGCCAGGACTGCTCGGTGGCGGGCTGGATTGAGGCACAGGGGGTTGCCGGAGACCGACGATATCGACACTGTACTTGCGACGGCGTTTGCGAGCTTCGTGGATCGATACTTCCAGAGCCGTGGCCACTATGGGCCCTTCATGACCATGGTAGCAGAGGCACTTCGGTCTGCGGGCTATTGCACACAAGAGGGCTCCAGGCGCGCTGAGGCTCGTCTCTACTACCTTCAGAAGATAACCAAACATCCTGAGGCCTCGGCTGCGCAGCGACGTCGGTGGGAGCTTGGCAGGCCGCCAGAAGATGCTTCTTTCATGGATGAGGAACCCGATCCCGAGAAACACAGTGACGGTTACTTTGACCCGACTGACGAGGTCGCATTGGAGGATGACGGAAATGACTGAATCGGCCTCTTCCCCCCATTACTCCATAACTTCGGATCGAAAGTATCGCGGCCAGAATCAGAATTGTCAGATCGCACAGTGTGACGGTGTGGAATACTTAAGGATGGTGAAAGTCAGGCTGTCGCCACGGCGCGCAAGCCTCATCGCGGCGGCGACCGCCGCTTTGTGCCCAGAGCGCAAGCTCGGTGGCAAACTTCCTGAATTCAAAGCGCACCGGGCTCAACTTCTTCATGCGTATACAGAGAGCGATCAATATCTATGATTGCTTCCATGATGGACGTCAGGCGTTCCGCCTGGAAGTTTGACCAGACCGCAATTTGCGTTGGTAATCTGAGCCTCCAGTGTCATATTCTTCGCGGCCACGGAGGTTATTAGATCGAGACCGTAGATCGTTGCCCACATTTGTCCCATCGAGCGCGACGCGATGCCCTCGAACACATCCGGCAACAGACAGGGGCCCGTCTAACACCGTCTCTTACTCCCTGGGCTTCCGGACCCATGATCAATGACAGGTTGACGCGCCCAAATAGGTTTTCACCCCGAACAGCAGCGCCCTGCCTGCACGGCCCGGGATCATGGGCAGCTCGCCATTGGAGAATTTTTTGAAGGCGCACACCAATCGGCAGCAAGCTAGCGTTGCCGCGCGTTGACTGTCTCGCCTGGATTTCGCTCCACGCTTGGAGTTGACCCTGGCCCAAATGGCATTCAGCTCCGCAGGGAAACCACAGGGCGAGTCGGCAGCCCAACATGTTGGCCGACCTTTTTCATGACTTCGTCGAGGGTTGCATACAAACGGTTCAGCTGAGTGTGATCAGTTACTCGCTCAGGCGCGTAGCGCGCGATTAGATACTCGCGCCTCGTCGTCATCGCCTCCAGATGTTCAGCCGTTCTCTTTCTCAGCTTCAGCTTTCTGACCAGGTTCGGCTCGGCGAGATGATGCATCCGTTTCCGAACATCTTCGGGGGCCGAACCTTCGTGTCTGAGGAAGGCATTTATATACAGCTCGATGGCGTGAATGGCTGCCATGCGAGCTGGGGCAGACGAAAAAGGGACCATTTTCTTGCTGCTGTCGTCCAAGAGGACCCTGGCGGCGTGATAATAGGAGTCAGCTAGGTCAATGATCTCCCTGACAGTAGCTTTCGAACCAGGATAGCTGTTCCCATGTTCAACAACAGGGACTGCGTTACCCATGTCTGCCTCCAGCAACCCTTGCGCGCCGGACAATCGATCAGAGAAACTTTTAGCCCGCATCAATGCATTCGTTAAAATGCAGCGGACTTCGCTCATTCCCGTCCACGCGGCTTTTCCGCTGCCGCCGCGACGCTCGTCGTCTGGGTATGCTGGTTCCGGCTACCTCGACCGCCTTTCTTTCGCACCTGTTTTTGTGGGCGTCCTGCCGCGTCTATCGCCACGCCGTTCAGCAATCTGTTAAACTTCTTCATAGCTGCACTGAGATCACCATCGTGAATATCAATGCTCTTTGCGTACAAAACGGCTGCGCTTAGCTTCGCGTTTTCAAGTTCGGCCTTCTGGAGAGCGCTGCGAAGGCTAATGATTTGACGTTCCGTTCGCTGCAAAGCTTGAACCGCCCTACCAATAAGCACCTTGGCCTGAGACTGAAGTCGCTTAACATCGTCCTGCTGTTTTTCGATATCTTTTCGTTGTTTGGTTTTTTTAGGAAACTCTACAACCCTCTTCTTGTTTCGCTTCAAAGGCCCAAAATCGCATATGCTTCCGGGCTTTGCGGCTCCTGGCTGGTCAGCTCCCGGAGCAGGCTTCCGCTTGCGTACGCCTCCACCTTTGTGGCTGAAGAAGCCACTACCGGCGTGCACTATGGTGCCTCCACCATTATAGCTGTTTTTCCCCATAATACCTCCGACGTGCATCAAGCCGCTCAAAACACATGCGAACACCGCTCGATCCGTTCGTTGCAGATAGTTGACCCAAAGCAGCCAGAGACGTCCTGGATAAACGGCATTCTGGCCCTGCCGAACGGTGGCAACCTACATACGCCTTGCTCCCCAATAAGGCGCTCGCCATCCTGCTTTCACCGCTTCTGCTTCGTCACAGAACCACACTTCTCCCCGCTCGGGGCTGACTTTGGTTTTCATGTACCATGGCGACCATGGGGCATGATAGATTTTCCCACCATTTGATATGTTCCCCTTTATCGGACACCCATTGGGAGCGGCCTGCAGTGCAACAGCCCATTTGTCTGCTCGATACTCCCAGGCGGTTTGCGTCGGTGCCTGCCAAATTCCCATCTTCAGTTTCCGAGCTTGATCTTCGGTATCAACGTAGTCCTCAGAATACTTTCGAAACGCCCATGCCAATCCGGCTGCAACCAGCTCGTGGTTCACATCCCTTCCGTCTGCGAAACAGACGGCAATGGTTCGTCCATAGTCATCGAAGCCTCGGTCATCGCAAAGCACGCGCCGATCTGTGACGAGTTCTTCCAGCGTAGCAATAGCGGCCTGCCCGCAGGACCAGTTGCCCCCCCCAGCGCTTCGACATTTTTGACCAGCTTCTGGAGCATCAATTCCATGTAGGCGATACCGCTTCCCGGCAATATCCAGGGTGTCTCCGTCCACGACTTGAAGCGCATCCCCAGCCGACACAGCCCCGCAATCCAAGGAAAGTGCCATCAAGGCTAGGAGCCCCAATCGAAAACCGGCTTCTCGTTTCTTCATTCCAGTCCTACTAGGTAAGTGCATAGCGATGATCAGAAGTCTTGGACTGGATAGGCTGTGAGCGTCGGGGCGCAACACCAACCCAACGATGATTTTTTGCTTTTAGAACGCCCCGATACGCTTGACTGCCGAATTGATGAACTCGAACATCGTGTAACTCGATCAAGCTCGCAAGGCTTTATTCGTGCCGAGAAGACTGAAATTGGTACGGTCGAAAGGAGCGTAAATGAGCAAGTTTCGCCGATCAGGACACTACCGCCAAAATCAGCATGGGACGACGTTCTGGGTCAGCAGTCATGATGTAAGTCGAGATGAATGGTCGCGTGACACGCATCCAAACCACGTCAGCAACGTCAAGCTTTCGTACAAAGGTTCGACCTACGGTATAACCTACCCCAACGCCCGTTGCCCGGTTTGCAAGGCACAGGTATTCTTCTTCGCAGCTTACAATGGTGGCCGCGTTTTCTTCGAACCTCCGCTCGGACCGCCTTGGACGAAGCACCCCTGCACAATAGCCGAAAATGTGACAATCGCACCCTTACCGGCCACCGATACCCCATCCGCCCCACAGCAACCGGACAGCATGGAGTATGAGGTCTACCCCCAACTGAATGGCTCAACCCTCGTGTTGGAGCTGGACGGCGAGGAGAAGGCTTATTCGACACCCTATCGTTTCGAAGTCGCTCACTTTCCGCGTTGTTGGTCAGTGAGGAATGAGCGCGGCAAGGTCACTGGCCTTTCTCTTTTGACCTGTGAATTTGAGCCGGTGGAGATACCCGTCCGACGGCGAAATCTTCCGGGTCCGATGACGCAGGCTAGCCGTCGCAGGCTTGCTTCAGGGGGCTTCAGGGATGTCCAGGCGATCACGTCGCGGATTACGAGCCTTCCGTTGATTTCGAGCAAGGACGTGCTCCCGAACGGATCGCACCTACTATGGGCCGGAGATATGGCATTGGCATTGGTGCCCGTCCCAGTCGACCATAAAGGGGCATTTGACGAAGACGAGCGCAGGCAGGTCCGAGAGTTTATGTACGAGGGTGCTAGTGAGGCACTGTCAGTTATTGCGAGCAAACAACCGGCGAAAATATCCAAAATCGCTCCAAAGCCCATCGTCCTCTTCTGCTTTGAAGACTGGATTGAGGCCCTGTCGAGCAGTAGCGGTTCGGACCTCGGGCTTGAAAGCGACGGTGATATCGACACTGAGGAAAGTTGGCGACATCCAAGGCCCTGGCTGAGCGATTTACACGCAAGAACAGCGTGGATCGACACGCTGTCACCTGATGAGATTCACTTGCCCGATCCTAGGATCACCATCGAAGAAGCATTCGAAATCGAAGCGCAATTCTGCAGCCCATATTGGCCAACAGGCGACGCTGGACGATGGCGGAAGATACAGCAGATGACTGGGATGCTGGGTTTGAACCGGGCATTTGAGAAGACCGTCAAAAACCTAAGGGGGCAGAACTGGCTACTCGCATCTCAGGATGAGTACGGCTCGCCCCTCACTCATGAACTCGCCTTCGCCCGAAAAGGAAGCGAAACAACGTCCGGTGTGCGTATGCTTCTCGCCATGAGTTCCGCAGAGACGTTTACGTTCGTTGCCGGGTGGGCAGACGAAAGCCAGCCTGTAGAGGACTACCTCCACTATATCGAGACGCCCGAACAGCTGTTCGCGATGCTGAAGAATCTAGCGCAAAAGCGGAAAAGGTGATGATGGCCTCCGGAGGCTGGACCCGTTACCCGAAATGCGGGCCCTATCGCAAGTCCCAAGGCTATGGTCGAGGTGCCGTAAACCGGATGACGACGTATTCATTGTCGAACTTGAAAGCAGCACCCGGGCGCGGGAAGCGCGCCGCCGTCTTACGGACGGTGGTCCGGAAGGCTCAGTTTCGAGCCCTGCAATCCTAGGCTGACAATTTTGGGAGATAATCGCCACATTCATCTTGAAATGGAACAATGGAGTTCCGACTTAGATGGTATCCGATCACGAAGGGCAACCAGGGGGAGCGGAGAGTTACTTGAAGCTGTCAAGCCCGAAGGCCAACAGCAGGTATGCCATGATGTCCATCCGGACCTCCAGGTGTAGCTGGGCGCTCAAGGTACATGACGAGCAATCGTACATGCAGCTAATATAGTCCATTATCTCGACTACTTGTGCCGTAGGGTATTCCATACCCGCTCTAAACAGTCGGGGGCGAAAGGCTAACTGGATGCACATCGGTTCTTTTGCCCCCTCTCGCCTTTGAGGGCTATCGTGAAGGCATGGACTGCTACGGTCAGGCGTTACCCTCACTTCGATCCCGTCATATCCACGGCTGAAGCCGAGGCTGTGGCTACCGATCCATCCCGGGTCGCCACCCACACGTTCTATCCCTTTCTGAAATACGATGAGGGCTGGACCGCTTATGCTGAGAAGGGGAAAAAGGGCAAGCGGAAGGATAGGCCCATCCGGTTCGCCGCGAGGCTCGATAGCTGCATTTTTTCCTACTATAGACATCTCCTTTCCGTTCCTTATGAAGCTCTTCTCGAAGCCGAAGGTCTGTCGGAGTCGGTGATCGCCTACAGGCGCATTCCGAAAACCTCGGGTGGTGGCGGCCAAAGTAACATTGATTTCGCCCTATCTGCTGTGCAGGCGATCCAATCTCAGGGCGACTGCTGCACCATCTCGCTCGATATCAGCAGCTTTTTCGAGACGCTCGATCACCAACGCCTGCGAGACGTGTGGGCAGACTTACTTGGAGTGTCGCGGCTACCTGCTGACCACTTCAAGGTATTCAAAGCCATAACCCGCTACGCCTATGTGGACGTCGTGGAAGCATATACCCGCCTCGGGTACTATGGGGACAAAACTGACCGTCATGGCAAAAGTCGGCCCGGCTTCCTGATGTCTCGCAAGACTATTCCGGTTCAGCTTTGTGACGGTCGTACCTTCCAAGAAAAGATCGCCCGTTCCGCTATCCAGCACTCGATCATTAAAGTGAACGATCTCGGCGTGGGGGTGCCGCAGGGCGCGCCGTTGTCCGACCTGCTAGCGAACGCCTACCTCACAGAGTTCGACAAATACCTTCGAGATATCAGCTCAAAGCTCGGAGGAAAATTCCTCCGATATTCTGACGACATCCTAGTGATCGTGCCGATAGCAGAAGCAGACGCTATCAAACTCGAAATTGACATCAGGGGAGCGATAGCTGCCTATGGAAAAGGATTGGTGATTAAGGAAGAGAAATCGGCAATCCATCGATTTGAGGTTGACGGAGGCCGACAAATCTATCGCACGATCAAAGCGAGCGACAAAGAAGGTAACTCCACGCCAAACAAGCCGTTTGAATACCTGGGTTTTCGCTACAACGGCAAACACGTCTTTATCCGAGACAAGACCATGAGTAATCTTTATCGCAAGGTTGCGTCAGTTTGCAGGGCAACGGCCATACGCCAGGCAAAGCGATACAGTGGGAAATCCGTTCACGACATTCTCGCCGTGACAGACATCGAGCAAGTCATCCAGGCGTTTGGCCCTGTGAAGAACTTCAAGGCCAAGTCAGCGGACTACCGGGCGTGGACGTTCACGACCTACGTGAAGCGCGCTTTGAAAACTATGGGACCATTGGGCAAGCCGATTGCGAGACAGACCAGCAATCTGAGGCGAGCCATTCACAAACGGCTCGAACAGGAATTGAAGCGGTTGGTCTAGGCGCGATGTCATCCCCAATGCCATCAGCGGACATGGCGCAACCGGGAGATTCCATCAACCATCTATTGGCAGATCGCCGAACGTATGGTGAAGACCATAATCCAACACAGCGATCTGATGTAATCGGTCGAGCCACTGCCAGACTTCTGCGTCGGTCATCCAACCGGTTTGCCAGAAGCGTTCGCCGACCACAAATGCGACAGCAAGCTTGACCCTGGCGTCACAGGACAGGTCGTGGACACGCTTGCCACGGATCACTTCGCCAAGATGGCGCGCGACGTCCCTGCAGACACAATCGTTTCGAATAGCTTGGTCATCACACGGAATTTCGTTTTCGATCATTGTGTCTTTCCTTCGGTTCTGTGGATTTGTTGCAGCCGATGGAGGCGGACTGAATCCGCCCCCTCACGAGTTTCCAATCGGTCTCAAAACGGCAAAGCTTCGCCGACCGCCGCGCGACAGCGCTGCCGTTCCGGATTTTGGGATTAGGTTTTAAGGGCTCGGAAGCTTGTAAATTAACGCTAACTGCATCTGGATGTCGCCTTAGGATTTCGGGTGGCGGTCATTCCGACGACTGTGCGCTTGCCCCACCGTGTTATCCGTGTAAGCCCTCTTCCTCGGATCATCATCTGGCTCATCAACCAGTCCGATAGGATCGAGCGGCGGCACTTCCATGACAATCCGAGGAGTGTCCTCAGCTACCGCTGGAGCGGTTATTTCCGGAGCATCGTCCAAAGCTTGTGCCGCATCAAAGGCTTTCGACCACGATTGCTGAAGCATGTGAGCGTCAATTGAGCGGTCAACGACATGGTATTGAACGAGCACTGCGTTTCGTTGCCCAATGCGATGAGCACGGTCTTCTGCCTGTACCAGGCGGCCTGGTGTCCAATCGAGTTCGGCAAAGACCACCGTGCTTGCAGCCGTCAATGTGATAGCGACACCGCATGCCTGGATCGAGCCGATGAAGACCCGCTTACGACCGTGCTGGATATCGTCCTGCGCCTGCTGGCGGTCTTCCATGGAGGTCTCGCCGGTTATGATTGCAGGCTCGTGTCCCGCTGCGCGCATACCATCGGCGAGCCGGGCCACGACCTCCTTATGGTGCGCGAACACAAGGACGGCATCGGGAACTGACCCAAGGATTTCAGTTACGGCATCAACAACGAACGGTGCTTTGGCCAATGCCGTCCGTTGACGAAGTTCGGCCACTACCGCGAGGTTGGAAAAGTGAACAGCGTTTAGTGACTTCACGGCAGCGTCATACGCGGCCTTGTCATTCAGCTTTTCAGCACGATCTATTGCAGCGCGGGCGGCAGCCTCTGTCCTCTCATGCTCTTTAAGCACCCTCTCCTCCTCACGGACGGCTTTGCGAAGCTCGGCTGATCCGGACGGATCGACGGTGACAACTTGGCGGCGCTTTGCGGGAAGCTCGGTCAGAACATCTGATTTCAGCCGCCGCACCATCACGCTTGACCGCAGGTACTCCTGCAATTCATCTAGGTTTGAAGCCCCGGTAGCGTCAAAGCCGAACCGGGTGGAATGACCACCGCAATATCGTCGGGCGTAATCGAAATAGTTAATCGCGAAATCGACGCCGCAGCTTTTCAGGATTGAAAAAAGCTCAATCGGTCGATTTAGTATTGGTGTGCCAGTCACGAAAATCCGACGGTGTGCGGGGATCGGCATCTCCGATTTCGAGCCAAGCACTGCCCTAGTTCGCTGTGCCTTTTGATCCTTGAGCGCATGGCTCTCATCGCAAGCTAGTAGGTCCCAGCGCTTTGCTGGATCGGCAAGCTGCGATTTAAGCTTCGCCACGATATCGTAGTTGATGATGACGATATCGGCGTAAGGTTGCGAACTTGTCGACCAGATCGCGATAGAGTGCGGCTTGATCAGCCACTTCTCAAGCTCTGCCCGCCAGTTCAAAAGCGCGATCTTTGGTGCAATGATCAAGACCCGCATTCGCTCCCGACCGGTTTCAGCCAGCAGCATGTTCATGTATCCGATGACCTGGATGGTCTTGCCAAGGCCCATTTCATCGGCAAGCAGCGCGCCACCACCGTTCGCGAGACAGTCGCGCAGGAAGACGACACCGGCCCTTTGATATGGCAGGTATTCCAGATCGGCAGGTGCCGGGATGTTTACGCTTGCATCGGTCGCACGAGAACCTGCGATGGCGGCATCCCGTCTCGCTCGCTCTTGCGCTGCTGCCAGCTCGACAGACTCCACGAGCCAGTTTTCAATTTGCACATTTTCTGAATCGAGGCTGGAGATCAAAGTCTGGACGACCGTAGCGCTTTGCGAAGTCCATATCTTCCGAACTTTGTCCCACCGAAAACCTGCCTTCTTTACCCGTTCGCGACTGACAATGTCGCTGTACTCCGTGACGGCTTTCCAGCCGCGCGTTCCGTCCTTCTCCAATTTCATGCTGATAACTCCGGCCCCCGAATTCCGTGGGGCGACTGCGATACAAAAATGTTCAGGCGCAAAATCGTTGATGTCAATCGATCAAACGCCGAAAGTGTCATCAACTGCTATGGCTCTGAACTCTGGGTGGACCCCATGGTCAAAGACCGCGAGACGTTGCCATCTATCGAGCCTCTGCCAGATTTCTTCGTCACTCCAACTGCGCCGCCAAACCCTTGTACCGACCACAAAAGCTACAGCCATCTGGATGGTAGTCGAGCATTGAAGGTCATGAATAGACGTGCCACGTGCAACCTCGGCCACACAAAGCCCAATTTCCAGGTAAACGCTGTTGTGGCGGATAGATCGGTCATTGTCCGAAAGCTGAATGAACATCAGTCCGCGCCCTCCTGATGCAACAACCCAATCAGGTCATCCGTCGTGATCGTGCCGTCAGAAGAGTCTTCAAGCCGTTTCCCGACAGCTGTCCAGAATTCCGGCGGTTGCCCAGCGACCAACTTGGCTAAGCGGTCCGCACGCCAGCGCGCGAAGAATTCGTCAAAGTCTATGGCTTCATGCGATCTTTCGTTGAACGTCATGGCTTGAGCCCCATTTTCTCCAGAGTGGAGCCGACTTCTTTGAGAGCCCAAGCCATCCGGCAAGCTTCCTCATCGTCTCCAGCGAAAGCTTTAAGCGCATCAATGGAGGAACGCTCTGCCAGTACCGCGAGGGCCTCTGCCAGCGGAGCATTCAGCCCAATTTCGAGGCCGTATGTCATCTCGCTCTGCCATTCTATGCGACGGCGAAAGGAGCGCTGCTGCTCGGTTTCGGCTTGTTCGCGCAGCCTCTTGTCCGCGAGATCGCGCTCTAGCCATGCTGCGTATTTTGATAAGGGCCTGAAATGCACAACTGTCCGCTTCTGCACCTCGTCAAGCAGTGACCAGGCGTCTTCGTCCGCGAAGGCAACATTGTTGAGGCCGATACCTGCGATCAGGCCGGTTGCGGCCCGAACGGTGGTCGATCCCGTGATAGTCTCGGGCGCAGTACCATTGAGGAGTTCTTCGAACTTAGTGGCGATTTGCCGGAACATCGGGTTCAAACAAATGTCTCTCATGTGAGACCTTTCTGAATTTTTGGCAAAGCTCCGCCGCCGTTGGCAAACGGAAGCTTTGCGATTTGCTGTGTTTTCGGGGTGTTTTCAGACCGCAAGCGCGGCCGGATTGGTGGCGGCTTAGGCCACGTCAATCGCTGTATTGATTTCGGCTTCCGAGTAGAGTTCCTTCGCCAGTCTGCTGTGGCCAAAGAATTCGACTATCTCCGACTCGGTTTCACAGACGATGCCTTCATGCTGGTCCTGCTCACCCTGCCATTGGGTTCGTTCGATGCGCGCTCCCACAAGCTTGCCGCCCTTGGTGCGGTACAGCTTAAGGACAGTCCATCGTCCGGTCGAACCTGAAAAATCGGGATGGCCCCGATCTCCGAAGCTACGTGCCGATGCGATCTGAACGCCAGTGAACGTAAGAGCGGGTTCATCGTCTCGCTCAACAGTCAATTTTGTCCAGTTCAGCTCGGCTTCGGGGATCGTCGATGCTTTCGGTTCAGTCACTTCGTTACTCATTACATACCTCTGTAAAGTTGCAGGTGTGCATCAGCGATAGCTTCTGCGCTCCCGCCATTTGGCAGGTTGCATTTCCACCTAGTTGTCGTTGGTCGTTCACGGCCGCAGACGTTGACCAGGTCGTCCGCGTCAAGTGTGAGGCACTGAAGACTGTTGTCCCAGCGGCCTCGCTCTTGTTCAAACAACATGACGCCCTCGGAGGGGATTTACAAGATCACCCCTTTCGCTAAGCCATTGACGCTTCAAAGGAATTCCTGAAAAAAATACGCCGGAAAAATGGATGAAAATTTTGCCGAGAATTCCTTGGGGAATTCCTTGCAGAGGCAAATCCGTAAGGAACCGAAAATCAACTTTTTATCTTTTAAAACAATGCTGTGAGCGAGCCCTTGAAAACCCAGGCGCGTTTTTCGCTGCGAATTCCTTTTAAGATGCTTGATGGGCATAAATTATGATTATAAGTCAGATACTTAAATCATTTTGACAATTAAGGCTGGAAATTCCTTAGGAATCGCCGCTCATCAGCGCGCATTCGTTCTGAAATTATCCGACGTTATGGTTAATTTGCCGAAAAAATGTCGACGATTGTGCGGAAACATCCCCGTCCAGACCTCTGGCCCTACTATCGTGCGCTAAATCTGCAGTATGCGATGCGCTCGTTACGGTCCTGCGCTGGCAGCCCCACGAGAGCGAACCAAACCCGAACTGGGACCGAGATGACGCATAAGACATGCCCACCGCCTGATGCTCCAAATAGCGACTCGTGGTCCGTGTCTTTCGGCTGATCAGCTCTTTCCCATGGCTTGGCCTCGCCTCCCACCTATCGTCCGTCTAGAAACCAGCTCCGCCGTCCGCCCTTGCTCGTGGCCAATTGCGATAGCAGTGGGCGTGGCGCTCCGGTGCCTTAGGTTCGGCACGCGAAAGACCAAGACGTCGAAGCAGCGCCATCTCTCCCGCTTCACCTGTTGATGAATCGTCGTCTGGTGATCTCTCTACGTGACGCGTCAAGGTAGCTCCTCCATGATCCTCGTTCGTAAGCTGTAAGGCCTCCCGCATCTGGTGGGCCATCAAGGAGGTCTGGATGTTCTTCACACGCATCGCACGCGTCGTCGCCTACCTGGTCTTTATCTTGGGTATTCTGAATGTGGTAGGCGGCTTCGGGTATGCCTCCGGGATCATCGAGCAAGCACCTCTGCCAAATGGGGACACCCCGCCGCCGATTAAAACGGGGCCGATGATAGACAAGGGGATTTACATGGCGGCGGCGGCATTGGCTTTGGGGACGCTTGCAGAGATCGGTATGACATTGAGCCGGATGGTCCGTCTCGGGGCTTCGAGCGACCGGCGTCTCTCGTAGGCTTCTGGAGGAGAGCCGTTTTCCGGGAGAAGTGTTGAGGGAGTTCAGCCGACGGGCGCGCTTCGGTGGCTCCAATCTGCCCCATGGCCTAGCTCGGCGCAATTGCAACCCCCATGAAGCCGACGGCGCTGCTGGCCCTCAGCGGCGATTACCGATCAGCTCTTTCACGAGGATCACCAGACAGTAGATCGTCAGACCTGCAATCAGAAAAGCAGGGATCGCAACGACGCCCGTGATCACATCTCCGAACGACAAGCCCATGGCACAGCCCTCCCACGCTGATACCCAGCGACATACTTAGCGCATGCATAGGCTCCGGTCACGAGGCGGCAGATTGCCTTGCTTTCGACTTTGCTGCCTTGCCACCGTTCATCTGCAGCAGGGTCAGGGGCCGTCTTTGCTTATCTGTGCCGGAATGCGAACGAGGGCGGGTAGGCCCAGTTTAGCCCTTTCCTCGTTGATCTCCGGCAAACACATGCCGTTGACAGCGAAGTAGAGGACGACAGCGGGAGCATATTTCCAATCGACCGCATGAGCCTTGTAGTGGCCGTTCACCAACTCCAAGGCCACGGGTGTGTCAAAGCTCTGCTTTTCAAAGCACGACCGTATCCCTGCACGCCGCGCCTTCAGGTTGTCTGCATCGCTCTTCTGGTCAATTTGGAGCCAGCCATCTAACACCCCTTGTAGATAGACCGCCTGAACGTCAGCTGGGGCTTTTCTCCACGCGGCATAGTTTTCTACGAAGCCCCCAGCAGCGGCTTGGACCGGGATCAATGCGGACAGAGTGAGAAACGCGGTTCTCGTCGCTCTCATGTGGTCAACTCTCCATCGAGACCGTTACCGATAAGCGGAACATCGCGTGACCGCAAACCCACGCCACGCGCACACCGATCACTGCCCGCAGATATGCCAATTCATTTGGTACCCGTACTCCCCCTCGCGTCCGTAGCACCACCCAACCGCTCGCAGCTTTGCATCGATCACCTCTCGACGGTCGCATGCTCGCCAGGTTTCGCCCTCGTTACCTGAGCCACCCCGGCACGCCCCATTCTGATCGTGCCACTGGCTGATTATTCTTTTGGGGGACTTCTCACCCTTATCGGTCGCTATCACCTTGCCTGTTTCTGCAACAATACGGCCTGTCACTGGGTCCCACTCAAGTTCAAATCGGGCGGAGCCAGACGACGTCTTCCCCCTTGCCAGACTCCTTGCGAACCACTCCACGGTACCTTCGACCTGGCATCTGCTATCGCACGCGACACTCTCCGAACCATACACAACGCTGTATGCGCGCTCGGGCCAGCGCTCGGCGAACGCAATCTTTTCCTTCATTACGTCCGCCTGTGACACGTCCGCGCCGTAGAACGTCACCTCCGGGGCGTAAGCACTCCTCATGAAGTTGATGGCCAAACTGTTCGGTTTCGACCATGCGGCATGATACTCAGCAACGAACTTGCGGGCTCGATCTTCAGTAGTTTGCGTGACTGGGTTTGGTTCGGCAGTTTCCGAGACCGGTACCGATGTCGGTGTCGGCAGAGTAGGCTTCACCGCAACATCAGGTTTTGACATGTTGCCGATGACGACCCCGGTTCCGGTAGCGTTGACGATTGCGTATTCCTGCATTTCCTTGCCGGTTAGATAGCGCATGTCGTCGCTGCCCGTGGAAAGGCTCAATTGCAAAAGACGGGGATCAACGCCCATTTCTATTATATATGTCATGATTTCAGCGGTAAGCGCCTGGACGGCTGCTGCTGCCTCATGTCCGTCAACTACCGCATCTCCGGCGAACGAGGTTCTGTGAACTCCGATAGACCCTGGCTCCGCCGACCTTGTAATACCACCAAGGAATGCAAGCGCACAAGCGGAAGAGCACTCCAGCGAGCGTAACTGGACAGTGGACAGCCCCATCGAACGGATAGCTCGACCAAGCCGGAGAGCCGCATCGACGTTGCCTCCTCCGCTATCAAAGGTAACGACTTTAGCGTCAACGGCTCGTACCGCCTTTTCTAGGTCGGCAACTTGATCGTCAAAACGGAATTCACCCTTCACTAATATGACCTTGGAGCCGTTATCCAGAGGTACCGGGTGAAACTCTAAAGCCTGAGTTGCGACGTGACTGCTAAAAAAGGCGATGATGCCGAAACCGAGATTTGTCGCGTATTTCATCCTATCCCCCATTGCTCGGAATTAGTTGCATAGGGTTCAAAGCAACTCAAGCGCGCTGCTGATCGCGTTGGTACACCGCCCAGGTCCTAACGTCATTAGTCGTGATCTGAAAGATCGTGCCAGGTTCGGTGAAACAGTCCCGACTACACTGCAGCTGATAAGGTTGCTCTGCCGACAAAGCGGGACAACCTCGTTTCGCGGCAGTAGGGATGCGCCGACAGCCTCACGAAGCTGGTTGAGCAACTGAAGCAACAGCACAAACAACTATCCGACTGGCTGGCGGGAAACGACGCCCAGCTTCAGCAAATCGCTGAAGAGACGGCGCAGGCAGAAGCTGACCTTCGTCACCTAAACCTACCCCTGCCGCCTATTCAAACAGTTCCGCCAGTTTACTTCAACGCTCCCGGTCAATCGAGGACGACAGCGTATACCTCGACCACGGCAGGCAGGACGTCAGCGAAAAGCAGATACAGAGTCCAAGCGGCAGGTTCAAGTATTCCGAGCTGCCCCGTGTGTGGATCAGGCATGCGTCTGCGAACAGCTAGGCGTGGAAAACGAGCCGGACGACAGTCTGGGGTGCGGTCGGTATCCGAAATGTCAGGGCACGCGCAACATCTAGGTCTGACGTAGCGTCGCGTACCCCTTCCAAATGGACCCCAAAGATAGAGCCCGCAAACTCCATGCTGTGCCAAACTCACAGCCGATGGCGAAGACATCAGCCCTAGTTCAAGTCTGCTCTTCGCTTGGGTGAGCCTTCATGCTTGATTCGTTACGAGCCGACAGGCTAATCTTCGGACGACAAGGCTGACACGATCTTAATCAAATTCGGTGATCATGGCATGCCAAGGGGGAAATGATGGCATACGACAACCTCGCAAAACTTCGCGTGTCGATCTGGAAAGACTACACCCCACCACGCTCTCTGATGATCCATCAAGATCACGGGAAGCAGCTGGGAGGTGACGACATCCTACAACAAGAGGTGTACTCATGGTCGATGAGAGAGGACCCTTTTGGTGGAGTTGCGGACGAAGCACTTCGGAATGAGTTGCGCGAGTTACTCGTAGTTCCGTTTCAACCCTCGAATCCGCCGTCGCAGCGACGAATCTCGAAGATGGAGCCATTTCTGCTGAAAGCCGAGGAAGCAATTCAGAATGGCGTAACAGAATGGACGGTAAGCCTTGAGGGTGCCGGAGACGACGACGATTTTCCTGCGCGCGTCAACCCTCTATTAGCTCTCAACTTACAGCTAAAGTGGTTAGTAAGAAGCTTTGGGCACCAACCTGGGGTATCGGTAGCAATTCGATGAATGGTCATGCGCTAAAAGCTCCCAGAGAAGCGGAACGTATTCTTGGACAATTGTTCAAAATTGGGTCTTCATGCGAGGTACTCGTCAAAGAAGACAAGGCGTTTCTGAATGACGGTTGGCTGAATCTCGGAAAGGTGAATCTCTATCCGGAGAACAGGCATGATGATTCTGCTATACTTGACGGACTGCGTCGTGGCGCTTTTGAGTGGTCGCTGCCATCTGTTGAGCAGGTCGAAACGAGCTTAGTCGAGCTTCTAGGGATTGATGACAAAACCAAAGCTAGCGCGAAACTGCGAAGGATCATTGATTCCATCGCCGCGATAGGAGTGCGAGCGGGACTTGTCTATCCCCATTTTGATCCGCAATCGCTTGAAATGATGCCCTTTCGGCGCTCAACGACCGTCGTTGCTGATACCTCCGGAGCAATCCAGGGGGCCCTAGATTTTGTGGCGCGCCATCTGCATCCTGCGGCGCGGATCAAAGTCCCAGCAATCGTTCAGATGGAAATTGTAAATTTTGCGGACCGCTTTTTGAGTTGCCGACGAGCAACAAAAGTGCGCCGCCCGGACCTTCTGATTGATCACTTGCGAAGCCAAGGTGGGCAACGAGTTCTCCTCAGGCTTGAATTGAGTGCCGACACAGAGGTGGAGCGCACTTTCCTACTCGGTGACCCACTGAGGAGCGCCTTCCAGAAAGACTCTGATCCAGAGCTGAGTGAGCTGAATCTGAGCGTCGAGATAAAGGGATACGCCGACAGGTTGATTCTCGAAGCGGCTCGTCAACATCAGGCGCAGGCTAACTTCGGCCATAAGGTGCAACTGCTGACCAGCGATCAGGGCCTTGCGCGCATGGCTTTGGCAGAGGGAATTGCACCGTTGTACTTCTCTTCCGTTGTTGGAGCGGATTTCCTCGGCCGCTGCGTCACCGGCGTGACCCTCAGCCCGTTCAGCGGATCACTGAGAGAGATTTCCCTGGCTTCGGTCCTATGGGAATTCGCGACAGCTTTCGGCTGCATCCGGTTAATGAGCGAGGATGGTGAGCACTCGATAGAGATATCAGCATTTGGTGAAGCGCTCTCGTGGTCTCCATATCAATCTCACGGTGACTTGCTGTGGTGCACAAACACAGAGTTTAGCGTACCAGTTCCACGGGAAGACGTTCAGAGCATCGAAGATGTGCACAACGGCGGTGTTGCGGTCGATGCTAATGGTTCGGAAGGTCTGAAACCTCGGCCAGAGACGTCAAAAGATGCAGCATCAACCAATGGTGCAGATCACCCGACCAAGAAGCAGAGTGAACGCGGCTCGGCACAGGCATTGTCGGTGTTCCGCCCTAATGTTCAAAAGCTATTTCAATTGGTTGACGCCTTGGACGACCGCCAAGACTTGAAGGTTGATGAAGTTTTAGGTGTGATAGGTGCCAAAAGTATTGACGAGTATCGGAGGTTCTTGGCCTCGGGTGCATTGATTACCGTTGAAAATGGAAGATTGTGCGCTGCGCCAGCCCTCCGCGACGTCGCTATTGCTCTGCGCACCCAGGATATGAGCACACTTCGGGCAGGACTTAAATGTGTACCTTCATACCGCGCTCTATCTGACGCCATCAGTTCAACCGCAGTCGGCACACCAGTGAACCTTGACGCTTTCAAGCGAGGAATGACAACTTACACCGTGCTTGCTGAATGCACACTGCTCGGAGCGTCTATCCATGGAAAGGGTCTTTTCCCCACTCCAAACGAACCATCACCTAAAGAATTCGCTCAGATCGCCCGCGACCGCTTTAAAGAGCTAGACAACGGTTACGGGCTCATAGCAACGGGAGCTTGGCTGGAACGCCTCGCGGAAAGAGACGGCATTCACCCTGAGATCGCAAGGCGACTTCTCGAAGATGCTAGCGCTAAGGGACTACTCACCAGAACGACCGAAGGGTCCACGATTGAGACAAGTTTTGATGACCATGTCGTCCACGTCCTCCGTCAAAAATCGGGAAAAACGATAGTCGAGCCTGTAGGCCTCTACAGAGGGGACTACTTGATTCCTGACAAGTCAAGTGTAAGCTTGCGAATTGAGGTGCAACAGCGATGAGCTTGCGCGACAAACTTTTACAGTCGAAGGACAAGCAGAAACCTGACCTGTTCGCACTATACGGCGTCCTTGCTAATCCTTTTCCTGCGTCCAGCCAAACATCTCAGAACCCTAGACGTAAACAGTCAGGCGATGAGCAGGCGGAAGCACGAATTATTAGTTTTATACGTGACCAAAAGTCCCAAGTAGTCGTGGTCGAAGGTACTCAGGGCGTTGGCAAGACGAACTTCCTTAACCATTTTGAAGCCGAGATCGAGGACGTGCTCGGTGAACTAGATGGGTTTTATGTCGTCCGGTATCTGGCCGACCCCGAGGCCTCTTTCGACGGGACAATTAGGCGCTTATTCCAAGAGCTAGGTGAAGATCATATCGTAAAGCTATCTCACCAACTTCAACTGAACGATGCCCCTATTGCCTCAGCAAGAAGTCAGGACATGCGGTCGGCGCTACAGAGGTTGGCCAATCAGGGTCCGGACGCCGAACTGATTAAACTCGTCATGGACTGGCTCTACGGTGGACGCCTTCTGAAGGCACATAAAGAAAAGCTCAATATTCACTTCAGGTTGGACACAGTAGAGTCAAAGACCGCTGCGTTGAGAGACCTGGTAGTAGTAAGCAGCGAAGCCGGTGTCCTTAATGGGATATTCCTTTTGCTTGACGAACTTGAGAAACAGGATGGCATCCTGAGCCCTACTGCCGTGGTTAGATATCTGTCGGCAATGCGAGCCATCATTGACTCTTTGCCACATCATCTTTTCATGATGATTGCCGTAACTCCTGACGCGCTACGCCGATATTCAAACGCCTTGCCCGCATTCAGAAGCCGTTTGCAAAATCAGATAACCTTGCGCCCACTCATGAGTCTGAGGGATGCCAAGGCGCTGGCTAACTTTTACGTCGAGCATGCCAAGCAACAAGCGTCGAAGAAATTCCCAGGAAAACAGCCCGGGACGAAAGAACTAATCTCGCCCTTGGAGATCGAAGATGTTTTCGAGCAACTAAAGATAGTCTCGGACAGGCGCGGCGATCAGGGCGTGCCACAACGTGTATTTTTGCATCGGCTACACGCCGCATGTGAGGATAGAATCCAAGAATTAGACTGACGCCATTCAGGAGTTTCCTTCTAGGTTTTAAAGTAAATTTTACGGAGCTTTCGACGCATGTTTTTGTCGGTTGAATCTACAGGAGCTGACTCATAGCCCGCTATAGTCCGATAATGAATGTTATTGGACATTGGCACCCGGAAATACGCATGTGAGACTTTGGCAGCTAACATGGAATAGCTTCAAATCAAGCGTCAAGGCTTGGGATTGCAGTGGGACGCGAGGCACGATCCGGGCCTCGCTATGCTCCTCCAGCTGCATCGAAGGAAAAGTCTAGGGACCAGCTTACGATGCGACCGACCTTGACGTCATCGTTGTCCGGGAGCACTTCGAATGCGAAATCCGTGACAAGGCCCGAGCGCAGCAGATCAACAATCTGGTACATGTGCGAAAAGGTCGTTTTGAGGGACAGCATTAATAGGCGCGGATCAGTATCGAGCCTGACCTCCCCTACGTTTTCTGAAGTTAGGGACGGAGCTACAGCACCGAACCAGACGACGGACTTGAAGCCTTGATGTGCCGAGGGTGGCGTCAACGTGGCCGGAACCACCAGCAAATATATGTTGGCAGATTGCTTCACGGTAAGCGATGTCTCACTGGCACGTCGCCTGACAAACGCTACCCCTCGAAGCTCGAAATGATGGTCGTTAGTTCCTCCATATCGGCGAAGGTGACGTCGGCTCCGTATGGATGATTGGGTGGCGATGGGCTGTACAGCAGCGCTACCATTCCTGCAGCTTTTGCCGCTTGGATGCCCACGAGGCTGTCCTCGACCACCACGCATTGGTGGGGTTCAAATCCCATCTTGCGCGCGGCATGCAGAAACAGGCCGGGATCGGGCTTAAAGCTTCCGACGTCATACGAACTGTAGAAATCGGTGCCAAAGTATGGGGCTAGCCCGCTCAATTCCAATGTCTGGATGATTTTGTCCGGCGGCCCGCCCGAGGCAATACACCGTGGGTGTTTCAAATGTTCCAGCATCGGCAAAACCCCGTGAATGGGTTGCAGACCTTGGGCAAAGCGTTTCGACAAGGTGGCGCGATAAATCGCCTCGAAGTTCAATGGCAGCGTTCTGGATAACCGGTCCTCAATGTCCTGAAAGATCGAAGAGAGTTTCTCCCCTCGGTAACGCTGCAGCAGATGTTCAACAGGATCAGAACAGTCTGGCAGCAGATCGGCCAGCACTTGAATACAAATGACCTCGCTATCGACAAGCGTCCCATCCAGATCGAATATGACGCATATGTCCCGCATGCCTTGGCCTCTCTGGCGGCTCAAGCACGAACGCCTAGACGCCTTTGATAACGTCGCCTCGCGGATAATTCCACGGTAGCAACTCACCAATCTGCCTTTGCTTGTGGCCGTTGATGATGGAGGTGAGCGCCTTTGTCAGGTAGGCCTGCGGATCAACGCCATTCAACTTACACGTCTCGATCAACGAGGCGATGGTCGCCCAGCTCTCTGCTCCGGCATCATGACCCGCGAAGAGTGCGTTCTTCCGGTTTAGCGCAATCGGCCGGATGGTCCGCTCGACGCTGTTATTGTCGATCTCGACGCGGCCGTCGATCAGGAATAGCTGCAGGCCATCCCAGTATTTGGCGATGTAGGCCAAAGCTTCGCCGAGCGGCGACTTTGTGGCCACGCGTGCGCGGTGATGGACAAGCCAGCCATGCAGGTCTGCGACGAGTGGCGCTGATCGTTCCTGCCGAGCTGTAAGGCGAGCTTCAGGATCAAGGCCGCGCAGGTCGGCTTCGATGCGATACAGTTCTCCAATCCGTTTGACGCCGTCTTCAGCAATGGGCGCTGAGCCGTTGCGGGTGATCTCCACCAGCTTGCGCCGGGCATGCGCCCAGCAATAGGCAAGCTGAATGTCTGGGCCGACACGCTCTGGTGCGATCAGCCTGTTGTATCCCGCATACCCATCCACCTGCAGGACGCCAGAGAAACCCTGCAGTATACGTTCGGCATGAATGCCTCCCCGACCAGGAGCATAGGTGAAGGCAACACCTGGCGGAGCACCGCCGCCCCATGGGCGATCATCCCGCGCCAGCGCCCAGAAGTATCCGGTCTTGGTTTTGCGGGAGCCGGGATCGAGAACCGGAGCACGGGTCTCGTCCATGAACAGCTTGGTCGAGCGCTTCAAGTCGGCGATCAGTGCATCGAAGACGGGCAGCAGTTCATAGGCTGCCCGACCGACCCAATCGGCAAGTGTTGATCGGTCGAGATCGATGCCCTGGCGGCTCATGATCTGCGCCTGCCGATAGAGCGGAAGGTGATCCGCATACTTGGAGACCAGAACATGGGCGATGGTCGCTTCCGTCGGCAGCCCGGCCTGGATCAACCGTGCCGGAGCTGGGGCTTGGACGACCCCGTCGGTGCAGGCACGGCAGGCATACTTAGGGCGGCGGGTGACGATCACGCGGAACTGTGCCGGGATCACGTCCAACCGCTCGGAGACATCCTCGCCAATGCAATGCAGGCGACCACCGCAGGCACAGATCAGGCTTTCTGGCACGATCACCTCCTCGATGCGCGGAAGATGCTTTGGAAGGGAGCCGCGATTGATCGCGCGCGGCTTGATAATCCTGCTTCCTACAGGAGCGTCCGCCTCATCCTCGGCATGGATCACGGCCATGGCCGTCTCCAGGTCTTCCAGCGCCAGGTCGAATTGGTCAGGATCGGTCTTCTCGGATTTGCGTCCGAAGGCAGCCTGCTTAAACGCTGCGACCAACTTCTCAAGCCGCTCGATCCGCTCATCCTTGCGGGCGATATGCTCGTCCTTGCTCGCTATCGCGACGTCCTTGGCCGCCTCGCGTGCCTGCGCCGCGATCAGCAGCGCCTTCAGGGCGGCAACATCATCGGGAAGATCGGCGGCTTCGAGCATGGCCGGAAAATATCAAATCCCGAGCGGAATTGCCTCTGGAATCTGGGGCGCTGAGTCATCGTGCCGCAGCTATTCGATGGCCTCCGGCGTTCTTGTCTGGACGGCATGAACCCGCCGCCAGTCGAGGCCCGCAAACAGGGCTTCGAACTGGGCGTGGGTGAGCGTCATCAGGCCATCCTTGATGCCTGGCCAAATGAACATGTGCTCTTCCAGCCGTTTGTAGGCCATAACGATTCCGGAGCCATCCCAGTAGATAAGCTTCAACCGGTCCGCCTTGCGAGACCGGAACACGAAGACCGTTCCGGTGAACGGGTCCTTGTGCAGCTCGTTCTTCACCAAAGCCGCCAACCCGTCATGACCCTTGCGGAAGTCGACAGGTTTGGTCGCCACCATGATCCGCACCCGGTTCGACGGAAAGATCATGTCGTCGCCGCCAGGGCGCGGGCGATGGCGGCGATCCGGGACACTGACGCGCCTTCCTCAAGAAAGATTGTAACTGGACCCACGACGATCTCGGCGCGGGAAGCGACCTTGGCGGCCTGCGGCTCCGGCGATGGAGCAGCAACAACGATGGCCGCAAACTCGACTGCTTCTTCCGGCTCTGGCAGCACCAGCTTGCCCTGCCGAGCCAATGTCCGCCACGATGACAGGTGGTTGGCCTTCAGCCCGTAGCGTTCGGCCACTTCATTCACCGTCACGCCTGGTCGCAAGCTCTCCGAAACGATGCGTGCCTTGACCTCGTCAGGCCAATGGCGGTGCGGCTCACGCCTGTCCCGCCGCGTTGTGAGAACCTCCAACGTAGACTCCATGGAGAAACTCCTTGTCGCTCATCCACGGAATGTTCGATCACAGATCAGGCAGCGACAGACAATGTGGGGGCAGAACACCGGTTACGCTTCACGCCATCCGCGACCGTTTTCATGTAGCTACCGATGTTGGCGTTCGCCTGCCCATAAAAGCGGCCGTGCCACGCTCCGGGTTCGAACGGGCATATATCTGTCATTCTTCGGCTCTTGTGCTGAAGCGGTGCTGGGCCCACTGGTCGGACGTGTGATCGCAGCCTGAGCTATGTTCACCTCATGAATGTGGCGACTTGCTGCCGCACGACTGCGCGAAACTCAAAGATGTGTAGACGGCCACGGAAAATTAAAACGGCCGACGTAGTAGCTGTCATGAAGAAAGCGTAGATCGGCCTCCCACTGCTTAATGGCAACATCGAGTGCTACGGGATTCCGCCCCTTCGCGTTCTTGATAAACGTTGCAATTGAGTATGCGATTTTCCTCAGCCTTTTCGCCGATTTCGCGCTTCCCCATTGCTCCACTTCGAAACGAGGTAGTTCGAGCGTTATGGGACCATCAAATAGGTTCGCTAGTGTCCGGCGACGGTACAACTCGGGCTGGCCTTGGCTTATACCGACCCGGTAGTTCAGCTTTCCAAGGACACCATCCTTCTGCGCTTCACTGACTGCAAACTCACCACCACCTTGGCGTAGTTCTGTAGTCGGCCACTGAAAAAACAGCTCAGGGTCTCCGCTATCGTTTCGGCGCTTCCACTCATCTTCAATCGCGGAAACGGCTGCCCTAATTTCCGTATGTTGGTCGCGCTTGTTTGGGTCGGCCAACATACGTTGCGCATTTTCCCACAGGGCAATGAGCTTCAGCGGCTCGATCAACTTAATGTTCTGGATGGCTCTCGAAACATTTATTTTTACCGCACGAGAAGGAGGCGACACCTGGACTTGCTGCTTCGCAGCGGCAGGGGGCTTCAAGATAGTGGTTGCCGCCACCTTGTCCTTCATTACGGGCTTCTGTCTCGTCAAAACATCACCGGTGTACACCGCTTTCGGCGCTTCCCATACACGTCGGTTTCCCTTGGCAAGAAAAATCATTCCCTGCTTTGAAGGGACGAAGAGAAGCGCATCATCGCGGAAAGGGGCGACATCTTTTAGTATGTCTTTCTTGACCAACTCCAGACCAAAGGTCTCGATCTGTGCCGGAGTGACCCTGTGCACCCCTCCAGCAAAGCTATACGAGTACCCTGGACTGAGTTTGACAAGCAGCGGCTCCACCACATCCGTCATCTGGCCCGCAAGACGCTTCAGCTCCAGAGAAAGGCATGCGCGGATTGCAGCCGCTTGAGCAGGGTCTCTGGAAAGCTTGCGGAGGCCCGTGACCTGGCTTGTGGTGCGTGCCTTTCCCATAGCCTTCAATCTTCCGCAACCAGTGCGGCCTGATCCGGCCGATAGCGATAGCGAGAGATCGAGCCATCCCGAATTCGTTCGACAGCTTCATCAATCACGAACAACGGCACCAGGAACCACTCACGTGGAACGACTGGTTTCCCAAAGCGATCCTTGATCTCCATATCGAGCCGAGCGGCACCAAACACTCGGTGGATGAGGTTTTCGAGCTTGGTCCTGTTGATGTTGAAAAGCTCGTAGGTCGCGACGATCTCGACGTCCGCCAGAAGGAAGGTTGCATCGAATTTCGCATTTGCGACCCTGCGCTCAACACTTCCGCCTGTCACCCCGATCTTATGGATGAGATCACGGTTCTGGGCGACGAGGGGGATGTCAGACTTGCTGCGCAGGACATAGATTTTTCCGCTAGCCAGATCGCCATCGTCAGTTTCGTCGGCAAACAACGGACCTGCGGTCGGCTCGGTGATCCTTCGACCAGTTTCATCCTTGTAGAGGGCGCGTTGGAGGGACCGAAGCAGTATGTTGCTCTCAGTTCCATTGGAGTAGATAGCACGCAGCCGGGCATCCGTTTCCCCATTCGGCGCTTTGATAGGCTCCCCCACCTCGGCGACATAGACTGTCTGGCCACCGAGAATGAAGAACTGCCCGGCGGTGATCTCAGCCTTCAGGAAACCAGCATCTTTTACGAATGGCCGGGTCGTGCGAACGCCGGATTTCAGCTCGCCCTGTACCTGGTCAAATAACGGCTTAAACTGGTCGAAGTCCTTGCAGCGCTCGCGGTTTGCAATCTCCTCGGCCGCCCGTTTCTCCGATACAGAGCGAACGTGCTTCAGCGTAGTGATCTCTGAAATTTCTGCTTCTATCCCCAGTTCGGCCAAGAGAGCATCGTCATCCATATCATCGATGTGGGCCTGGGTCATGACCGGCTGAACTCCAAGCAGTCCCTGATGGTCCATTGGTTCGACAATCGAACGGCATGCTTCGATTTCACGGATGCGATCCAGCCTCACTGCATAAAGCCGCTCGAAGATATCGACGGCTTCGCCATGGCGGGGCAGTCGTTTGTGTGTCTCGAAGAAGCGCTGGATTTCCTCGAAAGCAGCAATGACCCGCTCTTCCTCGGCCGTACGGGTGCTTGTGCGCTTGGCCTCTACCTCGACGCCAAGCTCCGCAAGCAGTGCATCATCATCATCGGTAAAATCAGCCATTGGCGGCCTCCGCCTTCATGCGGGCGAGAAACGCTACGCCTTCGGCCATGCGGCGTTCCCAGGGATCAGGCGAGGTCAAGGAAGGCAAGCGGTTCCGTTCGGCTTTGAATTTGAGAGCGCGGCGAGCCAGGTCGCGGGCCTCCTCGGGTGTCATCTGAACCTTCTTGCCGGTGATGATAGCCTCAACCTGCTTCAGACGCTCCTCGTTCATCTCCTTCGCGAGGATTTTATAGGCCTCACCGAACGGGTTGATGCTGTCGATCAGGTCGATATCCAGTTCGAGCACGCTCAAGGCAATCTTCCGGACGCCGTCGATCAGGGCGGTATTCCCTGATTGGGGCGCTTCCTCGTTCGGGTTGAGAACCGCCTTCGCTTGTTGGGTCAGGTTGAGGGCAGCAACTGCATGCTGTCTAACCGCCTCCTGGTCCTCTTCCGTCAGCGACGGGTATTTCTCCTTGATGATTTTTCCAAGCCTGACCTGTGTCAGCTCCTGTGGCACCATTTCATGGTCAAAAAGGCCACGTTCAATTGACGACCGGTCCTGAACGAACGCGGCGATCACCTCATTGAGGTCTTCCTGGCAAATTCGCTCGGCTTCCTTGCTCTGCGGCTGGGCCAGACCTTTTATTTCGATCTGGAATTCGCCGGTATCAGCGTTGAAGCCGACATTGCATTTGTCTTCCTGATAGCCGTCATCTCCATAGTCAAAACCGTCCTGCGGCCCTGTGGCCTTGGATTTCGGTGTGAAATTGAACCTCGGGGCTAGGACCTGCTCCATAAGCAAGCTGGCTGCGATTGCCTTCAGCATGTCGTTCACTGCTTCCGCGACCGTGGCCTCGGAGGCGTCGGGTTCGGCGATCAGGTTCGTGAATCGAGCCCGCGACTTTCCAGGCGCATCACGAGTAGCGCGACCGATAATCTGGACGACCTCTGTGAGGCTGGACCTGTAGCCCACCGTCAGCGCGTGTTCGCACCAAATCCAATCGAAGCCTTCTTTCGCCATGCCGAGCGCAATGATTATATCGACATGGTCGCGGTTGTTTTTCTGACTGGGGTCCTTCAGCGCGGCCGACACACGGTCTCGCTTGCTTGGATCATCGTCCACCAGGTCAGCAATCTTGAGGACGCGACCGGAGGCGGTTTTGACGAGTTGGAACCCGGTCACTGGATCAGTTCCCTGCCATTCGCCCAGCTCTTCTATAATGTGCTCCACTTCCCGCACCTTATCCTTGGTGCTTTCACGGGAGTTGACAGAAGGGATGTGGATGATCGTCTTCTCGTCGGGATTGAGAACCTTCAAGATGTCGTCGGAATAGGCATTGGCGTAGAAATAGTAGCCAATGTCCAGCGTCTTGAGGTGCTTGTAGCCGTTCAGCTGCTCATAGTAAGTGTAGGTGACGCTTTTGAACTTCTCCTCATCGTTGGGCATCAGGACGGGTTCAGCGTCACCACGGAAGTAGGAGCCGGTCATTGCAACGACGTGGACCTGGTTTCGCGCTAGAAGCTCGGCCAACTGTGCGCCCAAACGGTTGTCGGGGTTAGCAGACACATGGTGGAACTCGTCGATGGCGATCAGGCAGTTGTCGAAGGCCTCGATGCCGAATTTCTCAACTGCGTTGCGGAAGGTCGCATGAGGGCAGACTAGAATGCGGTCCTCGCTCTTGAGGAACGTACCGACCGCCTCTGCCTTCCCACCATCGGAGCCGGGCGCATTGCAAAGGTTCCACTTCGGGTCAACGGTCCAATCGGTCCAGAAACCGAACTTCGATAGGGGCTCATCCGCGAAGCTCGATCCGATAGACTTCTCGGGTACGGTGATGATTGCCTTGCGGACGCCCTGGTTGTGAAGCTTGTCGAGCGCGATGAACATCAGTGCCCGGCTCTTGCCGGACGCGGGTGGTGATTTGATCAGTAGGTACTGCTCGCCTCGTTTTTCGTAGGCGCGCTCCTGCATAACACGCATACCCAGCTCGTTCGGCTTGGTGGAATTGCCGTTCTGCGCATAAGTGACAGAGACGGACGGGACGGATTTCTCGTTGCTCATGACTTATGCCTTCATCTTGATGTTGCCGGACTTCGTCGGTTTTCCGAATGTCATTTTGGTATAGAGTTCGAACAGCTTTTCCAGGCGCTCGGTGTCGTTCCTGAAGCGTCGGCCGATGTAGATGGCTTCCAGCACCTCATCGTTCCGATCATGTGCGGCCTTCAGGTCGGCGGGCATCTTCTCGGGATCGTAAAGGTCGGCAATGGTCGCGGGGAAATGAGCCTCTCGTGCCAGGAGAATGTCTTCTGCGCATCGGGTCAGATCAGCTTTGTTCTTGTCTGTGAGATTGGGAACTGGGAATGTGTTCCAGCCGAGGGTGTTGGAGTATCGGAAATCTGTCTTGAGCTTGCCGCACACAGTTGACAACCACACCAGATGCATCTTCGAGGAGAGCATCGAAAAGTACGATATATCCGTGTCGATAATCATAAATGCAAGATTGGAAACGACCGTCCTAGATGGCAACAATCCGACAGGAAACCACTGTCGTCTTTCTGAACTGACCGACGGTATAATTATGACATTACGCTCTGGGATTGCCCCTCTATGCTGGAATCTGTGGGGATACTTCGATAATAAATCCCTTGTTTCCTTCTTTTTGCTGCTTGCTCGTAACTCGGCAACATCGGAAAGCCGCTCATTTATTTCTGGATAGTTCTGGACAGCTTCAAGCATATCATCCGGAATCACAAGACAACGCCGATTGTGACCTTTCAAGAAGTCCTGCGAGCCGAAAAAGGGATGTACCAACTCACCGACAATTGGATACGCAGCTACTAGTTGATCCGCTTCGTCCTTGTTTAAGATCAGGCGTCCCCCATCATTCGGAACGCTTCCAGTGCCCATACTAGGTAACGAGCTGGCTAGTGGACGCGGTCGGCTTTCGACATAGAGGGACGCTCCATCGATCAAATATGCATTTATATGGTCGACATTCTTTCGATATTCAGTCGTCTCGATTGTCTTCCTATTACGCTCACCCCTCAAGGAAAGTGCAATGATGACGCAGATTACTGCCGCATTGTGCGCCGCACTGTTGGACCATTTAAAGGAATGGTGCGCGTAGAATATTTCAATATTTTTCTTTAGTACAAACGGCCACAACTGGGGAAGCTGCCGACCCTGACATACGGAATTTGTTGCAACAAGTGCGGCAGAAGCATTCGTTTCCTGCATATACTCTGCTGCGCGTATAAACCAGCAACCTACGTAGTCGACATATCCAAACTTGGCGGTATATCTACCGAGAACATGCCGCATATCATCCAAATGATCATCTTCTTTTTTTCCTTTGCCCAAGTAAGGAGGATTCCCACATATGTAGGTCTCGCCACCTTCATTCTGAAAGTCGATTTCCGCCTGGTTAATTGGAGGCATGAATAGGTCGTCAGCTCGGTGCTTGACTCCCGTTCCAGTGGGCGGACAGATGCTCAACCAGTCGAGGCGCAGTGCGTTGCCGCAGGTGATCCAGTTCATAGCGTCAAGCGGCAAGAATTCCGCCAACGCCTCCTTCTGACCGCGATAGAGGACATCACTCTGATATTCGGCAATGATCAGCGCCAAGCGAGCGATCTCGGCAGGGAAATCGCGAAGCTCGATGCCTCGGAAATTGGTGAGCGGGATTTCCGACCGACGCTCAGGCTCCCCTCGCCGCTTGTTGATCTCGGCTTCGATTTCCCGCATCTGCTTATACGCGATGACCAGGAAATTTCCGGAGCCACATGCCGGGTCGAAGACGCGAATCTTGGACATCCGGCTACGGAGATTGAGCAGCTTCCGAGGATTGTCCCCCGCCTCCTCCAGCTTTTCGCGAAGGTCGTCGAGAAACAGCGGGTTTAGGACCTTCAGGATGTTCGGCACGCTGGTATAATGCATGCCTAGGGAACCACGCTCATCGTCGTCAGCAACAGCCTGGATCATCGAGCCGAAGATGTCCGGATTGATCTTCTTCCAGTCCAGGCCACCGATATGCAGCAGATAGGTCCGTGCAATCTTGCTGAACACCGGTACGTCGGTCGATCCCGAAAACAGCCCTCCGTTTACATAGGGAAAGACGTTTGCCCAACGCGGAATACCTGCTGAAGCGCGATGCTCCGAACGCGTGTTCATCGCCTTGAAGATGGCCTCGATCACGATGTGCGTATCTGAGGAGTCCTTGCTGCTCATCTGCTCGACCGTGGCAGTGAACAGGGTCTCCTTCGTGAAGATGTCTGTGTCCTCGGCAAAAAAGCAGAAAATTAGACGCGCCATGAAGTGATTCATCTCATGACGACGCGCTGACGTGCTCCACTCTGGATTGTCCTTTAGAAGTTCGACGTAAAGGCGGTTCAGACGTCCAGTAGCCTTGATATCGAAGCTGCTTTCGCGGATTTGCTTGACCGTCGAAATCCCAGCCAGGGGCAGGAAGAAGCCAAAAAACTCCGGAAACTTCCGATACTCGCAGACGATCACCTCGCCGGTGTTCAAGTCTTCTGCCTGGAAATCAACGCCGTCGGTGGCAAGGATGAATTTGGCCTTGGCTCGTGACGTGGCGGGGCTGGATTTTAGGTCTTTCAGCGCCTCGGTGACAGCTCCGACTCTCGCCACCTTGATATGAATGTTGGTTGTCTGAAGCACGCCACCGATATCGGACTTGTTCGTGTCGCCGCTTCTGAGACGCCTGAGCGTAGTTTCCTTGGCACCGAATGCCTGAAGGAACGAGTATGGAAATTCAGACGCGTCAAACGGTTGCTCCGCTAATGACGAAATTGCCTCTTCTATTTCGAACGCGTTCAAGGTTTCACTCCCACTGCATCTGAAGCCCGCGACATTTGCGTGCACGACCGGCTTAGACAAGGATTAGTAGCCAGAACCGCACGTGTCACCCGACTATCGAGAGCGACCACAAAAATTGCTGATCGATTGGAAATTTCAGTGACTTCGTGTCACGGAAGATTGCGTTCAATGGTGTTTCAACGTCCGCCAAGAGCAAAGGAGAGGCCGGGGCGGACACCCCGGACTTCACCGCTGATTTGTCAGGACCCAGGCTCGGCTATCACATGACTTTCCTTGGCTCTAGTTCTCGGAGAGAGCCTGCACAACTGTCCCAGACGGCAGCTTCATCAATGATCGCCCGGCAGGCAAACTCTTGGCCCTGTTGATGAGCTGAAAAAAGAGCAACCAGAAACGACACCGATTTGACGACTGCTAAGGGGTCGGCAGAATGTTGACATGCATTTTCCGCTAAGCATCAGAAATAACTTATTTTTATACACTATTCTTGCGTTTTCCAGGGACGTTTAGGCACTAGACCTGGTTTGGGTGGTGGCACTCGCGTTGGTGGAGCCGCTCACGAAAGCTCAGCTGGTTCGGATGGGACGATTGATTCTGGTCTCCTTTCGGCCCTGAGTCTTGGCACTCCATCGCCGTCAGCCATCGCCCGAAAAAGCGCCCTCGTAGTTGCGACAGGGTGCGTCTGCGCGACTTTCAATAACTGTTTCCGGAGCGCTAGACGGAATTTCTTCAACTCGGGATCAACCTCGCTGACCAAGGACGAACCTGTGAGTGGGAGCGGCTTTTTCATGCGGCCTTTTCCTTCGCCCACACATAGCTTTCGAGCATTTCAACGTGTGTGCGCTCAGGCATCCTGCTAAACTTGACGAGCGCCATTTCGCTCTGCATGTCGATAAGTGCGTATTCATCACAATTCAGTTCGCGGCAAATTTGTTTGATGTCGACCTTGCCGGACGCAACGACCTTCCGAAGCCTGGACCGCAACAGCTGTTCGTCCGACATCTTAACTTCCGGCGTCGGCCACCGCACCTCTCGGGGTCTCATGACGATCCTGCCGCAATGTGTGTCGGCTAGGAAAGAAGCTATCTCAGCATTGTTTGCATTACCGATCAGCACCTCGCAGTCGTCATAGATATCGATGATTTTCCCATAGTCTATGATGTACAGCTCGCGAAAATGCGCTTCTATCACGAGCTGCATCAGCTTGTCGGCTGGTATCACATCGGGTTCCGAAGGATCGCACCATGCTTCAACGTATTGTAGCGACACCCCCAAAACGCGGGCTCCAATAGCACGTCGGCCGCTACGATCTCCCAATCTGTCAACGTGGTATTCGGTTCGCTCCTTTATCTCCCTCTTCGTAAGCGTCTGCAATTTTGCCATGTGTTCCTCTTGCACGCCGTGCTCGTGGCATAAGTCTTTGGCGAATTTTCCGTTGGCGCAAGTGCTCTGTGCGAGTGAATTCGGAGACAACCCTCGCCCCTCTTGTCGCTTGCTCGCCGAACGCCGACTGTCTCCGGAACGATGCAGTAGGAGACGACGATGAGATTTTTGATGGCTTTGATCATGGCGATTGCCAACCTTGGAAAAGGCATTTGGAACTCGGCGGAATGGTGCTGGCGCACTGGCTGGGGCCTGCTAGGCTTTGGTCCGTCGCCTACCGTGATGCCGCCGAAGCAGGTCGATTTGCCAGACACGGATGAAATCGAGATCGTGAGAGACATGGCTCGCGGTCAGCAGCGTGCTGTAGATGCGATGCTTTCGACACCAGCCAGATGCGTTCAAGCCTGGGCAGCCGCACTTCCTGAGCAACGAGACACGATCCCGCTCAGGGGCCTAACTGACGATCAAATTGATTGGCTTGAAGTTCGCCTGACTGATGAAGAGCTGAAGCTTTTGGCCGCTGAAAAATCGGAGCACAAAGTCAATGCGGCTCTAGCCGGAATCGAGGATGCCATCCTGGGTGTACCGTCAGTTCCGTCACCTACGGCAAAAAGGAAATCCGGTCCGAACATCGATATCTCGGACAGGATTCACCGTTTTCGTTTTGCCGATGCAGAGCACCAGCCGCGTCAACTGCACTGACGACGCCGACCGAAGTTTTTGGAGGCAGCGACGCGTTGAGCTTGCTGCCTCTTTTTGATGAGCGGTATCAGGCGCTGAACCTCTTCGTCATACTCCGCCGGATACAGGTTCTCGCGCAAGTAGTCCCCGAAAGTGTCCCAGACTTCGCGGATTTCGTCTTCGCGTTCCATATCGCCAGCAGTCATAGCCATGTCTCTTTTGACCGCTCTCCAGTTTTCCTGGTCTTCCAAATAAGCTTCGTACAAGGCGTAGAGAGATCGAAATCCGGTAAACGGCAGAACATCATCATAATCCAGACCTTGCACGAGCCAGCGCTGAATGGCCTGCTGCGGTGTCAACAAAAGTTCTGTGCTCATGCTGCCGACCGCATGCGTTGGATGACGCCCCGGCGCTGCTCAGCGACTTCGCGCAGGCGCGCGTTTTCGGCGATCAACCGTTCATTCTCGTTCGCCAGCTTCTTTGCGTGATCGGCCCATTCGTGACACGCGGCTACAGCGTCATCGAGCTGCTGAGCGAGGACCCGAGATGCATACTCCTCACGAGCTGCCCTGGCGGCTGCTACGCCCTGCATGTGGGCGGACACAGCACCAGCAGCTAGCACGGAAATGATAGCTCCAGTTTGAACGGCGACCGAAGTCGCAGGGCATCCTACACTGCGCTGGCTCATCGATTTCTCCTGCTTTGATTGCTGACGACGATGATCCGGTACCAGCTCGGTAACGACCATTAATGTCAACATTAAAAGTTTATGGAGATGTCGATTTTTCGGTACCTTTTCAATGACTTGTTACAAATCGGGGGCAGATGACACCGGGTTGCCCCTGGTTCGTGACATTATGTCGCTCGCATCAGCATTCGGAAGGTATCAACCTCCGCTGCGATCCGCTCATCAGGAGGCACAGGCATCGGTAGATCGGCTTCGCCGAGGGCTACAAGCAGCGTCGCATAATCTCTGAATCTCATCCGGTTTATGGCGGCTTGGCGGCTGATCTGACCGCGTGAATACAGGACGAGTGGATGGGTGTCTGGGAGGTCGGTCATGGATAGCGCTCCGGATATCTAGCAACCCGTTCTTCTGTGATCGATCCGGTGCCTTTGTCCTGACGTTCTTCGTAGATCGCACGTGCAGTCAGAACTGATATCCAAAGCTCCGCATCATCCGAGTCACAGGCCTCGATCACCTGCTGCTGTTCATCTTCGGATATCTGTAGGAAGGTCTCGACTTTGTCGACCATCTCCGGCGTTGGGTGAAAAGGGACGTACTGCAGGCGAAGCCGCTGCTTCGCTTCAGCCGTTCGCAGCTGCCACTCGTCGATCAGGCCGGTGATCATCGCAGGCTTAGTGTCCGTCATGTCAACACTCCTTACGGCTCCGATCTGTCTAGCTTAGTCAACGGAATTGGGAGTCTACGGCAACCTATGATGATTTAAAACAGGGTGAGAATACACTGATTTAGGCTGCGTTAATTTATGTCTCTGGCGACATATTTGTTTCTGGATATGTCTCAGGGGGCATATCAATCTCTCGGAAGTTTCCCCACGAGCCACTGCGAGTTTCCGCGTGCGCCACACTTTGAGCAGCTCAAGCGCGAGCCCAGGCTGCCAATGTAAACACCCTTACCGTACTTCCTAGCGATCTCCCATCGATCCACCATCGCCTTGTGCCCGCATGCCCGACATCGGCAGCCCAGCACGTAGAATTCAGGCAGCATTCCCAGCGTCGTATAGATTAGCTGGCCTGCATCCGAGACATCCGGCACGAGATCGACACCCCGACGATGTTTCATCTCAGCCTCCGAAACTAGGAATTTGTTCCTTTTTTGTTCTTATGCGGCGGAGAGTCAAGACGAATCGGAAACACTGCTAACGGTTGTGGAAACGATATTCTGGTCAAATGCCTGCAAACAAAGAACCGACAGCCTTAAAAAATAGCTGTCGGTTTTTCTGTCGGATCGCCAATTCTCAGGCTACGTTTACGCTTCGGATAATCGGGAAAAGCGTAGGAATATCAGCTGGTCGGAGTGGAGTGATTCGAACACTCGACCCCCACGTCCCGAACGTGGTGCGCTACCAGGCTGCGCTACACTCCGTGACCAGCGGCGCTTCTATAGACCAGTGATTTTCGTTGTACAAGCAGGGAAACGCAAAAAGCGGCGAGAAATTTGAAGAATTGATGACGGACCGGCGCATGCCGATGATAACATTCCAGATGAAGCAATGTTCAGCCACGAGAGACGGCTGGCGGGGCGGTGCCGCATGCCTTGTGAAAGGCGCTCGCCGGAGTGGCCGTTGCCGAGAAGTCACCGGTCGAAAAATTGCGCTGGTAACCATCTCCCCTCCGTTTCACGCCCGGGCGTTTCGCAGTAAAGCAGTCGTGGGCCGTGCGCGGCAGGCGGCATGGCGACCATGGTCGCCGCACAGACCTTTCATGGGGTTCGAGGGACACTGACAATGACTTTGCTGAAGAGCACGACAACAGGACTGATCGCAGCGTTCTGCCTTGCAGCCGCCGGCTGCACGACGACTGGCGGTGTCCCGAAAAACGAGATCGAAACGCGCTGGAACGGCCAGCAGGCCGGTGCCTTTTTCGCCAAGTTCGGTCCGCCGGTCTCGGATACGGCGGCGGGCGCATCGACGCTCTACACCTGGCGCGGCGGTTTCAACACCCGCGTCGTGCCGGCGACCTTCGAGGATCTCGGCGACGGCAAGAAGGGCAAGATGCTGACCCGTGCCCGCACCGAGTATCTGCGCTGCGAAGTCCAGCTGACGGTGTCATCCGACTATATCATCCGCAGCGTGCGTACCGTCGTTGACCGTCCCGGCATCAATGGTGGCAAGAGCTATTGCGCAGAGTTCCTGACGACCGGCTGAGTTCGAGCCGGCAGCCCTGCAGTTCCCGAATTGAAAGCCTCCCGCCGACACGGCGCGGAGGCTTTCTCATGTCTTCAAATCGAATTGGGATGACTTCCAGTCGGCGGATCGCAGATGATCCCGCCAGGGGGCCTCATGCCCATCAACGCGCGGTTGACGGCGTAAACGGGAGAGCGCCGTGGATGACGCTCTCCCCGATACGCAATACAGAAACCGTGCGCTTCGCGACGCATTACCTTGGTGGAAGCGCATTCTTTATAGAGAGATCAAGGTTAACAGTTGGCTTACAAGCCGAAGAATTTATGGTTAATTTTCAGTGACCTAGCCGGCCCGGCACAAGTTCGTTGGCAACGGCTGCCAATCCCCTGAAAAGCCTTGAAAACCAACGCTTCCAGCGTTTCGTGATCATGTTCTCACTTGACGATGTTCTTGTTTTGTTCAAGATCAAGGCCATGACCCAGACAATCGACACCCTCGGAAAAGCCCTTCGCCACAACATGCTGGTGGTCGCCACCTGCCGCGAATGCCAGAACCAGGGACGCTTCATGGCGAAGGACCTGGCAACCTTTTATGGGCACGGGCGCGACCCTTTCTCGCTGAAATTTCGCTGCACCCATTGCGACACGCGAAACTGCAAGGTGACGATCATGGACAACCCCTATGACCGCACGCCGGAAACCATCGTCTGGCGACCGGTCAAGGTGAAGCTGTGAGCTGTTCTGACGGGCTATCGAACTTACATCCGCCTGAAGGGTCCCGTCAGGGCAGATCGGGATATCCGGCGTCGGTCGCTGTCCGTTCATGCTGAAGCAGGAGGTCGTAGGCGCTTTCTTCCAGCACCACGACGTCGGTGAGGCCAAGGATCGCACGCGCCTCGGCGAGTTCCGGTGTCGCAACCGCAGCCTTCAGGGCGTTCCGAATGGAAGCGACTTCACCGTCACTCGCTGAAAGCCGGGTGATGAAGGGAAGATTGGGTCCGGCAGGGGTTTGCGTCAGGATGGAGAGCCCCTCCAGGCGCCCCGGTGCGTGGCGGCGCAGGAGATCGTAGGTGATGCAGTCGATCGCTGCCAGATCCGCCTTGCCCGCGCGAACCGCCTCCATGCTGGCCAGATGTCCACCGGTCTCGGTGACACTCGAGAAGAAGGGGTTGCCACCCGCATGGGGGGCGACGGCAGCGCGCAGGAGATTATAGCCGGAATTGCTGCCCCTCTCGTTGATCGCGACAGCCAGGCCCGCGCAGGCGGCGAGACTGGGCGGGGCCCCCTCTTCGCGGACGACGATGACGCTGCACATGGTCGGCCCCTGACAGCCCGGGGCTTGATAGACAGGGGTGGCAACGAGACGCACGCGACCCCTCAGATGCTTGACGAAGGGAAAGCCGCAGGTCTGGGCGAGCAGCAGACGCGGGTTCAGCCAGGCGTCGTGAGGCGCACTATCCTCGTCGAGCGTTTCTGGCACTCCGGGGATGCCGTCCTGGCGCAGGTGCTCCCGCAGGAAGGCCCAGAAGAGACGCTGCGCCTCCACCACGACAGCGGGGGCGACATACATTGCGAGGCTCGCAAGCCTCGCCTCTCCCACGGCGCTCAGGAATACCTCGGATGGGTCGGCCCATCATGCTTGTGGAAGAAATAGCGGCGGGCGACGTCGAAATAGCCGCGATAGACGAGACCGCCGTTGAGACGGACGAGGAAATCGCGATGTTTCTCGTAGAATCGGGGCAGCATGTACCAGGGCAGCGCCGGCACGCGGTGATGCAGGACATGCAGGTTGTTGTGGAGAAAGAGCAGGCCGAATAGCGGCGTGCGCTCGACGATGGCCGTGCGCTCCTCGTGGTCATCGGCAAAGCGGTGTTCGGCATAGGAGCGCAGGCGCGAGAGCGCCGTGCCGCAATAGACGAAGCCGAAGAAGAACAGCAGGAAAGGCATGTCGCAAACGGCAAGAACCCACCAGAGCACGACCAGGACACCCAGCGCATGGCCTGCCCAGAGACGCCGGCTATCGCCCTCGCCGCGGATCACCTTCACGGCCTCATGCCAGAGGAAGGAACCGAGAATGATGGCGGGGCCGACGGTCAGGCGGCCGGCAAGCGTGAGGTTGAATTCGCGCAGGCCGCGGCCGAACCAGCCGAAGCGCTCCCAATCCTTGCTGGTGAAATAATAGGATTCCGGATCCTCGATCGGATCGGTCAGATGCTCGTCACGGTGATGGGCGAGATGGCTCTGCTTGTAGACGTGATAGGGCAGCCAAAGCGAGATCGGCGGAACGCCGATCGCATCGTTGATGAAGACATGGCGGGTCGGGTGGTTGTGAATCACCTCGTGTTGAAGTGAGCCATGCCAGGCAATCAGCCAGGCGCCTGACGGCACGAGGATCCAGATTGGAATGTCGCGCCAGAAGTAAGTGAGGCCAAGAAAGCCCCCGTAGATCAGTAAGGCCAATGCGACGGTCGGCCATTCGATGCGCGCGATGCGCGGTATTGCGATCTCACCCTCGGCAAGATGTGCCATGCAGTCCCCATGTGGCTATCCCCATGGAACATGACACTAGCTGAATTTCAAGCGATTCGCTGAAGCAAATGCGCCATGTTTCGCCGCGAAACGAGCAGGATAAGGTCCATTTCTCAACCGACGTCGCAGGATCCCGGCATGCCCGCCTTCATCACGACGCGCGATGAGGCAGGTACCACGGCGAGACCTGCTGCGGCCGCGATGGCTGCTGCGAGCGATGGCGGGCTGTGGGCCGGGAAAACGGCGGTCTGGTCTGCGACCCGAATTGTCCAGCCAGCCGGATCGCCATGCGATCACCGGGGCGCATTTACGGTACATCAGCAGGTTTCATCCTGGCGTCATCTGTCCATGGCATAGGACCCCGATGACCCGGAGAACCAAGCCTTGCCGCGCCTGACGCTCAAAGCCATTTCCAAACGCTTCGATCGCTTCCAGGCGTTGGATGCGGTGTCGCTCGCCATTCCCGACGGTGCCTTTCTCGCCCTGCTCGGGCCGTCCGGCTGCGGCAAGACAACGCTTCTGCGGCTGATTGCCGGGCTCGAGGTGCCCGATCACGGCGAGATCCGCTTCGACGAGCATGTGGTGGCCGGGAGCTCGGCATTCGTGCCGCCGGAACAGCGCCGGATCGGCATGGTTTTCCAGTCCTATGCCCTGTGGCCAACCATGAGCGTGCGCGGCAATATCGAATTCGGGCTGAAGGTGGCGCGGCTCACCGCACAGGAACGCGCGGCGCGGATCGACGAGGTGCTCGACGTCGTCGGCTTACGCGGCCTCGGCGACCGCCGCCCGCACGAACTCTCGGGCGGCCAGCGCCAGCGGGTGGCGCTGGCCCGGTCGCTCGCCACCCGGCCGCAACTGATCCTGCTCGACGAGCCGCTTGCCAATCTCGACGCGCATCTGCGCGAGACAATGCTTGCCGAATTCCGCCGCATCCACAGCCTGACGGGGGCCACCTTCGTCTTCGTCACCCATGACCAGGACGAGGCCATGGCTGTCGCCAGCCATGTCGCGGTCATGGACCGGGGCCGGCTGGAGCAAGTCGGCACACCGGAAGAGCTCTATCGCCGGCCGGCCTCGCCCATGGTCGCCCGCTTCATCGGACGTGGTCGGACCTTGCCGGTCAGGGTGGTCAGGTCCGAAGGCGGCCAAACCCGGGTGATGCTCGGTCAGCAATTCCTCGACATGCCGGGGGACGCCCCCGTCGGGTATGGCTGGCTCTCGTTCCATGCCTCGGATCTCAGGCGCGTGGCCGAGGGCGGGCATCTCAAGACCGAACTCGTCGGCCAGGTGTTCCAGAACGGCGCCTTCCTGAGCCATTGCCTGCCGAGCGAGATCGACGGCGACGTGGTCAGCGTACCGCTTGCGGAGCGGTTGGCGCCCGGCACACCGATCGACCTCGCCTTTACCGGCGGCTGGGTGATCGGCGATGGCGACACCGGCCACGGCGCGGTCGATGTCACGGGAAGATCATCGGCCTGTCGTCCGGCCGTCATCTCGCTGCGCTAGGCGAAAACCGCATCTGCCCCTGCGGCAGCCTCTTTCCCATCGTCCGGGCCGGTCGCCTTGGTGGCGCCCCGCCCTTTCAACGAGGTTTCCATGTTCATCCGCACGCTCGTCGCCACCACCTTCCTTGCCGGTCTCGCCTTCCAGGCCGCAGCCGAAGACACGATCACCGTCTACACCTCCCAGCCGCAGGACCAGATGACCCAGGTCATCGAAGCCTTCAACGCCGACCATCCGGAAATCAAGGTCGAACTCTTCCGCTCCGGCACGACCGAAGTCATGGCCAAGCTGCAGGCGGAATATGCCGCCGGCAACAGTCCCGCCGACGTCATCCTGATCGCCGACACTGTCGCGATGACCCAGCTGAAGAACGACGATCGCCTGCTCGCCTTCACCGATGCCCCCGTCGAGGGTGTCGACCCTGCGTTCATCGATGCCGACAAGACCTTTTTCGGCACCAAGGTGATCACGACCGGCATCGTCTACAACACCGATCTGGTGAAGACCGCACCGACGAGCTGGAACGATCTGCTGGAAGCCGATGCGGCGAAAAGCCTGATCATGCCGAGCCCGCTCTATTCGGGTGCGGCCGTCATCCATGTCGGCACGATGACGCAGCAGCCGGACTTCGGCTGGGCCTATTACGAAAAGCTCGCAGATGCCGGCGCCGTTGCCGGCCAGGGCAATGGTACGGTCATCGAGGCCGTCGCTCGCGGTGAAAAGGCCTATGGCATCATCATCGAATACATGGCGCTCAATGCCAAGAAGAAGGGCTCACCCGTCGATTTCGTCTTCCCGACAGAGGGCGTAAGCTCGATCACCCAGCCGGTCGCCGTGCTCAAGGGGTCGGATTCGGTCGACGCCGCCAAGACCTTCGTCGCCTGGCAGCTCTCCAAGACTTCCCAGCAGCAGGCAGCCGCGCAGGGCTATTTCCCGATCCTGCCCGAAGTCGCCCAGCCGGAAGGTTATCCGGCGCTTGCCACGCTGAAGATCCTGCCGACCGACAGCGATGCCATGCTGAAGGCTGATACCGAGAACAAGGAAAAATTCGCCGACCTCTTTGGCGGCTGATATCTCGATGCGCAGACCCGCAATGGCCAGACTTCAAACCGGCCAGCAAGCTTCGGGAGGCGAGCATCTGCTCGTCTCCCTTCTCTTCCTCTACGTTGCCGCAACGACCCTCTGGCCGCTTGCCCGGCTGTTCGCCAGTGCCTTCCAGCCCGGCGAAGACGGCACGCCGCTCGGGCTGATGATTGCAACACTTTCCAGTCGCTCGACGCTGCGTGCGCTCTCGGGCACGCTGCAGACCGCGCTCTTCTCCGTTGTCGTCTCCACCCTGCTCGGCGTGGCCCTCGCCTTCGCCGTCAGCCTGCTCAAGCTCAGGACGCGTGTGGCGCTGACCTTCCTCATCCTGATGCCGCTGATCGTACCGTCGCAGACCATGGCGCTCGCCTGGATCGAGCTCTTCGGCGCGCAATCGCCGATCCTCAAACCGCTCGGGCTCGCACCACCGCCGGGCACCACCAATCCGCTCTACTCGACGGGCGGGATCGCGCTGGTCATGGGTATCGAACACATGCCGCTTGTCTTCATCGCCGTGCGCGCCGCACTCCGGGCCCTGCCGGCCGATCTCGTCGAGGCTGCCCGCATCCTCGGCATTTCGCCACGCCGCATCGGAACCGGCATCGTTCTGCCGATCGTCATGCCCTCGGTTCTGGCCGGCAGCCTGATCGCTTTCACGGCCGCGATCGGCAATTTCGGCGTTCCGGCGCTGCTCGGCATACCCGGTCGGATCTCGGTCCTGACGACGCTGATCTATCAGCGGCTCAACGGCTTTGGCCCGGCCGCCGCCGGTCAGGTGGCGACGCTGGCGCTGGTGCTCGCCGCGATGGCTGCGCTCGCCATCGTCCTGCGCAATGTCTTGACGGCGCGCATCGCCGTCCCGCTGCCGGCAGGCGCGCCCCTTCTGCCCCGCCGCCCTGCGCCGGTGGTCGAGATCCTCTTGTGGATCCTGGTGCTGTTCCTGTCTCTCGTGCCACTCACGGCGCTGGCCATGACCGCACTTCTGCCCGCAATCGGGGTCGCCTTCGGGCCGGACACCGTGAGCCTTGACCATTTTCGCGCCGTGCTCGCCAACGATACCGTGCGGCGGGCCTTCGCCAATTCCCTGATGCTCGCCACCGTCGCCGCCGGGATCTCGATGCTGGTTGCCGTGCCGCTCGCCTTTCTGTCGGTGCGCCGCAATCATCCGCTGCTGCGGCTGCTCGACATCGTCATCGAGGCGCCCTGGGTCGTTCCCGGCACGGTGGTGGCGCTCGGCATGATCCTCGCCTTCCTCAAACCACTGCCGATCATCGGGATCTCGATCTACGGGACAATGGCGATCCTCGTCACCGCCTATCTCGCCCGTTTCCTGCCGCTGGTGCTGCGGCCGGTCGCCGCTGCCGCGCAATCGGTCGATCCCTCGCTGGACGAAGCGGCGCGCGTGACCGGCGCCGGGCTTTCCCGGCGGATCCTGTCGATCTTTCTGCCGGGCATCCTGCCGGCCGCCGCTGCCGGCGCGATCCTGGTGGTGATGACCGCCCTCAACGAACTGACGCTGTCGGCCCTGCTCTGGTCGTCCGGCACCGAGACGATCGGGGTGATGATCTTCGCGCTGCAATACGAAGGCAACTCCACCGCCGCCGCCGCCGTCGCGGTGCTCTCCACGCTTCTGGTGCTGGCGCTGGCGGCCATCGCCACACTGGCCAGCCTGAAGCTGCCACGCGGCACGCTGCCCTGGGTGGACTGAGGAACAGACAATCAGCCAAGGCCGGCGTCGTCGGAACGGACATTTGAACGGTGGCTGGGGGTATTATTCTCGATCCAATCGAGATTGAGACGGGAGTGTGTTTTGACAATCTTAGCGCAGCAGATCGAGGTAGACCCTACAACGACCTTTGGCCCGCCGACACCCTCGCGGGCCTTTTTGATTGAATCCAACGAAGAAAGTGGCTTAGGTCAGGAGGATCGCGAATATGAGTTTGGAGTGGCTATGTCGAAAGAAATTATTACCGGGGATTTTGAAGATGGATTCGACTTCGCACCGATCCCCGACCATCTCGACCCTGATGAGTATTTTGCGAAGAATGCGTTTCGCATAGTTTATCAGACGAACAATTTTTTCCTTCCCCAAATCCACGACATTATAACGAAGGGGGAGGTTATGAATCTCCGCCCGGAATACCAGAGACGACTAGTTTGGGGAACAACCCAGAAGTCACGCCTGATTGAATCGCTTCTTCTGAACATTCCAATTCCCCCAGTATACTTGTATGAGAGCACGGCTGCGCGCTACGAAGTCATGGATGGCCAACAGCGCTTGAATGCGGTGAAGGAGTTCATTTCGGGCGACTTTGCGTTGACGGGCCTACAGGTTTTGAAGCCTCTGAACGGCATCAGGTTTTCACGCTGCCCTCCGAGAATTAAGCGAGCGCTAGATAGATCGTCAGTATCAGCAATAGTTTTGCTCCTTGAAAGCGACGTCGATGACGTCGCGAACAGATTAAGCATGAGGGATATCAGGCGGTTCATATTTGACCGGCTCAACACCGGTGGAAAAAAGCTGAACCAACAGGAAATCCGCAACGCGCTGAACCCAGGACCACTGAACCAAGCGTTGATTAATCTTTCTCGCTTTCGGCTGTTCACCGAGATATTTGATATCCCTCCCTACTCAGAAGCAGATCCAAGCGACTATTACGAAAATCCCATCAGGCAAAAAAATGCGCTTTATGCCTCAATGGGAGATTGTCAGCTTGTTTTGAGGTATTTCGCCCTAAGAGACGAATCCAATATTCGCGGCTCGATGAAAGCCATGCTCGATCGTGCAATGGAGCGCGACATCGCAGATCAAGAAGCGGCATCATTGGAGAACGAATATCGAGAACACCTGTCTTTCCTCTATGACATCTTCGACAGAAAGCCATTCGAACTACTGCCGGATGAAAAAGGACGCGTGAGAGTTTCAGCAGCAATTTACGATGCGGCTATGGTAGCCATTCATCGTCATCAGGCTGATAAGCAACGCATCTTGACTCAGAAAAGTCGGGTGAACCACGAGATGCAGATGGCACTTGCTGATCCTGCTCGTCTTACGATCCTGACCGGTCAAGGCAATACTGCTCAGGCTGTTAAGGATCGTATCGATCTTATGAGCCAAATACTGACCGCGGGATGATGCGCTTATGAGCGCCCTCTTCCAAGTCATCCAAGAAGAGTTCGAGACGAACCTCGCTGCCCTATCAGCCGTGGTTGGGACCTTCTCAGGACCCGCGACGGTATCTGCTAAGGCCCGAGTCGCCGCAGCCAACTCTGTTACGCTTTTGCTAGCCGCAACTTTCGAGGAATTCACAAGGGAGATGGCGCGAACCTATGCCAAATGCGTAGTTGCTTCCTGCAGGGGCATAGACGAAATTCCCCATAAACTACTAGCGCAGGCATGGAAGCGCTCCATGGACGGGCTTTCTAAGTTACAGTTCGACACCCCAACGAAGCGGCAAAACTCCGTAAATGCAATTCACACTCGATACACTGATGTATTCGATTTCACTAACGGCGACCTATCTAAAGATATATACACAACGCTGATCCACAATGAAAACAACATGAGACCCAGCCAGATAAACCAACTTTTTGCTGTCAGCAATTTATCTAACTTATGCCATTTGATCTGTAATGATAAACCTTTACTTGAGCATTTTGAGACACATGACCAAGGCGCGGCACATGGAGCGCTGTTGCGAGACCTCGATGAGTTCATGGATCGACGAAACGATGTCGCTCATGCGATTGCCATGTCGAGTTCTAGTGGGCCTGATCAACTTATGAAGGATATCGATCTCTTTAGATGTATCGGACAAGCGATGGCCAACACATTAATCTCCATTGCCCCACAGCCATACGCGGCTCCGGAAGAAGTTAATCTTGAGACCTCGCCTACACCTCAGGAAGTCGCAGAGGCACCGGTCGGATTCACTAGGCGCTTAATAAACTACATCTCAGGCGGGCAGCGCTCACCCAACTAGCTGCTTGATCACGCCTTAATTTAAGAGGTGATCACGCAAGATCGTGGAAGCAGCAACATTGTACATGAAGAGTTACTTCATCGCATGTTCGTCAAGCTCGTCGTACTTCGCGGTCTTAAGTCCCACCACTGTCTCGCCCCAGTGCGGGGATGCTACGGTGCGCGCCGCAGCCTTGAGACAGATGCAAAAAGCTTCTTTTGCCATTCTGCAATGTTCGCTGGTAGGTCCAGTTTCCGTAGCCCACCCGTGATCGCCGCGACGAATGCGTCATCTAAGCTTGCGAAAGTTCCGACCGTTTCATTCTGAAAGACGATCTTGTAGCGACCACCGCCCTCGGGAATCAACGAAACCGGCCCCTCGTCCGAGAGATAGGTGTAATAGTAGTGCTGTGTGGACATGCTCGCTCCCTTGCGCCGGATTTATGCACCGAAAAAGTGTTCCGGTTCCGAACCTTCTAACATTTCCAAGTCATTGAAAATTATACAAAAACAAGCAGTGGCTGGGGCGCCAGGATTCGAACCTGGGAATGCCGGTACCAAAAACCGGTGCCTTACCGCTTGGCGACGCCCCAACAGAATGCGGGAAGCAAAAGGCTGCGCCGCAAATCGCCGCCTGATTAGCAAAGCGCAGGCGGGGCGGCAACACCTGTTGTCGGGGGAGCTGAAAAGTTTTTGACGGAACGATGCGGACGCGTCTCCGTTTCCTTCACATCCCCAAGGCAACGAGACACGAAAGGACATCCGCATGCCTTCCATCACTTCCGCCCGCATCCTCATTCTCGCCACCCATGGCTACGAGCGTTCCGAGCTGCGCGTGCCGCTGGAACAGCTGACGGCCAAGGGCGCCACGGTGAAGATCGCCTCGCTCGAAAAAGCCCCGATCAAGAGCTGGGACGAGGAGAACTGGGGCGATACCGTCGATGTGGATCTGACGCTCGAAGACGTTGATATCGACGAATTCGATGCGCTGGTCATTCCCGGCGGTCAGATCAATCCCGACCTTCTGCGCAAGGAGCGCAAGGCGGTCGACCTGGTCAAGACCTTCCTGCATTCCGGCAAGACGATCGCCGCCGTCTGTCACGGTCCGTGGCTCCTGATCGAAGCCGGCGCCATCAAGGGCCGCAAGGCGACCTCTTTCGTTTCCATCAAGACCGACATGATCAATGCGGGCGCCGCCTGGCGCGACGAGGCTGTCGTCACCGACCAGGGTATCATCACCTCGCGCAACCCCGGTGATCTCGATGCCTTCGTGGCGAAGATCGTCGAAGAGGTCGAGGAGGGCCGGCACGAGCGTCGCGCGGCCTGATCGATCGGCCCCGCTTCTGAAATCAATCTGAACATGCCCGGCGGGTGACCGCCGGGCATGTTCCCGTCTGCGTCCTGCGAAGGCCCGTCCACGATCAACACGTTACAAGGGACGGTAAGCAGCGTGGCAAAGGCGCCGGCTGGCGCGTGGTTCCCTCGCAGGTGAGCGAGCAGGGCTGCGGTGACAAACGCGGCGCGCTGTGGAATAGGCATGGTCACGCGTCTTGCAGCGCAAGGTCAGGTCACGGACATGAAGAAGCAGAAGCAGCCACACAGGAAGACGGGGCGCAACACAGCCGGCAAAGGACGTCCTGCGAAATCCGGGCCCGGCAATCCGGCGTCCGGCTCTCCCGTTCTTTCGGCGGAGGCTTCGCCTGTCCTTGCCGCCATGAACGGGAAGGTCCCGGGCCCGGGTGAGCTCTTTCGAGCCGGTGTCCGGACACGAGCCTTCAAGGTGGCGTTTCTCTTCTTTCTTCTTGGCGTTGCGACCGTCGCGGCGTCGCTCGTCATTCCGCACGAATTCGCCTTTTTCGAGC